>JAFATG010000172.1 GCA_019244055.1 Acidobacteriaceae bacterium | reverse complement strand
TGGCATACTCGCCGGAAGTAACAAAGACCCGCGATCTAGCCCCGCAGTGCAATCTTGCTGCTTGCTCCAACATCTGTCCCACCGCGCGCGTTTTCTGCGCGATTCTGTTCAGCGCGCCCTTGATGGAGGACGTCGAAGGAAGAGGATCGCATTCCGCTTTCAGTTTCAAAAACAGATCAGCGGCATTTTCAAGCTTCCTCTCCCACGAGCCGGCCGGCTCCCCGCCGATCAGCTCGTGGATGGCGCCTTGAAGCTCATGATCGATTTCGGACAGAAGCCTTTCTATTAGCGCGATCGTCATAGACTGCATGTCTCTCAACTTCGAACGTGATCTTGAATGAGGGATTTTGTGAGCTGGCCAATATCAGTGCTGTACGTACCGCTGCGAACTTGCGCGGCGATGCTCTGTAGCTTCGGTTCCCGGGATGGGAGCGCTAAGGATTTTGCTTGCGCCAGCAGATAGTTCGCTGCCGAAAGGTTCACGACATCTATATCCCCGCTTGCGCTTTCGGATGAAAACCGCGATTGCGACGAACCGCGATCTACCGGCTGTGAGTTGCCACTATTATTTGGCGCTCCTATGACATCGCTCTGTATTCTCATCTTCTTCTTTGTCCCCTACACTACGAGCTTCTGAGGTCTTATCGAACAATTTTCAGGAAAACTATAGAAAAAAATCATCCTTCACCTCTGGCGCCGTCGATAGCTCATGTACCCTGATGACGAGCTTGACCTCGCCCTTCGCGAGATGAAGGATCTGAGCGATAGACGAAACAGAATCTCCTCTCCGATGTAACTGGAGAATTTGCCCGCGCTTGTTGAGATTTATCGGGCAGGTACCGGGAGAATACTCCGCCGTCACAGGTTTTTCGGAGTAAGCGGCGCGCTCTTTCAGCTCAGCCTTGAGCTGGTTCAAGCCCGCTTCCAACCGTGCCAGGCGGCCGGAGATATCAGCTTCCTCGGTGATGCGAAGTGAGATCCGGCGCGCCTCAGCCCTGGCTGACCAGAATAAGTACACGAGAACAGGCAAGGGCACCCACCAAAGACTCTCGATCATGCTCATCAGGCCGCATTCCTTCCGGCGGGCCATTTCCTTTCCATGTAAGCGCGCAGCCGCAACATGCCCTGTGCGCGAAGCTGCGAAATCCGCGTGACATGCAGACCCATGATGCTAGCGATTTCGCGCAGATTCAATTCTTCCTTGTAGTAAAGGCTGAGAACCATGCGCTCGTTCTCAGGCATTTTTTGAATCCCTTCATAGATCACTCGTTCGAGTTCGGCGCGTTCAAAGAGCCGGGCCGGCGATTCGGCGGCCTCGTCGCTGATGAACTTGAGCAGGCTGACTTCCTCGCCATCCTCGATTACTTCCAGGCTGCCGAGCGAAACGCCCTGCAAGTCAATGGTCCAGTGCTGGTAGTCGGCGGGAGTGATTCCGAGCTCGTGAGCAATTTCTTCCTCGGTAGGCACACGCTGCAGTTTCTGCTCCGCGCTGGCGATCGCTTCCTGCACCTCTTTCAGCCGTTTGCGTTTGTGCGCGGGAACGCCGTCCAGACCGCGAATACTATCGAGAATCGCCCCGCGAATCCGATGTTCGGCGTAAGTCCGCAGACTGGCGTTCCGGCTCGGATCAAAGTTGTCGATAGCGGCAAGCAGGCCTACGATGCCGGCGGAGACCAAGTCGTCGAGTTCCACTGCGGGCGGCAGTTTCTCATGGATGCGAGCGGCGATCCAATTTACTTGAGGCAGATGCTGAAGGATCAGTTCCTCGCGTTCTTCGAGAGCCTTATCAGCCGATGTGCTGGAATACATCGGAGTCAGGACCCTACGCTGCTGAAACGGCGGCGATCGCCTCACCGCGCGGGCAGAGGCCGTCGATCATGGCCTCTTTCGACGCGATTGCCAGGTCGTCCGGAATCTGCTGTCCGGAACAGAGATATGAGACCGACAGGCCTAATCGGATCGTCAACTCCAGCACCGCCCCAGGGCTACAACCGTCATCGAGGTGAGTGAGGACGAGATGGGCCGGTTTGAAACCGGCAAACCTTTCGCGAACACGTAAGGCTGTCTTGAAACCAATGTTCGCCGGGAGGACAAGATGCACTTCAACCCGTGATTCGCGAGACGCGAAGTTCGTAAGCTCTTCGGCGTCCGCCATATCTGCGCCTGAAAAGCCAGGCGTATCGATCAGCAACAATCTGTTTCCGCTGTGTTCGTGGATCGCCTTGTGGAGCATGGCCACGCTCTCGATTGCTTGAAACGGAAGTCCGGCGATGCGAGCGTAGGTTCCGAGTGGCTCCCAGCCGCCGACACGCAATGTATCGGCCGATAACACCTGGACTGGGGTACGCGATTGTATGCCGTACCGCAACGCCAGCTTGGCTAGAGTTGTGGTCTTACCAACTCCCGCGGGGCCGACCAGCATGATGGCGCGCTCTTTCAAAGCGCGAGATTCCGAAAAAACGGAAAGGCGGTCCGCTAGTTCTTCCGCCAGAGCTTCCTCAACTCTCTGCGCTGAAACGGATTGTTGGCCGCCTGGCTCACTCGATGAAATTCGCCGTTCGACGGCATCCACAATCTCCGCCGTCATTTCATCAGACATTTCCTGGGACGTGAGCTCCGAGTAAGCATCCTCGATCAGGGGAATAAGATGGCGCATACTACCGCGGCCACTTAGCCTGCCTTGAGAGGCGACAGAGTCGCGCATGTTTTCGATCTGCCTGCGCAAATCGGCCAGCTCGTGCGCGAGAGAGCTTGGGGGCTCGGGCGCCTCGACAGGGGAGGTTTTTGAAGATTCCGCGCTGCGGTTCAACTTCACCGCGAGCCGATGGGGGACGCCGAAGATGACCTCGAACTCACCCAGATGTTTCAGGTCTTTCTCGGTTCGCTTTGAGTTCATGAGCATGGCCTCGGGTCCGAGCTCGAGGCGCGCCCTTTCGATCGCAATCTGAACAGATTCGGCGAAATAGGATTTGATCCTCATGTTCTAAATGGTTCCTAGCGACAGAATCTTGACACCCGATGGCACTTCGTTGTGCGACAAAGGAAAGACGTTCGGTAACGACGACTCCAGAATCTGGCGCAAGAAGAAACGAGTGGTGGAGCCGGTAAGGAGGACAACCGGAATTTCGCGATTATCGATCTTTCGCTCGATCCGCGCAGCGATCTCGCGCACCGACTGCGGCGATAACACGAGAACGCTGTTGTGCTCGGAGTGCTTGATAGCGGTTTCGATCATCTGCTCGGATCCGGCTTCGAGAAAATAGGCCGGCAGTTCTCCCTTTTGATTCAAGTAGGGTTTGACCACAGCTCTTCTTATGCACTGCCGAGTAAATTCGGTCAGCAGGACCGGATTCTTCGTGGTGCCGCCCGCCTCGCTGAGAGCTTCAAGAATGGAAACTCCATCGCGCACGGAGACCCGCTCGCGGAGCAGATTTTGCAGCACCTTCTGAATTACAGAAAGCGAAAGCACTTTCGGAACCAAATCTTCGATCAGCTTCGGGTTTTCCTTAGCGACGCGGTCACAGAATAGCTTCGTGTCCTGCCGGGAGAACATTTCGTTCGAATACTGCCGTACCAGCTCTGAAAGATGAGTTCCAATAACGTTGACCGCGTCGACAACGGTATAGCCCGAAGTGCGCGCGGCATCGACCCGGTCTGAGGGAATCCAAAGGGCAGGCAGACCAAAGGCGGGTTCACGAGTCTGCTGACCGGGGAAAGTTTTGTCTGCTTTGGGGGTCGGAATGGCCAGTTCGCTGCCGATGCGAAGCTCGTAACGTCCGATTTCGCTGCCTTTCAGCAGTACGACGTACTCCCTTGAACGAAGGGACATATTGTCACTCACACGCACTGGGGGAAGGAGGAATCCGAGGTTTGTGACGAACTGGCGGCGAATACCGGCGATTCGCTTCAGAAGAGGAGAGCCCTTACCACCCGCGACAAGCGAGGCCAATCCCAGGCCGACTTCGACCGAGACCGGCTCCACTCGCAAGAGCGACTCGAGATCTTCTTTCGGCGGAGCAGCCGATTTGGCCGCTTCGTTCTTGACGGCGGTGTCAATTTTTTTACGCCGCATCCAGGCGGCCGTCCCGAGCCCGCCGCCCAGCAGCAGGAAGGGGATGGTCGGCAAACCTGGAAAGGCGGCCAACACCAGAAGTACGCCGCTCGAGAGTATGAGGGGCTCGGACCGGCCGAACAATTGTTTCTGAAACTCCCGGCCTACTCGATCATCGGAGGTGGCCCGAGTGACTATCAGACCGCCTGAAACCGAGATCATGAGCGCGGGAATGACGGTGACGAGGCCATCGCCGATCGTTAAGACGGTGTAGGTTTGAAGGGCCCGCTTCAATTCCATACCGTGTTGCATGACGCCGATCAGAAAGCCCGCGACTATATTGATCCCGGTGATCAGGATGCTTGCAATGGCATCGCGCTGGGTGAAACGCGAAGCGCCGTCCATGGCGCCGTAAAATTCGGCTTCCGCTGCGAGCTGTTTACGCCGCTTGCGCGCCTCGGCTTCGTCGATGAGCCCCGCGTTCATTTCCGCGTCGATCGACATCTGTTTGCCGGGCAGCGCGTCCAAGGTGAAGCGGGCGGCGACTTCCGAAATACGGACCGCACCGTGATTAATGACAACGTACTGGATGGCGATGAGGATCAGGAAAATGACCCCACCGATGACGTAATTTCCGCCGACAACAAAATTGCCAAAGGCCTCGATCACGTATCCGGCCGCGGATGTTCCGCTGTTGCCGTTCAGAAGAATCAGGCGCGCCGAGCTGACGTTCAAGGCCAATCGAAAGAGCGTTAAGAGCAGCAGCGTTGTGGGAAAAACACTGAATTCTACCGGCTTGAGGATGTACATCGTGACCATCAGCACGATGACCGACATGCCGATATCAAGGACGATCAGGATGTCGAGCAGGAATGGCGGAATCGGCGTGATGAGTGCTACGACGATCGCGAGGACAGCTATAGGAATTGCGATTTCGCCAATGGTCGGCAGCGAGAGCTTCCCGATAAGCCTCGCGGCATTTGACCTAGGAATTGCCTGTGATTGCGCGGCCATGTAGAGGTCGTCGAAGTGCTTAGATAGGCAATTTACGGCCCATCAGTTTGTACACGTACGCGAGTATCTCGGCGATGGCTTTGTAGAACTCAGGTGAGATAGTGCGGCCGACATCAATGGCCTCGTACAGCGCGCGGGCGAGCGGGGGATTCTCGATAATCGGAACCTGATTTTCTACGGCAATTTGGCGGATACGAAGCGCAAGCCAATTTCTGCCCTTGGCAGTTACTACGGGGCACAGCATGGTTTCCATGTCGTAACGGATGGCGACGGCGAAGTGCGTTGGATTTACGATTACGGCAGTCGCCTTCCGCACTTCCCGCATCATCTGCCGCCGCAGCAGATCGCGGCGGAGGCGGCGAATGCGCGCCCTCATTTGCGGGTCACCCTGAGTTCTCTTGTTTTCCTCCTTGATTTCCTCCTTACTCATCCGAAGCTGGGCGGTGTGCCTGCGGTATTGCTGGGCGACATCCACGATGCCAAACACCAGAAAGAGGCCAGCCGCTTTCCACAGAAGGGCTGTTACCGAGGAGGCAACGTCCGCAGCTCCAGCTTCGACGGATTCGAGCGGAAGCCTGAATAACTGGCTCGCGTTCTGCTGCATGAACGAATACAGCACGTAAGACAACGCCACAATCAGCACGGCGGCCTGCAGAACCGATTTCAGGTTCTGACGAGGCAATTCCCGGATTTTCGAAACGAAGTTGAAGCGGCCGAAATTCGGGGCGAGCAAGTGCAAACTGAATCCACCTCTCGTCAGGAGAAGGTGGGTCCCCAGGCCAGCCGCGAGGATAATCGCGCCGGCCTTCACCGCGGGTAAGAAGACCGCGAGGCAAAGGCCGCGGATCAGAGCGGTCCATTCAGCGAGGCCGATCGACTCATGGAGTGCCCGGTCCAGCATAGCGCTCAATTGCAGACCTATGGTGATCCGCCAGCCAGCGACAAGTTGCTCGATTACAAGAAGAAAGGCGAGGAATTGAATGCCGCCGACCAGGACCCTCGACGTGAGGAACTGGCCTTGCTCTCGCGCCTTTCGAAGACGCTCAGGAGTGGCTTTCTCGGTTTTGCTGCTCGATTGAGAGGCCATGGGTCACGGCAGCAGCGTGTGTCTGAGCGCCCCGAATGCTTCCGTCGCAAACCGCTCGTAAAGTTGAGGAGCGGTAGCCAGCACGGCCGATAGCACCGCCAGGGTCACCAACATCTTTACCGGAAACGCGTGCATACCCATGTGGAGCTGCGAATTCACTCTGCCAACGAGCGCCAGCACGATCTCGGTCATGAACAACAGCGCGATCACGGGAAACGCCAGCCGTAATCCGACTGTGAAGATGCCGGAACCAAGCCGTATTACGACTTCCCCAAGATCCTTGTTCATCAGAAAGGCGCCTGGCGGATAGCGGTCGAGGCTGTCGGCGAAGGCTCTAATGACGTATCGATCGAGACCGGCTGTGAAGAACAGCAGTCCGGCAATCAACTGCATCATCACGGCGAGCACGTCGGAATCGGCCTGAGTGGTCGGATCTACGACGGATGCGTAGCCGTAGCCGGCTTGCAGACCGATTATCTGAGCGCCGAACATTAAGGCTTCGGAAAGAAACGCGACCACGAGTCCAATGGAGACTCCGATCGCCAGTTCGGAGATAAGCCATACGATAAGCAGTCCGAGACTGATGTCACGCGCGTTCAAATCGGGCCAACGTGGGAAAAGCGCGAACGCGCAGGATAGCGAGATGACAATTCGGGCCATTGCAGGTCCGGCGTCCCTGCCCGGCATCGGCACGAACACAAATGCGCCGGAAATTCGCGCCAGGACTAACAGGAATGCGAGGAGGGTCGCAAGCGACAGGTGCAGCATTCAATGTGCATAGCGCGCCAGATCGCCCAGAATGGCGATGGCATACCCGGCTGCATGGTTCAACATCCAGGGCATCAGGAGCAAGAGCCCGCCCAGAGACGCGAGAAGGCGCGGAACCGTGCTGAAAACAGGATCCTGCATGGAGGTCGCAATCTGAATCAGATTGATCACGATGCTCAATGCGAAAGAAAGGGCCAGCAGCGGGCCGCAGATCCAGAATGCAGCCATCAAACCCTGGCTGACGGTGTGAATCGCGAACTGAGGTGTCATGGCGTTGGAACTGCGCGTTTATTGGTAGAAGCTCTTCATCAACGACCCAATCACCAGATTCCAGCCATCCACCAAAACAAAGAGCAGGATCTTGAAAGGAGCTGAAATCATGGCGGGAGGCAGTTGCATCATGCCGATCGAGAGGGTCACCGAAGCCACTGCCATGTCGATGACAAGAAAAGGAAGAAAGAGCACGGCGCCAATCTGGAAGCCGGCTTTGAGCTCGGAAAGAATGTAGGCAGGTATCAGCACGCGCAAGCTAATGTCTGACGGATTGTGCGGCAGTGGCTCATGCGAGATTTCTACAAACAGTCGTATATCTTTGTCCCGAGCAAATCGCACCAGGAACTTCCGCAAGGGCGCAGAGCCCTGATCAACCGCCTGTTCTGCCGTAATTTGGCCTTTTTCGAGAGGCTGCCAGGCGTGAGTATAGATATCGGAGAAAATCGGCTGAACGATCAGCAGCGACAGAAACAGCGAGAGGCCGATCAGCACTTGGTTCGAGGGCGCGGTCTGGGTTCCGAGCGCCTGCCGCAGAAAGTGCAAAACAATCGCAATTCGCAAGAACGGCGTGATGCACATGATCACGGCGGGCAGCAGAGTCAGCAGGGTCAGCCCGAGCGCAATCTGCATGGGCACGCTGAGAGTCAGGCCGCGGCCGGACGTCGAAGCTGTCAGGCCCATGGAGGAAAGAGCGTCGGCGGCGGATGGACCGGCTGCCAACGACACAAAAGGACCGGTCACGTTTGCCCTCGTGAACCGCCGGTTTCGTTTGGACCATACGCTACGTCCTCGATCGGAAAATCCGCGAGCTGCGTGCAGCTAGCGGGCGAAACGCCAATCAGAAGCGCGCGATCCAACACGCGCACGAGATGGAGCGAGTGATTCGGCGTAAGCGGCATGCGCTCCAAGACGCTCATATCCTTCGTTGCACCGGCTCGCCGGAGCAATTGCCCATTCCAATTGGCGATACCGCGCCGCTGAAGGAGCCAAAGTGTCGCGCCTAGGAGAATCAGGACCATGGCGACGGCCACCACTTGCAGCGTCATCAGTTCGCTTCCACTGGTATTAGAGAGGTCGTTACCGCGGATCAGTGAATCAGGTTCAGCAAGTCCTGAGTGATCTGATCAGCTGTTGTGATCACCCGAGAACTGGCTTGGTATGCGCTCTGGTATACGATCAGGTTCGTGAATTCGGTCGCCATATCCACGTTCGAACCTTCTATCGAGTTACCCAGTATCTGACCCCTGCCGCCCGTCTGAGGCGCGCCTATTGCCGGAGTCGCCGTGTTAGTCGTGGTTGCGAAGTTGTTATTGCCTACGTTCTGGAGGGAATCGGGATTCTGAATGGCAGCGAGGGCAAGTTGCGCGACTACTTTTTGCTCCCCATTGGAGTAGCTTGCGACCACTTGACCGCCGTTCTGAAGCGCCACCTGATTCAACTGTGCGGCCTGCTCGCCATCCTGGCTCGAGGAAGCGAGATTGGAGGTTTCGTCATATTGCGTGATCATGCCGCTTCCGTCTGGGTTAAACAAGTTCCAGTTGATATTCAGATTCGCCGCCCCGTCCGCCAAGTTTGTGATGCTCATAGGCACCGGGCTCGTGTTAGTGGGGCTCATCGTGCCGTCGTTGTTGAAGGTGAGCGTTCCCGGGGTGCTGAGCACGGATACCTGAGTTCCAGCCGTTCCGCCGATCAGGTCGCCGCCCGGTACAGTTACGTCATAGGTCCAGGTATTCGGGGTCGCGCTTTTCGTAAAAGTGGCAGTTAAGATGTGAGTGGCACCGAGCGAATCGACGACTTGAATTGGCACTGAAAACGTTCCCGTGCTCGACCCGACCGTACCGGTCGCGTCGAGGTTCGCATTCATGGACATGTTCTTCGTTGCGACAGGCGGCAATACTGTCCCGGTCGGCAAAGTGATATCTCCGGGTGCCGCGTTCGTGTTGATCCCAGTCGCTGTCGCAACCCATCCTTGGACGTTCTCTCCTGTCTGGGTCTGCAGAGCACCGCTGGAACTGATTTGGAAATTGCCGTCGCGCGTGTATAGCTGCTGATTCGAGGGCGAGGCGACCACAAAAAAGCCGTTGCCTTCAATGGCCGCCGACATAGGCGACGTGCTGCTTTGAATCCCGCCTTGCGTAAATACCTGCGTGTTAATCGGAGCTCCGACGCCCAACCCAAGCTGGAATCCCGTGTCATCGCCTAAGTATTCGCTGAAAAGATCTTTGAATTGAACGGTGCTTCCTTTGAACCCGTCCGTGTTCATGTTGGCTAGATTGTTGCCGGTAATGTCAATAGCTTCGGATTGAGCCTTCAGGGCAGAGAGTGCGACTGAAAATGTGCTCGACATGTTTTTTCTCCTCGGCTAAAACAGCCCTGTCTGGTTAGAATTGCCCACGCCAGCCGTTGAGTTCGACTGCGACGTCTGATTTGTTTGTGTCGGCTGATTCGTCTGCTGTGATCCGGAGCTTGCCGCAGCACTACTCGAAACGGACGAGCTTCCGGTGTATTTGCTATCGATTGCATCGAGATCCTGCCGCATGGCGAGGTTCTGCTCCAGATCGCTAAACTGAGCAAGCTGAGTCACGAAGGTGGTGCCGTCCATCGGATCCATGGGGTTCTGATTTTTAAGCTGCGCAACCAAGAGCTGGAGAAATGTCGTTTGATTTGCGAGAGGGTCAGCAGCAGCGGTTGGAGAGTTCGAAGATGAAGAACTGCTTGACCCGGTTCCGGTCGCGCTGGAACTCGACCCGGTCTTAATTGCCTGCTGTGCGTGGTACAGCGCCGCAGCTACGTTTCCGATTGATGCCATTAGGATTCCTTCCTATACACGAGAATTGGGAGCGATGCTCTCTAGTTCCTGGACCCACTCGGGTCTGGGTTGCCGTTGTTGACGACGGCCGCGATTACCGCCGGTGTCGTATTGCTGAGGTTGGTCCTGCGGGGATTGAAAGCCTTCGTCGCGTGAGCTGGCCGATTCACTCGAGCGGGGCACCCAGGTATCGGCCTGAAGTTGCTGATCCTGGAGACGGTTGGTCAGTTCCGGCATTCGATCCTGCAGGGTGCGGGTCAAAGCCGGGTCCGCGGATCTGACACTGACGCTGATCTCGCCGGAACGCTCGATGACGCGAATGGCTACATGCTGTTCGCCGTCTGCGTTCATCCGGACATTTAAGATTTTGACCGTATCAGCCGTTAGGGCGGGTGTCTCCGAATCGGTTTTGGCTGTGCTTCCCATCGTTTGCGGCTCGGCCGTTTTTCTGCCTTGCATCGACGAAATTGCTTCGCGAGGAATTTCGGATTGCGGAAATTCAGCTTCGCGAATGGTGCCGCCTTTCGATATATCTCGGGTGTTTTGACTGGGGGCAGCACCGCGCTCACCAGATGCAAGCCGTAGGGATACCGAGTCTCCGCTCTCTTGCGGACTCGGGTTGGGCGCCTTGTCCGTACTTACTCGGACTGCAAACGCGAAGTCTGTCTGGTCGGTTTTAGGTGCATTCTGCGGTTGCGAAACGGATAGATCCGCCGGTGTGCCGCTCTTAATGGCCGCGCTCTTGACCGATTTATCGATGCCCGAAGCGGCTTTGCTGGGCGACGGATCATCGGCAGTCGGTGCGAGGACGTTTGCAAACGCGTTTAGAGAGGTAATCGAGGTTAGGTCAATTGGAGTCGTACAGTTGAGCTCCGCGGCTGAATCTGATCGCGACAATTCGTCTACAGACTGCGCCTGCTGTGCGTTGCGTGGCGCTGCCTTCTGGGCCGGTTGAGTCCCGCCGGCGGTTCTTGGAAGAGGCGTAGGCGAGATCATCGCCGGACTGGGTGGAATCGCCGATTTGCCGGCCACCATTGCGACGATCTGAGGCGCGCTCTCTCCCCCGGGAGCAGATTTCGATTGTAAAAAAGGCGTTATCGGATTTGTGTTTGCTTTTGTTCCACTCACCAGATCCGGCGTTTCGGAAGGATCGGCTGGTCCTTGCACCGCATTACTCGCGGACTCGGGATCGATTTGAGCGGCTAGCTGTGTGTGGAAGGTGGAAACCACTTCTTTCGAGCTTTGAGCCTGTGACTTGGCATGAGCATCGCCTTGCATATGCAAGGGCAGACTTGCCTGAGGCGCAAATACCGAAGCCAGCACGATGGATGCATTTGCAGTCCACGCTCCAGACGAGCCAAACGTTATTTCCCAATGGATTGCATCGAAAGTGTTCAGCGGGAGATGTCAGAAAATTGAGCGGTCGAGTGTCCCGCGTCGGAAACTCGACGATTGCGAGTTGTCTCTCGAAGTGGCGTAAGCGCCGATTTCTGCCTATATCGAAGCGCTTGAGGCGAAATTAGAGAATTTCTGGGGCTGGCATCCGGGTTGCTTTGATTTATCAGCATGGATCCGCTGACAACCGCGGCCGCGAGTGGGCTTCAGTCACGACTGGACTCGCTCGACATGCTCGCTAACAATCTCGCCAACTCTTCGACGAGCGGTTTCAAAGCCGATCGCGAGTTCTACAGCACCTATTTTTCACCTGACCTTGATTCGGGAGTAGACCCAACGGTGGGCGCCTCCCCTGTAGTCGAAAAGAACTGGACGGATTTTTCGCAGGGCACTCTGCTTCCGACCGGAAATTCAACGGACCTGGCGCTATCAGGCCCAGGCTTCTTCGCTGTTAATGGCCCGAACGGAACGCTGTACACACGAAACGGCGGATTCAGAATTTCGCCAAAGGGCGTGCTCGTAACGGCCGAAGGCTACCCGGTTCGCCTGGTTGACAATCAAACGCTGCAGACGCAATCAGCGAATCCGATCGAAGTGGCACCTGATGGAGGACTGGTTCAGGACGGACTGCCGCTGGGACAGCTCGAGCTTGCGAATTTCGATGATCCGAGCCAGCTCACCAAGCTACCCGATGGATTTTTTCAGACTCCGGGTCCCCAGGTAACCGCCACACCCGCAACCAGTGTGCAGGTGGCTCAAGGAAAACTGGAATCGTCCAATACAGGACCGGCGGAAGCCTCGGCCAGGATGATTTCACTTTTGCGGCATTTCGAAATGCTGCAACACGCGATCAAGATCGGGGCAGACATGAACCGCCAGGCGGTGGAAGAAGTCGCTAAGGTCGTGTCCTAGAGAAGGAACGGATCAGAAAGAGAGAAGAAAAGTATGATACGCGCTCTTTACAGCGCTGCCAGCGGGATGACCGCTCAGCAGTTAAACGTCGATAACATCGCTAACAACCTGGCCAACGCCAATACGGCAGGTTTCAAAATGCGTCGAGCTCAGTTTCAGGATCTGATCTATCAGAGCATGATTCAGCCGGGTGCATCGTCGGGCCAGCAGACTACGATTCCGGCAGGACTACAGCTCGGGCTCGGAACCCGCGCCGCTTCTAACGAGATCATCTTTGCGGAAGGCGCCCTCACCCAGACGAGTAATCCGCTCGATCTGGCCATCCAAGGACAAGGATTTTTCCAGATCAGGCAGCCTTCCGGAGACCTCGCCTACACTCGGGCCGGATCGTTTCAGTTGGATCGAAATGGAAACGTCGTGGATTCTAGCGGAAATCCTCTGCAACCGCAAATCACGATTCCGAATAATGCTCAGAACGTCACAATCGCCCAGGACGGCACTGTCAGTTTCAGCACGCCCGGTCAAACTGCAACCCAAAAGGCGGGGCAGATTCAGCTTGCGAACTTCCAGAATCCGGCAGGGTTGAATAGCATCGGAAACAATCTGTATACGGCAACCGATGCCTCGGGAGATCCGCAAGTCGCCAATCCGGGTGGCCCCGAAGGACTGGGCACTCTGCTGCAAGGCTATACGGAGCAGTCGAACGTCGACGTGGTCTCAGAGTTCGTCAATCTCATTCAGAGCCAGCGCGCCTATGAAGCGAATTCTCGCGTGGTCAAGGCAGCGGATGAGATGTATCAGCAGATCAATCAGATTACACAGTGATGCTCGTAGTCCTTTTGGCGGTGTTGATGCAACCTGTCGCGTGCCACTCGATTGCTTCGGATTGGATCCAGGGAAGCGATTTGGCGGATGCGCTGCCGGCCTTTAGCGGGCTGCTAGCGGACACAAAGATCAGCCCGGCGCCGTTTCCCGGACAGGTCCGCATCTTCCATCCCGCCGAGTTGCGGAGGCTGGCGATTGCGAATCGCCTGAACGCCGAAATAACGGGCGACATTTGCTTTTCCTGGAAACTAAACGCGCTCAGTCCGGACGTGCTGGAGGCCGCGATGAAATCCACTTTGGCCGGCCGCGAACCGCAAGTAGAGATTCTTGAGCAGAGCTTGGCCCCTGTGCCTGAAGGAACAGTCGTGTTTCCCTACTCCGGTTTGGGCAGTAATTCCCCGTCCGGAGCGTTATGGCGAGGCTATGTCGCATACGCTGGGTCGCGGCGCTTTCCAATTTGGGCGCGAGTCCGAATCACGATTGCCGAAAAGCGGGTGATCGCGGCGTCCGCTGTGCATTTTGGAGATGCGCTCAAGAGCGAACAGCTCCGGGAACAAGTGTACACGGGAGCACCGCCGCGCGAAGAGTGTGTTAGCGACATGTCCAAGATCGCCGGGATGACGGCCCGAAGGGACATAGCTGCCGGGACCCCAATCTGTGCGTGGATGCTCGAGCCTCCTCGCGAAGTAGTACGTGGAGATACCGTCAGCGTTATCGCCCAGTCGGGCGCGGCCGTGATAGAGGCGCAGGGAGTCGCTGAACAGGACGGCCGCCGCGGCGACATCATCACGTTACGGAATCCTCGATCGGGCAAAACCTTTCGCGGAAGAGTGGAAAAGAAGGATGTCGTCGCAGTCGTCCCAGGCGGATTCTTCGGGTTGGTGGCCGAGGGAAAATCATGAGCCGGCTACTGATCGTGCTCGGGCTGCTTGCCGCCGCGCCGCTGCTGTTGGTCGCGGATCATCAGAAGCCGAACAAGAAGCAGCAAGACCAGAAGCAGAAAAGCCCTCTCGAGCAATACGTGGAGGAGGCACATCGCAGAGCGGCCTCAATGCCTTCTGAGAGCCCGGGCTCGCTATTGGGATCCCCAGCGCCGCTAGCCGACCTTGCGGCCGATGTCCGGGCACGCAGCATCGACGATATCGTTACTATTGCAGTTAACGAACAAGCCTCCGCTGTTGCGACCGGTACAACGAAGACCAGCCGCGCGTCCAGCGCGAATGCGGCGATTACGGCGGCTGCCCGGCAGTTGCCGGCGGCGGGTGCTCTAGCTAATCTGCTGAATACGAACTCGGCTACTTCGCTGAATGGCCAAGGAACGACTTCGCGACAGACCACTTTAACGACCACCATCACCGCACGCGTTATAGACGTTCTTCCAAATGGATATCTCGTGATCGAGGGCACCAAGAGTGTTCTCGTCAACTCCGAGAACCAGGTGGTTACGCTCAGGGGCGTCGTTCGGCCAACTGATCTTTCGAATACGAACACTGTGCAATCGGGGAATGTGGCGCAGATGGAGTTGGAGATCAACGGCAAGGGAGTGGTTAACGATGTGGTCCACCGGCCAAACTTCCTTTACAGGCTTCTCCTCGGATTATTGCCGTTCTGAAGCGAATACATGCGGCCTATCCTTCCGATTTTCCTTTTGCTATGCGGGGCCGTCGGCCAGTCCGCGGAAGAGCACGGCGTACGCCTCAAGGATCTGGTCACGATCGAAGGCGTGCGAACGAATCAGCTAGTCGGCTACGGCCTGGTGGTTGGATTGAATGGAACCGGAGATCGCCAGCAAACCATGTTCTCTGCGCAAAGCCTGACGAACCTGCTGCTGCGAATGGGCGTGAGTGTTTCGCCCACGCTCATCACGGTCAAGAACACCGCAGCCGTGATCGTGACCGCGACTCTTCCCGCATATGCACAACCGGGAAGCAACATCGATGCGACAGTGGCAGCAATCGGAGATGCGACGAACTTGCAGGGTGGATTGCTCGTTCTGACTACGCTGCGCGGTGTAAACGGGCAGGTGTACGCGACCGTGCAAGGGCCGGTCGTGACCGGTGGTTTCCTGGCTGGGCGAGCAGCGAATTCTCAAACGGTCAATCATCCGACCGTCGGACGTATCCCGAACGGGGTCTCGGTGGAGCACCTCGCCCCTTCGGTTCCTCTGGGAAACTCGATCAAACTGCAGCTCAAGGAAGCAGATTTCACCACTTCGGCCCGAATCTCAGACGCTGTGAACCGGCATTTTGCTGGGAACGGCGCAATCGCTCATGCCGATAACGCAGGGCTGGTGACCGTCGCCATTCCTGCTAAGTATGCGGCTCAGCCGACGGAATTTGTGGCGGAATTAGAGAGCGTGGATGTACAGCCCGACACGATCGCGAAAGTTGTCATCAATGAGCGGACGGGTACGGTTGTGTTGGGGAACAACGTGAGGATAGCTCCGGTAGCAGTCATGCACGGGAACTTGACTGTGGAGATTCAGACGGAATTGATTCCGGTGCCAAATGCCCCGTTCTCCAGCGCGCCGGGAACGGTGGCGCCGCAGACTACGGTAACCGCAAAAGACGAGAAGTCCAAGAACCTTGTCCTGCAGAATGGGGCCACGGTGGAAGAACTGGTAAGAGCTCTTGCCTCCATCGGGTCGACGACACGCGATGTAATTGCAATTCTCGAGAGCCTCCGCGCCGCCGGAGCATTGGACGCCGAGCTGGAGGTTATTTAGAGATCGGGATGACAAACCTGGATGCCACCACCTCCGTGCTCGCCGGGCCTGCGGAACTGATCCAGAAAAAACCTGCGAAGATACATGACGCCGCACAGCAGTTCGAGGCTTTGATGATTGGGGAAATGCTTAAATCGGTGCGTGAATCGAGTTCCGATGGATGGTTGGGGAGCGGAGACAGCGACGCCAGCGACTCCGCTGAATCAATGGCGGAAACTCAGTTCGCCTCCGCTCTCGCGGCCGGCGGCGGAATCGGTCTGGCGAAAATGATCGAAAGCAATCTGACGAAAGCCGCTGCGGCTCAGAACGTAACCGCAAGCTCGGGATTCTCCCATCCCGCGAAATAGTCGCCGTAAGCGCAAGCGGAATCTCCATTAGAAATGTACGAAGAAGCAGCTTCCAGCGCAGAAACCGATGCTTCAGAGGAGGCCAAAGCCGACCAGGCTTCGAGCAATGTCGAGAGGAGCCGCTCTACTTCGGCTAGCTTGTCGCTCCTATAAGAAGCGTGCGCCTCAGAGAGCTGCCGCTGCATGTAGGCATATAACCGCTTGAGATTCTGACTGATTTCGCCACCCTTCTGGTGATTGAGGGATAGGGAAAGCTGGGTGATGATTCTGGAACACTTGCTTACCGCGGACGAGCCGGCGTTCCGGTGACCGGCGTCGAATTCGTGCCTCGCATCGCGAGCCGAGGCGACGGCGGCTTCGTACATCAACACCACTAGATGTATGGGATTGCCGCTCAGAACACTGCCTTCCACGTATGCCTCGTGATAACGAGTATGATCTGACAAGTTTGCTTCCTCAATTGCTCTATCGCTTGAATGGCTGAGATTCTTGAGTACTCTCGCATTTTCCTGGGCCTAGGCAATGATTTCAAGCACGGCCACGCACAGAATTCCAGTGGGAAATGGCAGCTTAGTCCAGCGTTTTACTCCGATAAGTCCTCAGAGGAAAAGCCAAAGAATGTTTTCAATCGTCGGCATCCTGGTCGTAGTAGGAGCGATTGTAGGCGGTTATCTGATGGAGAAGGGGAATCTCCAGGTCCTGCTGCAGCCCTCCGAAGCTCTCATCATTATCGGGGCGGCCGCCGGAACGCTATTGATAGCCAACCCTCTTCCCGTTGTAACCGGCATCTTCAAGCGCGTACTGGGCGCTTTCGGCTCGTCTCGCTATAGCAAAAAGCATTACCTGATCACTTTGAAGCGGTTGCGGAATCGAAAACGGGTCTAAGCGTCTGATTCGACTCTCGAAAATAAACCGCCTGATTCGCCAACGTTGTGGACAGCCGTTTTGGCGGGTGCTCTCTCTCACGAACCCAAAATCGAAGTTCGTTTGGCAGAACAGAACCGCGCGGGGTGCCCTGTGGCGCAGTGGCCGCTTCTAACAAGAAAGCCCGGAAGCTTTCGCTTCCGGGCCACAACCAATGATGCTGCCTTAAACTTTATCGGTGTCCACCGCCACCCGCGCTGTGCGCTGAGGCACTGCCGCTGACATGTCCACCGCCATAAGTGCCGTGACTCTCGACCGCACGTCCGCCCACGTAGCCGTGAACGTTCCATCCGCCGTACCCGCGATATGGCCCGTAATAACGCCCGTAATAACAACGACCGCCCCACCAATATCCCGGGCCGTAGTAAAAGGCAAACGATGGCCCCCAATACGGGTAGTAGTAGGGGTACGGATATGGATACCCATATGCATAGGCGTAGTAGTCAGGAGCAGGTGCCGGCCCAGTCGCATAGCCGGGGCCATATCCAGGTCCGTTGCTGGGTGGCCGATCATACTCGCCTGGCTCTACATACCGAAATGCTTGCGGCGAATTCGCCGTCGAAATCGTGACTGGTGCCTCCAACCGGAAGGTCAGAACCTGTTCGGGATAGATGACGCTTGGATGATTGTGCGTGACCACCACTCCAATCAAGCCAGCCACAGCTCCCGCTCCTGCTCCAATCGCCGCGCCTGTTCCCCAACCGGCCGCCGCGCCAATCGCCGCTCCCAGACCGGTGGTTGCAATTACGGTGCCGGCTTCCGCGCCGCCCGGCGTTGTTCCGCCCTGCCGGCTGATGAACTGCGAGATGATCGGCACCTGTTGCCCGTCAACCAGCGTGAGGTTCGTAAGCTGAACACCGAGCTTCGCTGCATTGCTTGTGCTGTGCTTCTGGACCATCACCACGCGGCCGCCCAGGGTCTGCCCTGGTTCCGCAACAACTACTCCGTTCACTACCAGCGGCTGAGTCAGCGTGGCCGTGAATGCATCACCCTGCTGGTTCTTTGCGGACGAAAGCATCTGGTTCACCCGCACGGTCACATAAGTTCCTTGCTGAATCGTCAATGATCTCGGCACAGGCGGAGGAGCCTGATACCTCGCAGGCGGGTAACTCTGATTTCCAGACTGCTGCCCGTACGGTGTCTGTCCATAGCCGGGTTGTCCATAGCCGCCCTGTGGCGCATTGGGTTGCTGATATTCAGGCTGCGCGTTAGGCGGATTCGACGCGGGCGGAGGCGCCTGGTTCGGATCGCTAGGGTTCTGCCCATATGGCGGATCCTGCCCGTACTCCGGATATCCGTTCGCGTTGTAGGTGGGTCCGTTACTATTCGGGTCCGGCGCTTGATTCTGCGCGCTCGCGTCTCCTACGCGTTTCCAGCCGCCGTTCGGATTCGTGGTCGGCGGTTGATCTGAATAGGTTGGTACGGGCGCAGAACTCTGCGCGAAAGCCACCGATGCTGCCACTACCGCTGTCAACAGATAACGGCCTGCAGTTGGGAGCGTATGAATGTGATTGGATGGCATAGCCCTCAATACTTCCGACGAACTTACCTGTGCACGCGTTTCGCCACTCGGAGACCCGCCCAAGTATTTGAAGATAAAAAGGGTTGTATCAATTCGGACGGCTGCAAAGCACCGCGATGGTGGATTTGCACCACCCGGTGGCAAGCTTCCCTACTCGATGCGGCCGCGCAGATGATGCACGATGGACTTCGCCGCCAGCGCCAATACGATAACCACCGCGATGGCAAGCGCGACTCCTTTGAGCGTGAAGTACGCGGCCGTGACTAACAGCGCATACAGAATCAGCGCAGTTCGCAAACCGATCATGCCCCGCGATGGTTGTGATTGCATCATTGCGACGGCATGTTGTAGGCGAAAGAGAATGCGAGCCGAATCTGAAAACCCTTGAAGTCCGCCGGTAATGGCGGAAGAGGGTTCGACATGCTGAGGCCCGCAACCGCGGCTCTGTCCAGCGGGTCTGATCCGGATGAATCCGCGGTGACCAGCTTCGGAATGCCACCGTCACGGTTAATTATGAACTCAATGACGGTTCTCCCGCGCAATTGACCCATTCGCGCGCTCTCAGGAATCACGCGCCGCCAGTTGCCGCGCACAATTATCAGGATCTGCCGTAAGTATTGTTTGAAATCCGCGCCTTGCGGATCACTCTGCAGCTCTACTGCCGCATGTTGCGCTGCCGCTTGTCCAACGGATCCCGGCGCGGATGGCATCGGCTCGGAAGCATTGTCGTCGCTGATAATCAAATGGCTTCCATTTGCATTCTGTGTTAGTCCATTGATCGCGGCCTGGACCGTGGTATTCGGTGGCGCGAGTTTCGGATGAGTGGTTGGCGGCGGCTGCTCGCTTCCTACGTTCTGGAACGGTCCCGTCGAAGGCGCCGGCCGTGGCGGAGCGATGATCCCGTTTGGAGATCCCAGCGGGAGCGGTTCCGGTGTCTGATTCATCGCGATCGCGGGGGCTTGCGGCAGAATCTGCGGAGCGCTTTTCACCGATTCTGCCACCCTCTGCTTCGGCAGTTCGAACCGTTTGACGCTTGGCCGCGCTTGCGCTCGCTGCGCCTGCTGTTCTCGCGAAGGCATCAGGTCCGCGAGGTCAATCTGCTTGGAAAGCGGTCGCCGGTTCGGCTCTTTCTGCGTCATCACCTGCGGCGGTAGATACAGCGGAACGTGATGCTCAATCGCGACCTCCTCCGGCACGCGTTGCCCAACGACGCTCGGGATGTTGATTGCGATCGAAAACAGGATTACGTGCAGCGCAATGGACGCACCGATAATAGCTAGCCATTGTGGTTTCGTCCGTTCCGGCCATTGGAGCAGTAAGTTCAGTTCCCTCGGCGATGGCGGCAACACTGGTGGCGCCCAGCGGTGCTCTCCCGCTTCGCTCAAAGTAAGGGTGATCATGCTGCTTCGGAAGGAAACGACGCTGCAACAGAGTACAAAGTTGCCGCTGGTGCCGGGAAACTCAAGCCTTTTGACGCAAAGTTTCTGAGACTAAGTCTGCGTGTTCCTTAATTTTATCAAGGATTGACTCCGCCACCCGAAGCGCATTAGATGCCTGCAGCGCATCGACACGCGCCAGCGTGCGGCTCCGCACTGCATCGAAGAAGCCTTCCAACTCCAGCTTGAGCGGCTCGTCTTTTTGCACCGTAAGCGGCTCAAAGTCAACCCGAGGCGTCGGTGAATGACTGACCGGTTTCACCGCCAGTCGAATCGCCTCGCGGCGCTGATAATCGACGGAGATATACTCGCCCGGTTGAAATAATCGCAACTTCCTGACTTTCTCGGTCGAAACACGACTTGCAGTTACATTCGCCACACATCCGCTCGAAAACGAGAGCCGCACATTCGCAATATCTACTTTCGGCGAAAGCACTGAGATCCCCGCCGCTTGGATGTCCGCCGGCAATTCCTTCGTGAAACTGAGCACGATGTCCAGATCGTGGATCATGAGATCCAGCACGACATCAATGTCCAGGCTTCGCGGCGAAAAAACGCTCAGCCGGTGTACTTCGAAGAATAGTGGAATCGTAAGCGCCTTTTCGAGTGCAATTACCGCCGGGTTGAAGCGTTCGAGGTGGCCCACCTGCAGCACTCGTCCGCATTCGCGCGCCAGCCGCGCCAGCCGTTCGCCCAGGACCGCTGACTCCGCAATGGGCTTCTCGACCAGAACGTCAATTCCGGCCTGCAGCAATCGTGTCGCGATTCGATCGTGCGTCACCGTCGGCGTCGCCACAATCGCGGCGTCAAACAAACCCATCGCCTCCTCGACGTTGCCGAACGCCTGCGATCGATGCTGCCAAGCGGCCTGGCGCGCCTTCTCGATATCCGTATCCACGATCGCGGCCAGTGTCACATCCTTGAGCTGATCGATGATCCGAATGTGGTTCTGGCCGAACGAACCCGCCCCGATCACCGCTGCTCGAACCGCGGTCATTGCGCCGTGCTCTCCAGGGGCGGGTACGCAACAATCGCTAGCCCGGCTCCATTGGCCCGTTCGACCATCTGCTCCTTATCCAATAGAAGCGTGCGTCCGGCATCCACCGCCATGGCCGTCGTCTTCGTTTCCAGCATGGTTTCAATCGTGGTCAAACCGGTAACCGGCACGTCGAACAACAGATGCGCGCGTCCCCGCGAAGCCTTCACCAACCGTAGTGGCTTGCCATTCGCGAGCAATGCCGCGCGCCGCAGCATCGCATCTGTTCCTTCCATCGCTTCCGCAGCGACACACGCCTTCTCGCTAATTGCGACGCTCTGCCCGATATCAGCGGATGCCAGCATCGTTGCAAGCCGCCTTCCGTAGCGGATATCGGCTTCCTCCTCTTTGTCGGGTTTCCGTCGCGTCAGAACTCCTTCTGGTGCGAGCAGCGGCTTCAGCAGACTCGTCGAATCCGCCAGCGTGATCCCTTCTTCTTCCAATACTCGTTGCAGTCCCCCGATCAGCGCCGCCGTGTTCTTCTCTTTTAAAGATGTAAGCAGCTTCAGCAATCGCCAGTCCGGCTTGATCGACGAGAACAGGCTCACGTGTTTGACCTGCCCGGTCATCATTACTTCGGAGATTTGTTCACGCTTGAAAATCTCGATCAACTTCCCGAGCTGCCCGATATTGATCCAATGCACAGAGGACGCAAAGTTCGCGATCTCAGGTCCCGCCTCGTTCTCAATCGCGACCACTACCACGTCATGTCCTTCGCGGCGCGCTGTTTCCAGCGCCAGCAGCGGAAAACGTCCGTTTCCGGCGATTAGCCCATATCGCATTCTTTACTTCAAGAATCCACTATTTGATAAACCCACGCGGCGAACGCTGGATGAACTCGATCAACTCGCGAACCTGCTCTGTTTGCGGAATCTCTTCCTCAATACGAGCCAGTGCCTGCGTAGTATTCAGATTCGCTCGCGTCAGTATTCGGAACGCATTCTGCAAGGGTTCGATCGAATCCGCTTGGAATCCCTGGCGCTCCATTCCGATTCGATTCGCGCCGAAAACTTCCACTGCATGAGCCGATGCGGTGATCGAGTAGGGCAGTACGTTTTGCTTGATTACGCTATAACTTCCCACGATCGCGTGCCGGCCAATGCGGCAGAACTGGTGGATCGCGCAAAGCCCCCCGATATTCGCGTAATCCTCTACCGTCACGTGGCCGGCAAACGTGACGCCGTTTGCCAGAATCGTGCGGTTGTGAATAATCACGTCGTGCGCCACATGTACATACGCCATCACGAGGTTGTCATCACCGATCGCGGTCACCAAGCCGCCGCCTTCGGTTCCGCGATGAATCGTTACGCATTCACGAATCGTGTTGCGATCCCCGATCCGCGTCTCCGAAGGTTCGCCTTTATACTTCCTATCCTGTGGAGCAACACCACACGTCGAGTGCGGATAAAAGAGGTTATCTTTGCCCACGGTCAGCTTCCCTTCGAGGTATACGTGAGCTATCAGCCGCGTCCGCGCGTCAATCGTCACGCCGCTGCCGATCACGCAGTACGGCCCAATTTCGGCTTCTCGAGAGATGTGCGCGTCGGGATCGACGATTGCGGTCGGGTGAATCGCCATCCGTTACGGTTGCGGCCTCACACCATCAGGGGCTCGGCGACAGCGGCAGGCTGCCCTCCCGCCACCCTGTCGGTCAGAGTACACATCAGAGTCGCCTCGGCCGCCACCGTCCCGTCCACCTTCGCCACGCCGTGGATTTTGGCCGCGCTGTGCTTCAACCGCAGCATCTTCATCTCGATAAGCAATTGATCTCCCGGCACTACCGGCTTCCGGAACTTTGCGTTCTCTATTGACGCCAGAAACATGATGCGGCCGCGCGTGTGGGGCGCCATGCTCCCAACCAAAATGCCGGAAACCTGGGCCATAGCCTCGATGATGAGCACTCCAGGCATCACAGGATATCCCGGAAAGTGACCGTTGAAATGCGGCTCGTTCACGGTGACATTCTTCAGCCCGACAATCCGATCGCCGTCGATTTCTACGATTCGGTCCACCATCAAAAATGGAAACCGGTGCGGCAGGACGGCTGAGATCTCTTGAACATCTAACGATGTCATGGGAACCTCGATTATACAAGCCGAATGCATCCATACGTTCGTCACGCTCGAAGCAAACAAACAGAAATCATCGCGTTCATTAAAAGCTGCGTCGAATGCGAATCGCCGAGCGACTCGCCTGTCCACGTGAACCGGTTTGTGGACCTTTTGGCCGATCAGTCCCGCGACATCGCGAAAGCCAAAACTATCCAGTCCTCTGATTCAGGAAAGCATTTGCGCCTGGAGTTTAAGCTGCCTGGAAAGCAAGTGCGCGAGCAGATTCTTGGCATTGGCCACTCCGATACTGTCTGGCCGGCGGGCACAATCCGCTCCATGCCGTTTCGCCGCCGCGCCGGACGGCTCTATGGGCCTGGCGTGCTTGACATGAAATCGGGGCTGGCGTTTTTCATTTACGCCATGCGTGCTCTCCGTGATCTCGATATTCCGGTCCGCCGCAAAATCGTCCTCCTGGTTGTTTCCGATGAAGAGACGGGCAGCAAGACATCGCGCGCCGTCACGGAAGCCGAGGCAAAGCGCAGCAATTGCGTTCTCGTTGTGGAGCCCGGAACCGGATTGACCGGTAAATTGAAAACGGCGAGGAAAGGGGTAAGAAATTACACCGTTTCCGTCGAAGGGCGCGCTGCGCACGCCGGTGTTGATTTCAGCAATGGCGCGAGCGCAATCCTCGAAGCGGCGCGCCAGATTGAGAAGATCGCTCAATTTACAAACCTCGAACGCGGCATTACTGTCAATCCCGGCGTTATCAGCGGCGGAACCCGTACAAATGTGATTGCTGCCGAAGCGCGAATCGATGTCGATGTGCGCATCGCGCGCTCCAGAGACGCTGCCGCGGTGGATCAAAAATTTCGTGCGTTGAAACCAGTCGATAAGCGTTGTCAAATTCGCGTGGAAGGCGGACTGAATCGTCCGCCGATGGAGCGTACGGCAGGAATCGCGCAGCTATTCGCACAAGCGCAGAACATTGCTGCTGAACTCGAATTGAAACTGGAGGAATCGTCAACGGGCGGTGGGTCGGACGGAAACTTTACTGCGGCGCTCGGCGTGCCGACGCTAGACGGTCTTGGCGGAATCGGCGAAGGCGCTCACGCCGTCAACGAGAGTATTCTGATCGACTGCATTCCCCAACGGGTTGCTCTGCTTACTGCTCTCCTCACCCGTTTGTGACTTCTCGATCTGCACAAGGGGCGAACGGGTCACGTTGCTGGCGAAGTGACGAATGAGCCGGTTCGCACACGCCGTCCCCACAACCTTCGCTAGTTCCTCCGCGGACGCGTGCCGCACGCGCTCGAGACTTCCGAATGTGCGAAGCAGTTTCTCAACCGTTTTCGGCCCGATTCCCGGAATCTCGTGCAATTCAGAGGTAAGCCTTTGCGCATTGCGCCGCGTTCGGTGAAATGTCACCGCGAACCGGTGCGCTTCATCGCGAATCGTCTGCACCAAATGAAGAATGGGCGAGAACTTGTCGAGGATAATCGGCTCGTCCTCCTGCCCGTACACATAGATCCATTCTTCGCGCTTCGCGATTGAAGCAAGCGGCTGGAGCGTCACTCCGATTTCCTCAAGAGCTTGGGCTGCAGCATGTAGTTGCCCTAAGCCGCCGTCGACAATCACGAGTCCAGGAAAGGGTTGATTCTCCTGCTGCAGCTTTGAATAGCGGCGTGTAATCACTTCGCGCATGGAAGCAAAGTCGTCATTTCCCACGACTGTGCGAATGATGAACTTCCGGTAATCGGATTTCTTCATCTTCCCGTCTTCCCAAACCACCATGCTTGCGACTTTGTCGGTTCCCTGGATGTGCGAAATGTCAAAGCACTCGATGCGCTGCGGAGCGCCAGGCAGGTTCAAAGCCTCCTGCAATGCTTCCTGGATCGCCTTGGACGATGGCTTCATCACGCGGAATCGCTGATCGAAGCTGTGCTTCGCGTTGGTCTCTACTAGCGCTAGCAGCGCCTTTTTCGTACCGCGCTGCGGGGTCGCGATCTCCACCGGCCTTCTCCGCATCTCGGATAGAAGTTCCTGTAACGTTTGTCGGTTTTCGAAATCCGCGGGCACGTGAATAGTAGCCGGGATATATTGACTTCCCAGATAGACGCGGCTCAAGAGTGCCTCAAAAAACTCTGATGGTTCGAAATCAGTTTGATCTTCCCAGAAGAACTCGCGCCGGTCGACGATTTTTCCCTTCCGCAGATGGAACAAATTTACGGCGACCAATGGGGGTTCGGCATGGTACGCAAAAATGTCTGTGTCTCCGCCTTCCACGGCCGCCATCTTCTGCTTCTGTTCCATTTCTCGAACCGTCGTGACGAGATTCCGCAGGCTGGCCGCCTCCTCAAACCGCATCTCCTCCGCCGCCACATTCATCCGCTTCTCGAGCCCGTTTGCCAGATCGCGGTGACGGCCTTCTAGAAACAGGCGCACGTCGCGGACCGCAGCCGCGTATGCTTCGTCCGTTGTTAATCCGGGTGTACAAGGTCCAAGGCAACGATGGATGTGGTATTCGAGGCACGGATGGGTGTGCTTCCGCTCTAGATCAATCTTGCAAGAGGGAACTTTGAAGTGCCTGTGAATGAAATGGACAAGGCGATGCGCCAGATTACCGGGGAAGAAAGGGCCGTAATACCCGGCTCCGTCCTTGAGAATACGCCGGGTCACGTAAACGCGAGGATATCTCTCATTGGTTAGCTTCACGTATGGAAATGTCTTGTCGTCGCGAAGTAAGACATTGAACCGCGGTTTGTATCGCTTGATTAAGTTGTTTTCGAGAGCAAGCGCTTCCTTGTTGTTGTCGACTTGAATGAAGTCGATGTCTCGCGCATCCGCGATCAGAGTTCCCGTCTTGGCTTCCGCCAGCCGGTCTTCGCTGAAGTAGCTGCGGACACGGCTGCGAAGATTTTTCGCTTTGCCAACGTAGAGAATAGTTCCGGCTTCGTCTTTGTAGAGATAAACGCCCGGAAGGACAGGAAGTTGTGCTACTTTTTCGCGGAGTTGAGTTGTAGTCCGGCTGACGTGTGCAGTCTCATCACGGTCCATTAACAGCTTATAATCTGATTGTGACACGCAGGACGCTCCTAAGCGCCTGTCTGTTCGGCGTATTTTCAGTAGTCGCTCCCGCGCGGCAAACACCCGGTTCAGCGCAGCAGACTCAACAGAAACCGGCGCAACAGCAGGGCGAGCCATCCGATGAAAGTAACCCTCCGGAAGAAGACGAATCCGTCGCTCCGGAGAAGTTCGTTCTAAATCCGCTCGAGTCCGACCGTAACGTCAGAGTGGGCAACTTCTACATGAAACAAGGGTCACGCGGGTATCACGCGGCGCTTGGCCGTTATGAGAGAGCAACCAAGTACAATCCGCGCAATGCTGAGGCTTTTTTCAAGATCGGCGAAGTGGAAGAAAAGCTAAGAAACCAGGAGGCGGCCAAAACCGCCTATCGCAGGGTTTTGGAGATCGCGCCGGATTCAAAGTTCGCCCACGAAGCCAAAAAGAGACTCGGAAAAGGCTAAGCCTGCCTAACCGCGAGCTTAGCTTTCTTTGCTGGCGGCAGTCATGACATTGGCCTTGGAGACACCTCGCCTGGAATGGACTCGGAATCGGCCGGTTCGCTCTCGGCCGGGAGGATTAGAGGTGTGCTGGGCCTTGAGGCTTCTTCGGATTCCTCTTGAACCGATTTGCTCGGAAAGTTCGGAGCTATACCGCCGCTCAGCAGCTTCCTGAGCAGCGGAAGCTTATCATAGTTCTCTTCCACGAAATCCACACCATTTACCGTAAGCGAGAAGTCCGAATTGTCCTCCCTGAGGATGTACTTCTTGTTCCGGAGATACCAGGTCGTGAAGTCAAGGTACTCTCTGGGAAAGCCCATCTGCGCCTCGAGTTCGAGAAGCGAAATACGAGGGTCGTTCACATTCGCGCGGCACTTTCTGTAGAGAAGCGCCAGGATCGCTAGTCTGCGGTTGAGTTCACCTTCGACTCCATCCAGAAAATCGACCCCGTCGAATGCCGGGCTGGGGTGTTTGCGTGTGCGGTTCAACTCCGCATCGTAAGCCGCCCGCCGCTGCGGGTCCGACAGAACCTTGTAAGCACGATTCAGAAGGAGAAACCGTTCCGGATCGCTCGTCTCAGGATTATCCGGGTGATATCGTCCCGCCAGGTAGCGGAAAACACGATGAATGGTACCCGCCTGTGCGCTAGGGCTGATCTGAAGAAGGTCATAGTAGTTCTGGGCCTCTGAACCTGCGGCAGAGGACTTGGCGTTTTCGTCAAGTTCCACGCCGACGATATAGCCCTCGCCCTCTCGCCTGCAGTGCCGCACTAGGCTGTAGCCGGCAGTGAACGCCTCGTGAGCCTCGATGTAAACGACAGTTTCCACGGGCAGCTCTGCGGGGCAACGGAAAGCCAGGCCAGACTTCGACGAGTTCACGGCCTGTACCTCGGCGGAATGCGTAATTCCGAACGTATCCTTCCATGAAATGGAGAATGCTTTCCTATTCCGTGCGCGCACTTCGTGCCGCCGCTCGGTCATCTATTTGCGTTTTCCCCCAATCTGTCAAATTGGCTTGACTCAGAGCACGGGAATTGCCAATTCTCCGATATATCCCCCGCGCGATCAGTATAAGGAAACAAATCGCCACCGAATAAGAGGCTCAGGCACTATACGTGCCCGGGGGACGCAGGTTTACGGCTGGAGCCAGTTCTCATTCGGTGCACCGCTGAAAGTGCCGCAATGTCCGTTACGTCCAGTGCTTGATCGCCCCGAACGCGCTGGAATTGTGACGCAATCCCAACAACTGGCCCAGTTTATGCACCGAGACGGCGTACCATTCCTGCGGAGTCAGCTCATATCTGGAATCTCTATCCCCACGATTCCGGAGCTTTGGATACCTCGCGCGATCGGCTTGCCATGCTTAAGGACGCCAGCAGCGCCGTTTGTGAAATCGGCCGTGCCGTCGATCCAAATCGATAGAACATGTGCTCGTTGAGTGTTCGTGCCATTCCATATCGAGAATCTTCGACCAGAAATTCAGGGCGTGCTTGAGTACAACCTGCGGAACGCGATTCTCAGTAATTCGCCCACATTCTCACAGGATGCCCCCAGGCCGGTAACCGCAAATTGCGCGATTACTGTGGAAATCTCATCCAGCAAGTTTCAGCCTCTCGAGGCCGTGATACACCGAGTCCCCGAGTAGCCGACGAATAAGCGAACTGGTTTTGCGACATGAGTTCGCAGATTGCCGAGGATTTTCTCGAGCGCTGGCCCACGCTAGAAGAGCTACAAAAAGCCAGGACCAGCACGATCCAACGTTTCTTCATCGACCACAACAGTCGGAATGCGGGCAAGATTGGCAGCAGAGTGGAAGACATTCGACGAGCCGTACCCGCGACG
>JAFATG010000122.1 GCA_019244055.1 Acidobacteriaceae bacterium | reverse complement strand
GCCACCTCTATCGCGTCTACACCGATCAGGGTGCTGCTTGACTGGTCCTTTTCTAAGCAACTCGCGCAAAACGGGCGCGGTCACCAATCTATCGCGCACAACGCCACAAACCGGCTGTGCGCTTGCCGCGCCGAGCGAAGAACGGCGGGGTTGCTTTACTGTACCTCGGCGCGCATCCGCGCCCTTTGCGCTCGCCGGGAGATGAGGACCATCGCCCAGGCGCTATCGGTCGCGCGGAAGGATCTTGCGATCGAGTTCCGAACTAAAGAATCTCTAAACGCAGCGGGGGCCTTCGCGATTTCGATTCTGCTCCTGTTCAGCTTCGCTTTCGACGTCACATCCGAAGAAACGCGCCAGATTGCCGGAGGGCTGCTGTGGCTGGTCTTCGCATTCGCCGGCGCGCTCGTTTTCAACCGCGGGTTCGCGCGCGAGCTTCCGAACGAATGTCTGGATGCGCTGCTCGCCTCCCCGCTCACCTCGCCCAGCCTGCTGGTGGGAAAGGCGGCCGCAAACTTCGTGATGCTTCTACTCGTCGAAGTTGTCTCGCTTTTTGTCTTCGGAATTTTCTACAACATTCGCTGGTGGCTTCATCCGCTCGAGCTGGCTCTGGTTTTTCTGCTCTCCACCTGGGGAATTTCCATCCTCGGCGCCGTGTTTGGAGCGCTTACCGTCAATCTGCGGCTGCGAGAATTGATGCTCCCAGTAATTATCTATCCGATTCTGATTCCGCTCCTCATCGCCGCGATCGAGCTGACGGACGCTCTCTTTGCCAATCAGCCGCTTGGCCCCGACCAGCTCCTCTGGGGCCGTCTCCTCGTGGTCTTCGATATCGTGTTCACTAGCCTCGCCCTGGCGCTGGCGGACACAATTTTAGTCACCTAATGCGCAGCCATCATCGCTTCAACGTCCTTCAGGAACATCGATTGGCTCCCCGGCCGCGTATAAAACATGTGCCCGCCTGGATATTCATGCACTGTCACGCGCTTCGGATCGCCCATCACCGGCATCTCATCCACTGTCAAGATAGAGCCCATGAACGGACAGCTCAGGTCATCCCATCCGTGAGCAATCAGCACCCGTAGCTTCGGATCCGCGGCCACTGCCTGGCGCAAATCGGCGGTCGAGCCCCGCTCGAGCACCCGGTCGCGGTCCCAACTCCGGGCCACCTCATAGGAGAGCGCGTTGTACCGGGCTGTGGTCTTCCAACCGACCACGCGCGTGACCCAGTCCACCATCGCAGTCGTAGTGGGCGCGATGATCGCTTCCAGAATGGGATCGTTTGAGGTCTGATTGGGGGAAAACGGAAACGGATCGTACGCCGTTACATTTGAGTCGTACACTGACCCGATCTCGCCCTTTTCGCGGTGTACCTCGCGCAGATAAGCGCCCGCTTCGAGGCGTCCTCCCGAATACTTCACGAAAGCGGGATCCAGTCCGGTCAGCTCCGTTACCTTCTTGATGATTCGCGGTGTCGCCTCCGGATCGGAGCGGCCGGCCAGCAAATCCGTCACATACTGGCCGCGCGTGTACGCAATCACATCCGCCATACGCTGCGACGTTAGCTGATCTTCCCGCTCGAGATGGGCAGCCACAATGGAAGGCAGGGTCATCATCCAGGGAAGCGGAGAGATTTCGCCATTGCTCTCGATCCACGGATTCAGATACGGCGAAACGAGTATCAGGCCATTCATCGCGATACCAAGCTGCCCTTGCAGGTAATGCGTGACGCGTGGTCCGCGATAGCCGCCGTAGCTTTCACCGATCAAGTATTTGCGCGATTGCAGGCGCCCGTTCTTCACCAGCCAGTCATAGATGACGCGGGAAAGATACTCGATGTCTGGCGTCGTCGAGTAGAAAAACTTTTTACTGTCCGCGGTCGAGACAAGCGATCGCGAGAAACCGGTCCCTATTGGATCGATGAAAACCAGATCGGAAAACGGCAGCCAGGTTCCGGGGTTGTCCGTCAGCCGCGCCGGATCGGACGGACTGTCCCCTTGATCGGCAAATTGGACGTGCTTCGGGCCAATCGCGCCGAAGTTGAGATAAACGGATGCCGCACCAGGGCCGCCGTTCATCGCAAAAGTCACCGGGCGATCCAGCTTGTCCTTTACTCCGTCCACCGTGTACGAGGTCACGACCACTTCCCCGGTTTTCATCTCCGGCTTATTCGGGTCCGTGGGGTTGTAAACCGGAATGACCCCGACCGTCGCCGTGTAATGCAGCGTCTGCCCATTGACCGTTACCGTCTGCGCGGTGGACGCATCGGCGGGCAGCGGAGGCAAAGGTTCAGGCTTCGCTTCGGGAGCGGAAGGAGATGCTTTCGCCGCCGGCGCGGCCTCCGGATGCTCTTGAGCGAACGCGGGAGCAGCAAGGCAGCATAGAGAAATAGGAAGAATTACTCCGGCGCCAAACAGCCGGATCGTACATACAAGGCCCATTTGCCGAAGATAGCAGGACAATCGACTGCGGCAGCTAGGCAGCCTTTTCGAGGGCTATGATGCGTTGGATAGCCTTTTCGACGAATTGTTCACCGCCCGGAAGCTGCAAGTTGAGCAGATTTTGATGATCGACTTTGGCGGAATCCATCAGGACGGCCCATTTGTGGCGTTCCTGCTGGCGTTTATCGCGTGCTTCGCGGCGGCCTTGGTCAGCCTGTTTGTGCTGCTGCGAAACAAAGCCACTTTGCTCTTTTCGCTTTTGTGCTCTCAGCTTTAGGAGGTCATTCAAGCATTTATGGAACGCGCGCTGATGGGTGGTTTGGTAGCGCAGATAGAGCGCCAGGTGGGCGTCGTTATCGCAGCCGCCGACTTCGTTGAAGCAAAACCCTTGGAGGTAGAGAGCGCGCTGGGAAAGCCAGTGATGCTCGGCCATGCGATCGATGAGTAGATGCTCGGTGGGGGTGGAAGGACGATGCTCTTCCCGGAGGCCCTTGAGAAGCTCTTCATAATCCTGTTCGCTCTCGTAGGGCATGATTTTGAAGCGCCCGGTGAGGCCGTGGCGAAAGGCGTTGAAGGAGACGGTTTCCTTGCCTGCGGAGCTACGCGGCCCCGTACTGAGCTGGGAGTTGGCACGGTTGGCGGCGAGTTGGGCGGGGGAAACATGTCCACTCGCTGACGCTCGTGGTTCTGAAGCGCTGGGGGCGGAAGCGGGGAGGAGACCGGCTTTGCGCCAGACGCGATCGCGGACCGCATTGGCCTCAGCGATGAATTCGGGAGTGAATTCGTCGAGGAGTTCGGGGTTGGGTTCGGTGAGAGCCGCTGCGGCCGCTCCTTCACAGTCGCGGTTCTGTAGTAGCGCGGTCTGCTCGGCTTTGCGGGCAAGTTTCTTGGCGCGGCGCTCCTGCGCACGGCGAATAGAACGAGCGGACATGAAGGTTCTCCTCGCGACGAGAGTACATCGCGCCGATTCTCGGCGGCACCGTCAAGCCCTCGTAACGTGGTGTGAGCGTGGAAGAAGGAAGATTTGACGTGTGTGTGATGGCGAGGGGGGCGTTTAGGGTTTCGTAGTCCGTGTTCAATGGGGCCACGACTATCTGATCGTAGAGAGGTGAATGTGTGCTGTGCCGTCCAACAGGCGGATGAACCTTCAATGAGGCCACGATCAGATGATCGTGGAAAGGGACCGGCGGGATCTGGCAAAACTACAGCCGCACAGCTTCAATGAGGCCACGATCAGATGATCGTGGAAAGGGCACAAAACCGCTGGTTACAGTGTACGAGGTAGACGACGCTTCAATGAGGCCACGATCAGATGATCGTGGAAAGTTCTG
>JAFATG010000108.1 GCA_019244055.1 Acidobacteriaceae bacterium | reverse complement strand
GGCTTCAACCTGCCTCTGACGCTGAGCCACGCGTTATCTCGCTTCTTATACGGAGAGGGATTCCATAGGTTCTCCACCGTGACTAGTGGGACGAACATCGCGGCCTTTAAAGCATCTAAACCATGGAAGGTTTCTGGGGCGACGCCAATGATCGTGAACTGAATCCCGTTGAGCCAGATCTTTTGACCCACGACTGACGGATTCCCTCCAAACTCGCCTTTCCAGAGATCGTTGCTGAGAACGACTACATAGTCGCGGCCGGCGACCAGGTCCTCGTCACGCCGGAAGCCACGGCCCAAGGCCGGCTTGATACCCATAACATCAAAGAAATTGCCGGTGACGAACATGCTCCATTTCATGCGCGATTGAGTATTGCGGTCGGGTTGGAAGCCGAGGTGCGTGTAGCCGGTGGCAACCAGACCGTCGAACGTGCGATTACGATCGCGCAAGTCAGCGTAGTCGGGGTATGAGAGAGCCGTATTGCCTCCGAAAGGTCCGTTTGTGATGGCATGAACGTTGACTACCCGGCTGGCATCCAGAACAGGAAGAGGCCGCAACAGCAGGACATCGGCAAAGCTGTAGATGGCCGAATTCGCGCCGATACCGATAGCCAGCGAACACGCCGCAACCACCACGAATCCTGGGCTTTTGGCCAACAGGCGAATCGCAAAGAGGAGATCTTTGAGCATGGGGCCTTCCGGTTTGAAATCTAAGGAATGTACGCGATCCGTTGGGGGATTGTTCAGCAATTCGGGAAATTGCGGCGGAATGATGGGCCGGGGGTTCTATTGGGCAGGATTCAGCGGGCGGCGCGGCGTACCGGCGGGCCGGGCGCACTCGACGTTTTCATCGATGGCGAACAGATCTATTCGAAGAAAAAGACCGGTCGCATGCCCAGGGCCGATGAGCTGATCGCTGCTATCCGCAGCAAACTTCCCGGAACCGTTCAGTAATCCGATCAAAGGGCGCAATCGACTTGCTATTTTCGGCAAATGAATCGTCACTGTTCCGGTGCGGAGGAACTTGCTTTCCGCGGATTCCTCATTTGCCATTTTATTTCGCGTGATTTCGATAGCCGCAGGCGCTAATGGCGAGCGATCCCCCGCCAATCCCGCATCAGTCCTCGCTCGCATCGGGCGAGATGATAGTGCGACTTTACACAGCCCGCGCAGGCCGGAAGCTTACCTTGAAGTTTGCGCCTTGCCCAATCCGAACCCGCGGCGCGCGATACACCTCCTCAATCCCGAACGCCTTCAGCCTACGGTGGTCAATATCTGTTTCGGGCTGCTGTAGGTCAGCCATGGATAGAAGTGACGAGACGGTGTCCAGCCCAACCGAGTGAGTCCAAATCGGCCAACTGAACTCGGGCCACTCGCCGCGTGCCCCGCTTCGAAACCCTGTGGTTTGTAAACCTGTTTCGGTCGGCTGCGATGGAAAGAGTGGGAGCGCATGTATTCCGAGTAAGTTCGCGCCCCAAACAGATGACGCTCCTTCCTGGCTTGGATCACTCCAGCGAAAAGCGTACTCGGCTGCATCAGCCGGGTCCCAACGCATGGAGAAACCCTTGCTTTTGTTCCACACTCCAAAGAGCGCGTCGTAAATGTGCTGCGGCGTCACGTTTTCGTTGAGAGCCGCCATGGTTCCCAGAAAGTGTTGATGCCCGGAGCCCGTGATGAAGCACAAATCGGTATACTCGATTCGATCTTTCCGTTCCTGCTTACAAATCTCCGACCCCAACGCAGCAGCAAAATCGGCCATTGCGCGGTCTCTTGATCCAACACATTCAAACGCGGTCCTCACGAATTCAGCGAAGGTCTTCTGATCGACGGTTATATTCTTCCCTAACACGGCTACGAATGTTTCAGCCGGGAGGTTCTCCTTGGAGACTCGATGCAGCCGCTCACACAATTCGTCTTCTCGCTCCGTGACCCCGCAGAGTTCTGGGTTCCAGACGCCTTGCCGGATCCAGCGGAGGGTGTACGGGCCATTTGGATCATGGAGGTGAAGAAGCCTCAGAGTTCCTATGGCGGCAAGAAACGCCAACGGATTGGAGCCGTCGAGCGCGGTCAAGATCATAGCGGGGTTCACTCCGACACCTCCATTCCTTCGTCATCACTTGCCTTCCAGTCAGCCAAACGGAGCATAGCTTCCAAGTAGGCGAGTCCCCACCATCCGTGTCGCCTGGTTAGTTCCCAGAATCGATCCGCGATGCCCCATTTGAGCGAAAACGGCGGACTCTCGATGATCTCCTTCTTACAAACATTCGCGCCAGCGAATTGCACGCACTCGGGGTCTTCATCAGGCGCCAGCGGCGCGAATGGGCGGCAGCGGCCGTGGTGACTCGCGGTGAGATGAAGCACTAAGTCGCGCGTTCCCGGATCGAGTTCCGTCGAGTTTGCGGCAAATAGGAACGACAGTAACTCGTGACGGAAATCCTGGGGCAGACCACATTCTGTTTGCTTCCGCAGGATCGCTTTTCCGCTTTTTGCGATGGGTCTGGAGGCGTACTGCGCCGCCATAATGTCTCCGTTTCGCAGCCATGCCTGGTACCTCAGATCTGCTTTACCGTAATCGTGGTATCTAGCAGCGGCCTTGACCGCGTGCTTGAGCGGGGGCTCGAGCAAGTCGCCGGTTAAATCTTCAACCGCCTCTTCCACGTGCTTCAAATGATCCTGTAGCGTAACCTCTCTGCGTCGACGAGTTTTATTGCTCGGGTAATAGCTCTCAAGGATGCAACCAGAACCCACTGGATAGCGATTCAGGTCACCTTTCTCGAAGAACGGTTTGAATTCCTTCCACTCCGCAGCGCCCTCCAGCGCTTCCCATATCGCGTCCGCATCGGGATCCTCGCTCATAACCAGGTCTTTTAGCCTCTCCTTTTGCGGAAACGCTCCCCACTCGACAATAAGGTTCGGATGCAGTCTGAAGCAGATGCGCCTGCGAAGAGACAGGCGTGCCTCGTCACCGCGATCAATGCGGCAATCTTTCGGCTTAAATCCGACGATATCCCAGTTTTCTGCCGAGGAGGGCAGAACCACCATTGCGCCCGGAAATATTTCCCTAGGCGAGCGCGTCAGAAACGACTGTTCGTCGCCCTTCCAAACGAGAACTTGCTGTTTGGCTGAGTCCGTTTCTTCGCGATCGGGTTGCGCCACGATCTCGCTGTCTGACTCGTCTTTCGAAGGTAAGCCCTGAAGCCATTTGCGGAATGTCCACAGCGGTACTGACATGGCCTCTGCGGAACTGGGCGGACACAAGCTGATTATTTTTGTCCAGTGTTTCGAGTCCTGGCCACTAATATCGCTACGCCACACGACATAAACGTCCGGAGATCCGCGTTCCGGTCCGTGCAGGAAATAGTCGATGAATGGCGCAGGCCTTGGCTGTGGGCTTGTTTGCACGAGAGCATCAACGTGAGCGGGCAGAAGCATCGGTGCATCCTTTCCGAGTAGGCTGAGCTTGCTGCGAGCTTCCGAGTCTTGCTCTTTCAGGTATTCGACGACAGTTTCCTGGCCGTCAGATCCTTCAATGCCGAAATTGACTGGGCCGCGCTCCCGGCATCTCTGAAGGAAGTTCCACGTCTCGCGCAAAGCTTCCCCGTACACGGGGTCTTCATCTTTGCCTGATAATTGCCAGGATGCCACTACCACTGCGCCCCGCGCTTTACCGAAATCGCCGATGCGATCCAGTCTGCCGAAGCGCTGCTGTAGCGCGTCGATGCTTGCGCATTCGCTAACCACAATGTCGAAGTCCAGATCTGCTCCGACTTCCAGACATTGCGTAGAGACAATAAAGCGCCTGCTCGCTTCAATGTCGCGCGGAACACCCGATTTGAGAGATGGCCAGCTTTTTTTTTCAAGCGTGTCTCGGTCGAGTGGACGCATACGTCCAATAACAAGTGTTGAGTCTTGTTGCTGCTGGCGCAGTTGCCGATGTACCTCTTTGGCCGTACTTATACGGTTCACCATAATGGCCACCCGCTTCGCACCCACGTCATCTGCAAGCTTCTGCGCTTCGGCAATCAGAGCTATCCCGAATTTCCCGAATTCATCTTTTCTGCACTTGACCGGTTCGGGAAGATGTATTGGCTTGGAAGCCATAAGACGAGATCGCATGACCTGGTTCTCTCGATCTTCACCGTCGATCGTAAAGCGGTCTTTAGAGTCGACAGTGCGTGTGGGTGTGGCGCTCATCTCAACAAAGTGAAAAGGCCGCTTCAGCGATTTCGGTGCCCATGTCTCGCTTCGGTAACGTTCAACTGCTTCGAGTGTTTGCGCGAATGCTCTTGAGCAGTGTGCTTCGTCCAAAAAAAGGATAGAGTCGTTTGCGATCAGGCCAGCGTGCACAGGCCACGTGTTCTCGCTGACTCCATATCCCCTGAACAGGAGCCGTGAGCCAACTTGGTCGACCGTGCTGGTAATCACGGCAGGCTGGAGCGGTGATCGAACCCAAGTCTCGTCTCTAAATGCGCCGCCCCGGAGTTCGTATGTGCGAAGGGGTTGTTTCTCGTCGCCGGATAGGATGCGAAGCCGATCGGCCACACGCTTCAACACATCGCCGGTTGGGCGCTCCAGGGCCATCCGAATCCTCTCGGCGCGCGCATACGCCTCACTCACAATCACTCGACGGTCAACGACGAAGAAAATGCGTCGCGGAACATCATTGCCCCGAACCGCGAGCGTGAATAAAGCGATATCGATGCAAGCCGTTTTGCCGCTTGCCGTTGGCAGATCAATGACCTTCGGCCAGCAGCCCGCGTTGCAGACCTGCGTCACAAGCCGAATCTGCCAGGGAAATGGTTTCCGTTCGTGCAGTTCAAAAAAGAACTGATCAAACTCGCTCGCGTCAACGGTGCTCACTCTCGCTCCTGCTTAGGTCTCAGGGGCCGAAATAGACCATATCCCCGAAATCGGCCGCGGCCGACTAAAACAGGACCCCGGACACACTGATCAAATACCGCCGTCACGTGCATTTGATATCGGCATAGATTCGCACCGCCTTCAGTGAACTGAGGCATCGATAGGGCATCTGGCGCGCCCTCAAAAATAGATGCAGCGCCTACGCGCAGTCTTTTCGGCGCGGGAAGACCCGCCGAAACAAAAGCTTCGGTTAAGATCCGCTCGACGTCAGCGTCGCGGTTTTTCTTGGGATAGTGATGAAGGACAACGGGCGTGACGCTGGCCCAGACGCAACTCTCTTCTGTCCAGGTGTCTGTGCGCAAGCTGAGAGGCGGCCGGTCGCGACTTTCGCGCCGCAGCTTCCAGTCCCAAGCGCCGTTCCGCCAGAGATGTACGGTTCTTTCTTCACCCGTTTCCGGATTAAAAAGCAAAGCTCCCAGATTCTCCCTTGCATCGTCAAGAGCAACCGTTTTCGGGACCGCGATAGCCATCCCGAGGACATGACCATCCGCGTAATATGCATCGACAAACGGCAATGGAAAAAAGGCCACGTGAGGCTTCGATGTCGGGTTGCCATCCGGCTGATGACCGCTCAGCCATTCCGGCGATTTACCCTGCGGCAGTGACTTCAGTGCGGCGTTTCGCAATGCGCTGGTCAGTTGAACGGTTGATTCCAATCCTAAAATGCGACCATCAAACTTCTCAAATACAAGCAGTCGCGGATTGAACGGTCCTTCGATGACAGGAAGTCGACTGTCCTCTCTCGCTTCCCTGTAGCCTTCCCAGCGTGTAAGGCGTGGTCGGTCCCCCTTCGCGAAGGCCGTTTCTAAACTCGCCAGCGTGCCAGGTTCGGCCACCCGCATCCGCCTTTCGGAAACAAACCGATCCGGCGTCAGAGTTGGGCGTATCTCTTGGGCTGGATCGACTAACCACATCTGCACAAGAGAGGACGAGTGCCCAATGCGCGTCACCTTCGAACACAGCTTCTGCAGTGCATTTCGAACGTCATCCGAGGCTTCGTCGTCCCACATCACAAACACGTTTTCATGATCCAGCCTGACCGTTGGGAACGACCGCGCTTGCCGGCTACGGCCAACAACTCCGCCGTGTTTATCGTTCACTGGAACAAACGTTTCTAGCTGCACTCGGCTCAGAGACGACCGACGTTCCCAGTATTCGGGGCTGCTGATGTGCGGAGCCGTGCCGCGCTGTTCTATCCATTCCAGCGCCTTCCGCTCCGCCTCGTCGCCTTGCGTCTCGAAATGGGCAGCCGCCATCGCCATGAATACACGCCCAGGATGCGGCGGGAATTCGTGTCGCTGACGTGTGAGGTCCGACGAAACGGCGCAGCAGGTCAAGTAGCGGATTCCGAGTGCCGTCATAATGCCTCACCATCGCCCTTTTCCTTCGCTGCCGCCTCCTGACTTTGCCTGACCAACTCCGCCAGTTCTTTCGACGGTCGCAGAGCGAGCTTCTCCTTGATCCAATGCAAACCCACGCTTTCGGCGTGCTGCACAGCTTCCTTCATTGCCTTCAGCACTTGTTCGCT
>JAFATG010000091.1 GCA_019244055.1 Acidobacteriaceae bacterium | reverse complement strand
GTGTAGGAACGCGCTAGCCGTCTTGAGAAATTCGGGCCATTTATCGCCCAAAACAGCGCCGTGACCACTGTTGGGTACAATCCAAAGGCTCGATTGCGGAATGGCTTTTGCCATCTCGACTGACAACTCGACCGGGTATAACGGATCCCGGTCACCTTGCACAATGAGCGTCCGGGCTTGAATTGTTGAAAGGTACGGTGGCGTAAAGTTCATATCGTCATAACTGTCGGCAAATGCTCTGGTGCTTGCCAAAATGGCCTGTATCTGCGCATCCCCGCCGGGGTGATGGCGCCGCAAGGTTTCCCACTGCGCCCCAGCTAAATTGTCCGGATATTGGCGCATGAGGGGCCGCGCTTGTGCGGGAAAGTACGGAGTCGCACTAACAAGCACCATTGCTTCTATGCGCGCCGGCTGTTTGGTAGCCATGTGTAGCAAGACGTTTCCGCCGCCGCTGATTCCGAGGCCCTTGCAGGCGGTGATTTCAAGACGATCGAGCAACGCGAAAATATCTTTGGCTGCATCCTCGTGCCGGAACGGCTTTGAAAGAATACCCGATCGACCGTGCCCGCGCAGGTCAGGCAAAATTAACCGAAAGTCTGCACCCCAGTCGGGAACCAATGTCTTCCAATCCTGGCTTGAGCCCGAGAAACCATGCAGCAGCAGGAGCGGCTCGCCTGTTCCGCGAATTTCGAAGTAAATTTGGACGCCGTTGAGGGTTTCCACCTTCCCCGGCGCTTGTTCATCATTCATGCGAAACTCTCCTTCTGTTTGTCGTGCCTCCAAAGCAAAACCGCCCACGCTTGCGCGTGGGCGGCCATGCCTCAGATTATCAATAGGGAGCTTTATTCCGCAATCATCGAAGCCCTACTTGGCTGAACCGCCAATGACCTCAATTGTCTTTATCAGAGGTTTGATCTTAAGGTCATGCGAAGCGCCCTTCGGTACGCGAAACGTGAATTGCTTACCAGTTTGCCCGGAATCGTATTCATGGACGAAGTATGTACTTCCGACTGCGACCAGCTTGAGGTAGCTGCGGTCCGATGCGAACCACCCAGAGGACTCGGTGATGGGCAAAATCCAAACTGTACTGCCGTTTCGGTTGAGGTTGATTTGCTGCGGCCAGGATGTTGCAGAAGGGACATCGAAGGTATATGTTCCGGGATGCAAAATAACAGAGCCCCAGTGCGCCTCGACGGGCAGGTTAAACGTCGCGTGTTCCGTACTCGCAAGCGAGCTGGTCACGCCAATCACAGTTGCGAGCGCCGCGATATTCGCTGCTCGCTTCATTATTGAATTCACTACTGATCTCCTTTTTATATGGCAGCGGCTACGCTGACTTACTCGCTTGGATCAAGCAGTGTGCTCGAAGGGTTCAGGTCACTTGTAAAAGTCCTGCGAAGTTTGCGTAAAGGAGTAGTTCCGTGGGTGAAAAATAAGACAACACGGGAATATTTCTTGAGTTATCCGGGTATTGCGAGTTGAGAGACCGCGTTGAAGAGCGTGGTGATCACCGATCGCGCAAGGAGAATAAGTTTGTCTGATCGAATTAAGGTGAATCTAAATCAGGACGGAGTGGACCGGCGTGGATTTCTAAAGTGTATGGCGTGGGCCGGAACCGGAGCGATATGGACGGTAACTGGCGGGGTTTTGAGCTCCAAAGCCTTTGGCCAAACGACTCACGCAGATATCGCGTCAGGCGGGTTCAGCTTTGTTCAGATAAGTGACAGCCACATTGGCTTCAACAAGGAGGCTAACAAAGATGTCACTGCGACTTTGCAGGAGGCGATCGGCAAAATCAATGCGCTGCAGAACACGCCTGACTTTCTAATTCACACGGGCGATCTAAGCCATCTATCGAAGCCTTCCGAATTCGACACTCTCGACCAGGTGTTGCGGTCGTGCAAGACCGGACAGAGCTTCTTTGTGCCGGGTGAGCATGACATGCTCGCCGATAACGGCCAGCAGTATCTGGAGCGCTACGGAAAGAATACGAAAGGCGCCGGATGGTACAGCTTCGACCATAAAGGTGTGCACTTTATCGCGTTAGTAAACGTCGTGGATCTGAAAGCCGGTGGGCTCGGAACCCTCGGCGCGGACCAGCTCAATTGGCTCCAGAAGGATTTGGCTGGCCTTTCGAGCAGCACTCCAATCGTCCTGGTCGCGCACATTCCTTTATGGACCGTCTACCCCGATTGGGGCTGGGGTACCGACGACGGAGCCAAGGCGCTGTCGTACGTGAAGCCATTTGGCTCCGTCACAGTCTTAAATGGGCACATTCACCAGATCATGCAGAAGGTGGAGGGCAATGTTAGCTTTCACACCGCTATGTCCACTGCGTTCCCCCAACCCAAGCCAGGCACCGCTGCTTCCCCCGGTCCAATGAGGGTTCCTGCCGATCAATTACGCCATGTGTTAGGCATCACCCACGTAAATTACATTGCCGGGAACCATACTCTTGCAGTCGTTGACTCTACGCTCGCTATGGAATCCGCCCAAGAAGCAAGTCTCCAGAGAGTCGCCGATTCAAATACGATCAAAATCGATAACTTCTCTTTCACGCCAAAGTCGCTCACCGTGAAGACGGGAACAACAGTGACATGGGTGAACCACGATGATATTCCTCACAATGTCGTGAGCACCGAAAAGAAGTTCTCGTCTCCTGTCCTAGACACGGACCAAAACTTCTCTTTTACGTTTCGCGAGCCAGGTTCCTATCCCTATTACTGCAAGATCCATCCTATGATGACCGGCACGATAGTCGTGCAAAAGGATAGCTCTGCAACCACGTAGCAGGCGAGCGAAACTGAACAAAACGCCTTACTAACTAACAGGTTTTCTATCCCCATTTCAAAATTAGGAGTCCGAAAGATATGAAAGACGACCGTCCTTTTCTCGTGTCCTCTTCAGAGGCGAATGCCAGTGATCAGAGTTCTGTCGAGTCCACTTGGCGCAATGTCGTCAAGCGACGCACTTTTCTCCATGGCCTCGGCGCTGCCACCGCGGCGCTACCAGCGACCGCACTTTTCGCGGCCGAAAGAGATCCTGACCGCGATAATCACGGGCTCACTCGAGGTGACGCCGCGATCCTGCGCCTCGCGGCCGCTATCGAACTCATCGAGGCTGATCTTTGGCAGCAATACAACGAACTGGGGGGCGCTGTAGACCACAACGATAACCCCAATCCGGGGAATCCGTCCTACACAGCTGCCTTAGCAAATTTGGATTCGGATATGCCGCAATACATATCCGACAATACCGATGATGAAATTAGCCACGCCGCCTTTCTGAATGCCTATTTGGAGTCAAAAGGTGAAGAGCCGGTCAGCTTCAAGGCTTTTCAGACTATCCCACCCACTAAGGCCACTGGCGCAAATCAAAATCTCGCGCGGATCACGAACTTGCGGGCATTGAATGTAGATACGAGCTGGTATTTCCGGTACCGCAGCACAACAAACCCCGACTTAGGGGCGCAGTTCCCACAATTGCTTGACATTAAGAAGCAGCCCGCCATACCAATCAGCGACACCGACACCGACCCGAACGCTCTGGTGCCGCTTCTGCAATCGCTGCCGATTACGGATCCTAAAGCTCGGCGGATGCAAGCGATCGCCAACACGGCAGGGTTACACTTCGCGTTTATCGAACAGGGTGGTTCGAGCCTGTATCCAATTCTGGCTCTTAAAGCGACCAGTCTGGAGGTTCTCCGAATTCTCTTGAGCATCGGCGGTGTCGAGATAGACCACTTCTCGCTCTGGCACGACAAGGGCGGCAATGCAATCGCACAGCCTTTGGCTGGTCCGAATGGACTGACTGATCCGGAAACAGGTCTAACGTTCCCGGATTTCAATAACCCAGCCAATCAGCACAACGCAAAGCTTTCCGCTACAGATCAGGCTGCCGGAAGCCAAATGTTCCAGACGAACCTTATATTGCCGGAACCTGCACAGTTCCTGAGTCAGGATCTGCCTCCGGTTTCGATCATCCGGCCTACTCTGACGAGGAATGGCGGCGCTGTCGCAACGATACAGGCGTTTATCGCCGATAACCTCTTCTTCGGTCAGAAAGATCCGCGATTCTTGGAAACAGTATTTAGGCTCGCGCGAGAGGCGGATGCCGCACGACGCGACTCGGATGCTGAAGATGGAAATTAGCTTCCCAGAAGCGCGAGGCGCTTGACCTGACAACGCACAGCGGGGTTACATGCCGTGGCACACACAAAAATTGTCCATTTCATCTTCATCGCCGCCGCGGCGGCAGCCGTGGTCGGAATCGCGCAGGAGCCGGAAAGCGAGGCTCCTGCCGGTTTCACCACTCCAACCATAGGACAGGCGATCGGCCCAACTGGGGAACTAATACAGAATGCAGGTTCAGAAAGCATCAGCAACGGGATAGCTGAGCCGCCCGGCGATACCTTTGCCGTGGATCAGGCGCAGTTTGAACGGAGGCATGATCCAACGACCGGGCTGGGCCCGGTCTTCAACGCAACCTCCTGTGCCGATTGCCATCAGAACGGTGTAACGGGCGCTGCCAGCCAGATTACCGAGATTCGTGTTGGCCATCGCAACTCCGCTGGTTTTGTGAATCCAACTGTGCTGATCAACAACGGGGCAAACGCTATTTCGGGGCGCTCGATTATCAATGACCGATCCATATGCCCCCAAGCACAGGAACACGTCCCGCCTTCTGAAGATATCCGCACATTGCGTGCGGTGCTTAACACCTTAGGAGACGGGTTTGTCGAAGCGGTTGATGAGCGAACACTCCTTGCTATTGCTGCCCGTCAACCCGGTGAGAGCGACGGAATGATTCACGGTGAGGCAATCCAGGTCCCCGTCTTGGAAGCGCCACGAAAGACCGCGCTGGGCCGTTTCGGCTGGAAGGATCAGGATCCTACGCTGCTTTCGTTCGCCGCCGATGCTTACCTGAACGAAATGGGTGTAACTAATCGATTGAAACCCAAGGATGTCACTTCCGTTTGTAAAGTGACCTCCGACCCGGAGGACAAGCCAGACCATCTGGGCTTAGCAGATATTGACCATTTCGCCCAATTCATCCGCGGAACGCAGGTGCCACCGCGCGACACAGCCTTGGCCGCGACGCCGGATGCCATAGCCGGTCAGTACACATTCAAATCTATTGGCTGTAGCACCTGTCATGTTGAGACCATGGCGACAAGCCACGTAGGGACTGTCATCAATGGTGGCGCCTATACCGTACCAGCGGCTTTGGGAAACAAAATTATTCATCCGTATGGCGATTTCTTATTGCATGATGTCGGAACGGGTGACGGCATCGTTCAAGTAGGTCCGCAAGACACGGCTAACAAACTGCGCACACCGCCGTTATGGGGCTTGCGCATAAAATCTCGTTTCATGCACGACCTGACATCGCTCACCCTCAAGGAGGCCATTCTGCGGCATCGAGGCGAGGCACGGGGAGTCATCGCGCGTTTCAGGGAACTGACTTCTCAGCAGCAGGAGGAGTTGATTACCTTCCTCAAATCGTTGTAGAAGCGATCGCTCGCCTCGGCCTTGTCGCGCAACCCCGTAGATTCATCGGTGTCCGTGACACTTGTTACTTATCTGTAAAAACTGCGTCCGGCCCGGAACTTTCGTGCAGGCCAGTCCATCTGGGGAAGAAGGCCGGTACGCGGCCGATCAAGGAATAAAAGAGATGTCGGCAATCAACTTACATACCATTCGGCTCGCGCTTGAAGCCAAGCGCAAAGAGCTCCTGTCAGGAGGTTCTGATCGGAATGAGATTCTGATCGAGACAGCGGCCGATGAGTTCGACAGGATGCAGCAGCAATTGAACCGGGAAGTCGCTCTCAGCAATCTCGTCCGGGAATCGAGGCTGCTAAGGGACGTCGAGGCTGCAAGTGCCCGCCTTGCAAATGGGACGTTTGGGACGTGCTTGCAGTGTGACGAAGAAATCCCCGAGAAGCGCCTGAAGGCTATCCCGTGGGCGGCCCATTGCGTCGCCTGTCAGGAACGGATCGACCGACAGCGTTCGACGGGCGAAGTGGGAGAGGCCAAACATGCGGGTGAGATAGCGGCGTAAGCACGCAAAACAATGCTTTCATTGCTAGCGCTGATTGAATCCCACCGCTGATTCCATGCAAATCAGCGAACAAAGCCTAATAATCCAGTTCTCTGATTAGACTGGCTTCCCACGGGCTGAGCAGTATTTGGCCCCGGTATCCTCTGGGACAGTTAGCTAGTGGAAACCCGTTTACATTGCCTGTGAGAAGATCTTCTGCAGGCTGCACGGCACGTTTACAGGGATCTCCGATGAAATTTCAAGCAAGCTGCTCCCGGCGGCAGTTTCTCTCCGGCGCTGTTATCACAGCAGGTGCAGCGGTTATGCTTCGACCGCTCTCGGGATGGGCGGACGTGACGGATGCGCAGGTGAGCGAGATCGTATCTAAAACGATCGGAATCGACACCCACAATCACATTGACGTTCCGCTCACCACCGCCGAAATGCCCGGCCCAGACATCGACCTCGCCGGTGAAATGAAGCGGTCGGGCCTTTCAGCCATCTGCATGACCTTCGCGACTGATTATCAGCCCGGCGATGCGTATACCGCTTTCTCAAAGGACTAGCGTCGATGGATCGGCAATTGGAGCGCAACGGCATCAAGCGTTCGCTCACTCCGGCTGACGTCCGCACCGACCATAAGAACCACCAGCCGATGGTCATCCAGTCCGTCGAAGGTGCCCACTTCCTGCAAGGCCATCTCGAGTGGGTGGAAGAAGCCTATAAACGGGGTCTGCGGCATTTCGGGCTACTCCACGACAGCGACGCCCCCGTGCCCCTGGGCGACGTTTACACTAACGCCCTGCGCGGTATGGCGGATTGACCAGTTTCGGGGGCGGCGGTCATCAAGGAACGCAATAGGCCTGGGCACGCTCATCGATCTTGCCCACGCTAATATGCAAACCACAGAAGCTGCACTCAAGGTGACGACCCGGCCGGTTATCATCTCTCATACCGGCCTCGATACGCAGTTGGGAAGCAATCCCCGCATGGCTGAGATGATGCGGCCAAGACTCATTGGCAAAGAGCAGGCCAAAATAGTCGCCGATGCCGGCGGCGTCATTGGTGTCTGGACGCATCTGGCCGATACGCGAATGAAGTATGCGCCGAATATTTGGGGCACTCGTCGACATCATCGGGGTGGATCACGTGCGCATTGGCACGGACACCAAGCTAACTCAGGCCAGTAGCCCGCCCGGCGCCTTTCGCCCCAGTCAACGACAGCATCCGCGGATCGGTGAACGGACGAACCAAGCATGGGCAGATGAGACTGCAGGCTTCTACTACGTAGTGGTCGATGCAATGCTAAAGAGTGGCTTTACTGCGGATGAGATCGGAAAGATCGGTGGCGGAAATTTCTTGCGCGTATTCGGCGCAGCCGTCGCGACGTAACGTCCTCCAATCGTATTCAGCATAAAAAACATTCGAGAAAAGGCCTAGGGGAGCGCGAACGCCAGTCATGGATGCCGAGCGACAGATAGGTCCTGAAAGTCTTCCCTCCTGCGATCTGCACGCTCACCAGCAGCCCTGAGATACCTAGGGAGATGCGTCTCAGTGAACGTCATTTCTCACGTTCCCGGCTCCTGGACTGACAGCGTTCACGCCTCGCGACAACGTTGCATCAGAATATCTGCGCCACGGATGTGCTAACCCCTACGCCGCCAACTCCCACTCCCGCACCGCCCGGTCCTCCTCCCGCACCCGATTCCTCAGGCGATGAGCCTGGCTGATCGAAATGCCCAGTTTCTCCCCCACCACCCGCAGCGGAACGTTGGATCGCAGAACCTCGAGCGCTTTCGGCTCGTGCCACCAACCCAAGTGGCGTGCGCGCCGGCCCACGATTTTCAGCCGTGTGTCGGACACCAAACCGGCGTGCACATTGTGCCGGACGGTGAACTCACGCGTGCTCAGCGTTTTCAGATCGTCGAAGCGCTCCGTGAAAAACTCCGACGTGTCCTCAAAATAGTGGAACCCCAAACGAGATCGCACTCGCTTGAGTGTTGTTCGGCCGGCCGGCAGGTCGAACAGCAAGCCGTTATGTTTTGTCCGGTTCTTCTCCCAGAAATCGACCAGAGGTTGCGTTGCGATCAGACGTGGCAGTCCACTCACATAGCTTCCGAAACGGCTCACCGGCGAACCAAAAAGTAAATCGAAACCGTGCTTGGTGCCGCGTACATCGCGCACACCCCAGAGCGCTCCGTCGACATCTTCAACGTGGCCCACCACCGGATACTTATGCTTCATGCGTCCTCCTGTCTCGCGTAACTCCGCCGAGTCTTTCTTACTGCGCAGTCCTGCTCAATTTCTCCCCGTTCGATCTGCAGCTTTTGCATCTGTGCTGGAGGCTGGTCCCCCTGCAACTGCCGCAGCCGTGCCTTCAGGCTTTCCTGTTCTGCCTGTAACTTGCATGCCTCTCGCTCGTTCCTCAGGATGTCCTTTCGTAAGCCCTGTATCGCATTGAAAGCCCGATAGAATGAGCGTTCCGCAGTAGTCAGATACCGCTGCATCAACTCCACTTGATGGGCATCTTCCGGTGTCCATTCGTGCGGTTCTTTACCCTCTTCGCCTGCCGCTCGCGCCTCGGCGTTCAACCGGTTCCGCCTCGCCCGCAACAGCAGCCACTCACTCTCGATAAGGTTGCTGACCAGCGTAATCTCCATGTGCCCTTCGGGCTCGTACTCCGCAAGCCAGCCGTTCTTCACTCGTTCGTAGTCTTCCGGATCCTCCCCGGGCAGAATACGCACGATCTTGGAGCGCCCGCCGTGCTTGATCGAGTTTTGAGACGAGCGTTCCTTCCCGTCCCTTGACCGCGGCCCGCCGCCTTTGCGCCTGTCCACGCACCCAGCATCCGTCATGGTCCGTTCTGCCAGGACGCCAAAAGCCAGCTAAGTGTCTGATTCCACTGCTGCAAATAATTCCGCCGGATCGGAACTGAACAGGCGCGTGCCTCTCTCGAAGTTCGTTTGGCAAGAAATGCTCTGGGAGGGCGGGCTTTCCAGCCCCCGCGCGGTCTTCAGCCGCGCCCAGCGCCCGTAGAATCATTTCAGATGTCTCGCCGCCGCTTCTTCGTCCCCGAAGTCCGCCGCGGTCTCGCCGAGCTTACTGGCTCCGATGCCGAGCATCTCGTCCGCGTCCTCCGCGCCGAAGTCGGACAGCTCTACGAGATCTCGGACAACCGTGACGTCTACCTCGCCAAGGTCAATACCGCTCGCAAGTCTTTGGTGGTCTTTCAGGTCACCGAAAAGCTGCCCGAACCGCCCGCCGCCGTCCGCAAGACTCTCTGCGCCGCTCTCGTCAAATTTGAACGCTTTGAGTGGTTGATCGAAAAAGCCACCGAGCTCGGAGTGGCTGCCATTCAGCCCTTCGAATGTGCGCGCTCGGAGCGTGGTCTCGCTCTCGCCGCCGTCAAGCGAATCGCACGTTGGGAAAAGATCGCCGTGGAAGCCAGCCAGCAGTCCCGCCGCGCTCGTCTGCCCGTAATCGGGCCGCCTTGCGAATTCGCCGATGCTGTGCGCACCGACGCGACCGTTCGCCTCCTCCTCGATGAGGACCCGGCAGCGCCGCCTCTGCTCAAAGCCATTCCCGAGCAGCGCAGCTCTGCGGATCGAATCGCTCTTCTGCTGGGCCCCGAAGGTGGTTGGAGGGACGAGGAGCGCGAGGAGGCCCTCACAGTGGGCTGGACCGCCTGTTCACTGGGTCAAACCATTCTGCGTGCCGAGACCGCCGGCATCGCGGCGCTTGCTATCGTTACCGCCGCTTGGTCAACTTAGGCCGCTTTCATGGCCACTTGCTCCAAACGCGCAGGCAACGCTCCCACATCGAACGCTCCGTTCTTCAGCTCGTGCCCCGCGCCCTGCACCCGGATCAGTTCCGATCTCTCCGGAATCGCGAGCATCGCGTTACGTAACTCCTCGATTGATCCGAAAAGGTCGCGCGTGCCGTGCACAAACAGCACGGGCGTTCGCAGATCCGCAAAGTGCTTCGTTCGCCACTCCTCCGGCTTCTTCGGAGAATAGAGCGGATAGGAAAGTAGCAGCAAAGCATCACAGAACTGTCGTTGTTCGGAGGCCAGTATGCTCGCCTGCCGCCCGCCGTACGAGTGCCCGCCGAGAAATAACCGCCCTGGCGCCAACTTGCGCAACTCCAGCAGCGCCGCCTCCAGCCCTGCGCGATCCCGCGCCGCGTTCGCTGGCGACGGTGGTCCGAATCGTCTTTGCTGCCGGAACGGCAAATCGCAGCGCAGCACCCGCACGCCGGCCGCCGCAAACGCGTCTGCTACAGCCATAAGCAATCGCGATTGGCAGTTTGCGCCTGCGCCATGTGTCAATACCAATCCGTCCGGGGCTGTCCCAGTAGGAAGATGCAGGAACCCGCTTACCGATCCCGCTTCGTACCGTTCCACCCGCGCCCTGACAACAGACTTCGTATCGCCCATCCTGGTTGCCCCGAGCTAAATGATCCGCGGCACAACAGCCCCCTGAATCGGCCGGTTGCCCACCGCCAGCATCGTGAACAGCGAGGCGCCTGTTTTCGATCGGTTTACGCGGATGGCCGGCACATGAATCACGGCCAGATCGCCCGATTGCTCATCCAGCACCAGCGCATATTGGCTGTCCGGCGTAACTGTGATAAATGACGGCTTCTGCCCAACCTGGACCACCCCAATCACTTTGCGAGTATCGATATTCAAAATCGAAACATCAGTGCCACTATTGCTCGCCACGAAGAGATAGGGCGGAGTCACAGAGCAACCCATCACTCCGGGGTCTCGCCCCGCCAGCACCGTCTGATCGACTTCAAATTGGTAAGGGAATACGATCGCTACGGCGTCCATCCCCTCGCCCGATAGAAAGAGTTGGCCCTGGTCTGCATTGAAGCAAAGGTTCTGTGGCCGCATCGCGACCGGCAGCACGGTAACCAGTCTCAAACCCGGAACGTTGAATGCGCTCAGGGACCGGTCGCTGAGATTGGTCGCTAACAGAAGCTTGCCGTCCGCACGAAACCGGACTTGCCCGACGGTGCCGCTTATCTGCGCGGAAGTGTGAAGAGCACTCGCCAGATCGACTAATTCCACCAAGCCGTGCCCGCTTGAGATCGCCACTTGGCCTGAAGCAGAGACGTCGAATTGCTGCGGCTCCGCGCCCAGGCTATACCGTCCGATTACCCCAAGACGCACCGGGTCCGCCAAGATCAACTGCCGTTGTCCCCGCGCGATCGCAAGTAGCCGTTTGCCGTCCGACGTGAGCCGAATCTGCGCGATCTCATCTGCCAGTTTGCGCGAGGCGATTACTTTGAGAGTTTCGTCAACGATGTGCACACTCCCATTTCCAGGAGTGAGCACATAACTGTGCTTGCTGGCGATGCCGGGAAGTACCGCACTGGGAGCCGCGCCGACCGGAATCGTTTTGGCGAGTTCGAAGCGAGTCAGATCGACCGCGGCAATGCTGTGATCACCAGCGGTTGCGATCAAGGCATAACCGGGATAACCGCTGCCTTTCTTTCGGCTGCATGCGGCGGCAAGCGCCAGTCCGCTCGCGCAAAGCCACTTGCGCCGCGTCATTTGAGGCAAAACGCAACCACCTGAAAATACAACTCTTCTGAACCCTTTTGAAAATCTGTTCCTATGTTACCCTCTGATTTATCCCCCTACCCGCAGATGTTTGCACTTCATGAACTTTAGGTCCGTCTTCAGTCTCATCTCCTCGGATTTAGCCATCGATCTTGGGACAGCGAACACGTTGGTGTTTGCCAAAAGCAAAGGCATTGTAGTCAATGAACCGTCCATTGTCGCCATCAACAAGAACACGGGTGATATAGAAGCAGTCGGCAAGGAAGCCAAGGATATGGTGGGCCGCACACCCGGCAACATCGTAGCGATCCGTCCGATGAAAGACGGCGTGATCGCCGACTTCAAAGTCACCGAGCGTATGCTGAACTACTTCATCCTAAAGGCGCACGGGCGCAAGATGTTGGTGCACCCCCGTATCGTCATCGGCGTTCCGAGCGAGATCACTCAGGTGGAGAAGCGCGCGGTCAGCGAATCGGCTTATCGGGCCAAGGCAAGCGAAGTTCATCTCGTCGAGCAGGCGATGGTAGCGGCGATCGGCGCTGGCCTTCCGATAACCGAGCCTTCGGGGAACATGGTCGTCGACATTGGCGGCGGGACAACCGATGTGGCCGTCATTTCTCTTTCCGGCATTGTCTATTCGCGATCTGTTCGCGTCGCCGGCAATGAAATGGACGACGCGATCATGAGCTATCTGAAACGCAAGTACAACCTGCTCATCGGAGAACGCACCGCCGAGCAGATCAAGATTCAGCTTGGCTCCGCCTATCCGCTCGACAAACCCGAGACTATGGAGATCAAAGGCCGCCATCTGATCGAGGGCGTCCCGAAGACGATCACCATCAACGATCAAGAGATCCGCGATGCGCTCGCTGAATGTGTCTCGACGATTTTGAACGCCATCCGCGTCGCGCTCGAGCGGACGCCTCCGGAGATCAGCGCCGACATCAGCGACCGCGGCATTGTCCTGACCGGCGGAGGCGCCCTCATCAGGAATTTGGACCGCCGCATTCGCGAAGAAACAGGTCTGCCCGTTTCGATTGCCGAAGATCCGCTTGCCTCAGTGGTGCTCGGAACCGGCAAAATGCTCACCGACTTCAAACTTCTCCGCCGCATCGCCATCGAGTAATCCTTGCGAGGGAGCTTTTGTGGGGCAGGCAGGTCCCCGACCTGCGGCGGGCTCGCAGCCCGCCCACTGAGCGGAGCGAACATAATAGAGAGAATGGCCTTGTCCATACCCCTCTTAGAGTGAAGTAAGGAACCTGCATTTCAATGGAAGCGTTGTTGAGCCGCTACCGGAACCTGACTGTTCTGCTGGTGGTTGTCGTAGCGCAGTTGCTCTATCTGGCCTATCAGGTCAAAACGAATCGGGACGAGCGGCTGATCCGGGTCTGGGCGGTGAGCGCGGTCACGCCCATGGCCGGCATCGTGGAAGCTGTCCGCCACAACACCATCGGCTTTCTCCAGGACTACTTCATTTTGCTCGACGTCCGCGAAGAAAACCAGAAACTCAAAGCCGTTAATGACAAGCTTCGCCTTGAAAATGTTTATTACCGCAACCAGCTCTCTACCGCGGAGCATGCCCGCGCTCTAATCCTGTTCCAGCAGCAATCACCTTCCAAATCCATCGCGGCTCGAGTCATCGGCAACAGCACGGTCGTGACTGCTAAAGCGGTATTCATCGATCGAGGCTCGACCAGCGGTGTGGAGAAGGGCATGGCAGTCGTAACCCCTGACGGCATTGTAGGCAAGGTGGTGGCCGTTTATCCCCTTGTCTCTCAAGTGCTGCTGGTAACGGACCCTACCTTTAAAGTCGGTGTGGAATCGCAGAAGGGACATGTGCATGGCGTGCTGAACTGCGGCAACGGCAAATGCAAAGTCGAGCAGGTCGAAAACGAAGACAAAGTAGCCGTCGCCGAGTGGTTCTTCACCTCGGGCGAGGACCGCATCTTTCCCAAGGGCTTTCCTGTCGGCACCGTCGTCTCGGCCGGCCTGGGGCAGGGAATGCGAGACATCACCCTGGATCTTAGTGGAGCACCGGGTGGCGTGGAAGAGGTCTTGGTCTTGTTGAAGGGCATGCATCAGCCCATTCCTACCGCCTCGCCCGAAGACACCGCCAGCACCATGCTGCCAACCCCGCCTCCTGAGACCGGAAGCGACGCCGCGGAAAGTCCCAAATCGCAGACTGAAGCCGACAAAATTGAGCAGAAATATCAGGAGATCGGAAAGGAGCAAGGCCATGTGTACGGTGCGATTGGCTCCGCAGTCCCGAACTTCAACGTGAAGGCTGAAGCAGCGGCCAAACCGGCTCAGAGCGAAGCATCTGCGAATACGATTGGTCAATCGAAGCCAGTCGAATCGCAACCGGCAGACAAGCCCGTCGATAATGGCCCGCCGGCAATTCTGGGCGCTCGGCCAGTTGTTAAACCCGCCGCACAGAAACCTGCTGCAGAACAGCCGGCCCTCCGCACGCAACCGGTCCTGCCGTTGGGCGCCCCGCGTCGCAAATCTGCGCCGTCACCCACTGACACGGGCGCGGCTACCACGCCCGTTCCCGCGCCCCAGGCCCCGCCCGTTCAATAGTGATCCGGCTTTCGCAAGGATGAACGAGACAAGCGCACTGATCAAACGGCCCGTTCGGGAGAGTCTGTTCAGCCGGTTTGAGGCGCTTGCCCTTATCGCCATCACGCTGATCGCGATCATCGGCAAGTTTTACTTGCCGCGCCTCATTCCGCACACCGAATGGCTGGAACTACCGCTCCTCCTGACTGTCTATTTCGGATTAACGAGGCGGAGCGCCATACCCTCACTGCTGTTCGGCGCTTTCGTCGGTCTGTCCGAAGATTCGCTTTCGCCCGCTACCATCCCCATTGGTATGTACGGCATCACCAAGACCTTGGTGGGCTATTTCGCGGCCTCTGTCGGTGTGCGATTCAACGTGGAGAGTCCGGCCATCCGATTGGTACTTTGTTTCTTCTTCTACTTCTTCCACGCTTTCTTTTATTGGGTGATGCGTCGTGCGCTGCTCGGACAAATTGTGCCGTTCGATCCGCAGGACACATTTGTACACGGTGCGTTGAATGCTGTGATCGCGCTGCCTTTATTCACCTTTCTCGATAAAATGAAGTTGTCCGGGTCTAACAGCCTGTAAATGCGGAAACGTCAGTGGCATTGATTCAGAGTGAGCGCAGGCGCGATGAGAGCGCTCCATCCGACCGGCTGCTGAGCGATGATCCGAAGCGCGCTTCCAGCAAGATTGCGATCTTCCAATACCTGACCGTCGCTGTATTTGTTTTTCTGATCTCGGGCTTTTGGGAATTGCAAGTCAAGAATCCCGACGTATACAGCGTGGCGGCGGAACGCAATCGCATTAAGAGCACGCCGGTTCTTGCGCCGCGCGGAAAAATCCTCGATCGGGAGGGCCGGGTGATCGTCGATAACAAAGCGTCCTACTCACTGCTGTTGAATCGCGATCAGATCAAGGCCGAACACTTACCCGGCATCGCCGAAGCGCTCCAAATGGACTACGGCGATCTCGCCGCTAAGATTCGCCGCACGGCAAGTCTCCCGCAAATCATAGTTAAAGATCAACTCACGCGCGATGACATCGCCTGGGTTGAATCGCACCAGGATGCCAGCACTTATCCGGAGATGCAATTAATCAAAGCGTGGCGGCGGCAGTATCCGCAGGATGGCTTTGCCGCGCACGTGATCGGCTACGTCGGCGAGATCAGCGAGTCGGAGCTCGATTCGCCTCAATTCATCGATTACCAACAGGGCGATGTTATCGGCAAAGACGGTCTCGAGCGCCAGTATGACCAGACTTTGCGCGGTGTGGACGGGCAGCAGCGAGTGTTAGTCGATAACTTTGGCCGCGAGCGTCAGATGGAAGAGGAGCAGCCGGCTGTGCCCGGCAAAGATCTCCGGACGACTCTCGACCTGGATTTGCAGGCGGTCGCTGAGTTGTCGATGCAGGACAAGCGGGGCGCTATTGTGGCGCTCGATCCCCGAAACGGCGATGTACTGGCCATGGTCAGCCGCCCGACTTTCGATCCGAACAAGTTTACCGGCCGCATTAGCCGGACCGATTGGAACCAGATTGCCGGTGATCCCTACAAGCCGCTGATGAATCGCGCCATTCAAGCCGAATTCGCACCGGGTTCCACCTTCAAGCCATTCACCGCACTGGCGGGCCTCGAAACCGGCGTCATAGACGATACAACCGAGTTTCATTGCTGGGGTGGCGCTTCGTTTTACGGGCACTATTACGCCTGCTGGAAAAAGCCGCCGGGGCACGGCAATATCTCATTGCATCGCGCTATCGCACAGTCCTGCGACGCTTACTTTTATAACGTTGCCAACAAGCTCGGTATCGATCGCCTGGCGCAATACGCCGAGATGGCGGGATTCGGCCACAAGACCGGAATCGATCTTCCGAATGAGCGGGAGAGCACGATGCCCTCCACTAAATGGAAGATGCGTATGTTCCGCCAAAAATGGTACGCAGGCGAGGTGATCTCCGTCGGCATCGGGCAGGGAGCCGTAACGGCATCGCCATTACAACTGGCGGCGGCCGAAGGCGGTATAGCGGTCGGAGGCAAATGGGTTCAGCCTCATCTCGTAAAGTCCGCGCCTCTCAAGGTGCTGAATACCGGGCATGTCCATCCTGAAAACGTGCAGTTGATAGTCTCCGGAATGTACGGCGTGGTGAATGAAGGTGGAACCGGACGTTTCGCCGCATTACCCGGCATCAAAGTCTGCGGAAAAACCGGCACGGCGCAGTTGGCATCGAATCAGTTTCTCAAGGGAACCGCGAAGGGCCGGGAAATGAAGGACAACGCGTGGTTTGTCGGATATGCACCGGAAGAAGCTCCGGAGATCGTTGTGGTCGCTCTATTTGAAGGCGGCGAACATGGCGACAGGGCTTCCTGGATGGTTCGCGACGTACTGAAAGCGTATTTCGACAAGAAGGCGCGCCAACAGAATGCCGCCATTCTCGCCGCGCGTCTCGAGAGTCTCCCTACTCTGTTTACCTCACCGCATGAAATCGCAACGTTTCGTCTCGCGTTGCCGGGAGGCCTGTTGCAGTAAGTGACTGGATATCGTTCAATCCGCGATCTCGACTGGCCTCTGCTGATCATCACGCTGGCTCTTTGCACACTGGGCGTGTTGCAGATCTATAGCGCCACCGTCGCAAGCAAATGGCACGATGCTTGGTGGAAGCAGATCATTTGGGTAACCACCGGGCTGGTGATGATGTGGATCCTATCCATGTTCGACTATCACGCCCTGCTCGGTCGTGTTTTCTATTTTTATGTAGGTTGCATCCTGCTCCTGGTGACTACCGCGGTTGTCGGCAACAAAGTATTCGGGTCCACGCGCTGGATCCATGTCGCCGGTTTTACCCTGCAAACCTCGGAGTTCGTCAAAATCGTCCTGATCCTGCTGGTCGCACGATTCTTGGCGGATATCAAAGCGGAAACGCTCGAATGGAAAGACGTCGGGAAGGTCGCCGCGTTTGTGGGCGTACCGATGGTGTTGGTCATGAAAGAGCCGGATTTGGGGACCGCGCTCACCTACATCCCCATCCTGATTTGTGGCATCCTGATGGCCGGCCTGCGCTGGAAATACCTCCTTCTTATTACCTCCGTGCTGGTGATTACATTGCCGATCGGATATCATTTTCTTAAGCCCTATCAGAAGAACCGGTTAGTAAGCTTTATCTATCCGGACCGTGATCCGAGGGGGACGGGTTTTCAGGTGATTCAGTCGAAAATTGCGGTAGGCAATGGTGGCATGTGGGGCCGCGGCGCCAAGGAGAGCTCGCAAACCCATTTGGGCTTTCTCCCTGTGCCTCACACTGATTTCATCTTCTCCTCGTTTGCAGAAGAGCATGGATTTATTGGAATCGTGATCGCGCTGGTTCTGTATTTTCTGCTGATCATGCAGATTGTGCAGAACGCGCAAACGGCAACCGACAAGGCCGGATTGTATCTGTGCATGGGAGTTGCCGCTCTGTTGTTGTTTCATGTGTTGGTGAATGTGGGCATGGTGATCGGCCGGATGCCGATTACTGGTATTCCCTTACCCTTAATGAGTTCGGGGGGCTCAAACACGTGGTCGATTTTCCTGATGTTGGGGTTGGTGAACAGCGTCAGGTTACGTAGGTTTGTGAATTGATAAGTGTGGCCTGAAAGAGGCCGGTTCGATAGAAGAGAAACGGGTCGAACTGAGTAGGACAAGGATTTTCGGATTTGCCGGAATAGGTTCGCTGGTTGTGAAACGATCTAGACGGATCGCAAGTGATAGCGCGGCCGCTGCATGGCGGCCCTAAAGAGAACGGAGCGGGTGTTCTCGAGCGAGTCTCCACTCGCCTCCGCGGCAAAAGATTTTGCGCCGGTCCATAGTGTATGGATCACGGCGCTGTGCAAACTCCGGAGCTCTCTGTACTCTCGTCACCGGCCCGATTAAGGCGGTGATTCATGAGTAAGGAACTGGTGATTGGCTCCAATCGCCACGAAACTAAAGTAGCGATTCTGGAAGACGATCAGCTCGTCGAGATTTACTTTCAGCGCGCTAACGAGTATTCGCTTGCTGGAAGCATACATAAAGGAAGAGTTACGCGCGTGCTTCCTGGCATGCAGTCGGCATTCGTCGATTTGGGCCTGGAACGCGACACGTTTCTCTACGTATCCGACTTTTTTGAGGAGCACGAAGATATTGACACGGTTTCCGATGAGAAACCGGTTCGGCGCGAGCGCTCTCAGAACCGGCCGCCGGAGCGCCCGCCGCAGCCTGTTGTAGAAAGCTCTCCAGCAGAGAGAGAAAGTGATCTACGGGCTGCGGATCTGCCCGAATCGGAGTCCACAGCAACTGCTGGGGTTACTGCTGCAGGCGAGCCGTCGGAAGTTCGAACCGGCGAGCGCCCGCCGGAGGGCGATCGTGGCTTTCGGGATCGCCGCGGCCGAAGGTCTCGTCGCCGCAGGCAGCGGGGAAGGGGATTTCCTGAAAACAAGTACGCTCAGCCGGTCTCGCCGCAGCAGAGCAGCCAGGCCGAGGCTCAGGAAGGTGATGGCGAGGAGAGCGAAGAAGCAGGGGAAGTGATCGTGCTTCCGGGCGAGTCGCTGGCCAAGTATCGTCATGTGAGTGCGCCTGAAACGGTTTCCGGGTCCGAGCCGCCGGAGCCCAAGATTGTACAAGAAGAGGAGCCCGCAGCCGTTCAGGAAGAGATTGCAGCGGAGGCCGAAGAGCTCGAGCTCGCAGACAAGGTCTTCAGCCATCACGAGGACGACTCGGTAATGGAAGAGGAGCAGAAGATCGAGCAGGTCAAGCAGGACACGGACGCTCCCATACCGGAGGAACCGCCTCTCAACAACGTTGTCCCGATTCGAACGGAAACGGAGCAACTAAGTGGGCTCGAGGAGATTGCGGAGCACGAGCCGGATGAGTTGGTCGAACAGGAACCGGATGAGCTCGAGTTAGAAGCTGCCGACGAGGGTGTGCCACCCGTGGATGAGGCGCTGGAAGATAACGCGCTTCCGATCGCGGATCCTGGCCATCCGGACGAGACCGCCGAACAATCGCAAACGCAGACGGCTTCCGTTCGTGAGCAGGGCGGTCATTACATGCATCGGGTGTCGCGAAGAATGCGGCGGCGGCGCGGCGGAAATCGATTCCATCATCAGCAGCGCGAATTCAGCGCCGAGCCGACCGGGGCCGGAACCGGAACAGCGGCTGCGGCCGCGGTCGAACCTGAAGCCCGCATGTCAGATGTGAAGCGCGAGAATTACGAGGAGCGCTCAGGCGAAAAACCGGAACGGGTCTATCCGTCCATCTCCGATCTGCTCAAGGCCGGCCAGGAGATCATTGTTCAAATCGCGAAAGAGCCGCTCGGCCAAAAGGGCGCACGCATCACTTCGCATATAGCTCTGCCAGGGCGATACGTCGTGTTCATGCCTAGCGTGAATCATCTCGGCGTATCGCGCAAAGTTTCGAGCGACGAGGAACGCCAGCGTCTGAAACGCATTCTGCAAACGCATCGCGAGGGCACGACCGGTGGCTTCATTGTGCGTACGGCGGGCGAAGGAGTTTCAGAATCCGAAATTGCCGCCGACATGAATTCGCTGTACAGCCTCTGGCTCGATATCCGGCAGAAGGCCGAAAAAAGGCCTGCCCCTGCGTTGCTCCATCACGACCTCGAGATCGTCGAGCGTATTCTGCGGGACCAGGTCACAGACGATTTCAAAGCCATTTGGGTGGACAACGAAGAGATGTATGAAGACGTGGTCATCTTCATGCAGCGCTTCCAGCCTGGGCTGGTGAACCGCGTCAAGATGTACACGCGCTCGGCTCCGATCTTCGACGCGTTCAACATTACCCAGGAGCTCGAAAGAGCGCTTCGTCCGAAGGTTTGGCTGAAGTCGGGCGGTTACATCGTGATCAATCAGACCGAGGCACTGGTAGCGATCGACATCAACACCGGAAAGTATGTGGGGAAATCGAATCGTCTGGAAGACACCATCGTAAAAACGAACATTGAGGCGGTGAAGGAGATTGTCCGCCAGATCCGCCTGCGCGATCTGGGCGGAATCATCGTCGTCGATTTCATCGACATGGATGAACGGAAGAATCGCCAGAAGGTCATGCAGGCACTCGAAGACGCGATGCGGGCCGACAAGGCGCCTTACAAGATTCTCCAGTTCAATGACTTCGGTTTGGTTGCGATCACGCGCAAACGTGTCAAGCAGAGTCTGGAGCGGACCCTGTGCGCGCCATGCCCATACTGCGAAGCCGCGGGTTACGTGAAGAGTGTCCAGACGGTCGTCAGCGAGATCCTTGTCGAGGCGCAGAAGATTTCAAAGGCTATTGAAGGCAAAGACGTGATGCTGCGAGTCCATCCGGATGTTGCAAAAGTGCTGAAGGCCAGCGACAATCAATATCTCGAAGAACTGGAAGAGATCCTGGGACGGCCGGTCCTCGTTACGGGCGATCCCACACTCCATCACGAAAAGTTCGACCTGGCCTGAAGGACCCTCCTGGGCTCATTCCGTGATGGGCTTAGAAGTGGCATCTTCGAGGACAATTGCGGGCGTGTTCCCGGTGGCGTCGGCAGCGCGTGCTGTTTCGAGCGGTGAATTGCCTGCATAGACGACCACCATGTGAGCCGGGTCGAGCGGATTTTTCGTTGCGTACACGAGAGCATTTCGCTCGGAGGCATACGTCTTGCCATCGACTTTGAACACCGCTTCCTGATAGTCCAGGCCGATTTTGCCACTCCAAGACGCGAGCGCCGAATTAGTCTCCGGGCGTCCGATGAAGATCACGTCCTTGTTGGCGAGCAGAGCCTCGGTCGCCTCGAAATCCTTATAGATAGGAACATCGCGCTGGTCATGGTCGCGATAGCGAGCCTGCAACTGCTCCGCTACGTAACGATTCGTGCCGCTCTCGCGTGTTGTTCCGTAGACGATCACCGCCGATGCGATTCGGTGTGCGATATCACTAGGAACATAAGCCGGGCCATCGCCGGGATCGGGAACTTCGTACTTTTCTCCGGCAGCATCAAGAAAGGATTGCGCGGTTACGGTTTTCGTCGTCTTGGCGGCGAAGTAGCTTTTCATCAGCTTCAAAAACGCTTCATCGCCCATCTTCCGGCGCAGCGAGTCAAGGAAGAGGACGCCGGCGGTCTGCTCGAGCCGGAAGTGATTCATCGGCGTATCGGGTGAGAGTTTCAATCCGCGATAGCGAATCTTTTGCGCATTAATAGCCTGATCGACATCGGGCGACTGCAGCACGCGATGGTATTCAGCAGAGCCTGCTACGAACCAGGTGTCGGCGTCGGAAGAAGGCAATACCCAGCCCTTCCAGAGCTGGTCGGCCCGGTCGCGCCAGGAAACGGGGGGAGTGTAGCGCGGGTTGTGTTCCGCATTTTCAGGTTTCAGCCGCGCCGCTTCATTGGCAGCGATTGAGGCACTGAGCGCCTCTGAAGGCTGCGCATCGAACAGATAATAACCGCCGGGGAACAGGCCATAATTCGAGTCGCTCGCGGGAGCGACACTCTCGTTCGGACGGCCAAACTCGGCCCAGACCATCATCCGATTCGCCATATCCGCAGTGACAACCTTAGCGTCCATCGTGCTTGACGCGATCAGCGGAGCGCTGTCGAACGCCTTGAAAGCGAACTGCTCGTCGATCTGGCCCTTGTATGTCTTATATAGATCCATCCAGGCGACGTCACGCGTGCCTGGCACGTACGGAATGTATCCGGGCGCGCCATGCGGGTCCGGCATGTATTCGAGATTGACAGCGAGGTCCTTCGCGTTGTTGTTGCCCCAGTAGAAGCCGGGCGTATTTCCGAACCATTCATTTTTCGAGCTGCGCCATAGTTTTGTGTGATTCGTGCCTAGCTCGTACATTGCGATCTCGTTGTTCTTCGCGTCACCGATGATCCACTCGTTTGTGTAAAGGCCGTTGTTCCGCGTACCGAGTTGCTTGACGACTTCGTCGATATTGCCGCCGTACTGAATCGCCATGCGCGCACGGAAGGCGACTGGCGTGCCCTGCATATTGAAGGGTGACTGATCGATCGTGGTTTCGGTGAGCACCACGCCAGCGTCGTTTTGGTACCAATCAGTGCCGCTCTCGATCCCGCCCGGGTAGCTCTGGATGAGCATGCGATGACCGGTTTCGGGTTTGATGTCGAGCATGACATTGGTCTGCTCGGCAAGCGTTTGCGGCCACCAGGTGACGTGGCCGATGACCATCTTGCCGTCGCGCGTGGCGGGTCCGGTTGCGGCAAAAGCGCTGCAGTGATCGGTTACGGAATCGTGTCTGGAGCCGTAAGGCGGAGGGTTGAAGTGATCGCCTTCCAAGCCAGTGGGAGTCACCCGCAATGCGGATTCGAGTTCGCCCAATTCGACCGTTGTGTTGGCGAGCGCAATGTCGACAAGGTCTAGCTTACGGCCCAGAAATCTCGCGCCCCCGGCATCGGCCCCATCGGCGATGCCGCGCATCTCTTCGAGAATCTCGCGATCGAAGCCGCGCAGAAAAAGCGCGTCGGCAGTCGTGCGATGCGCGTTCCAGGTGTTCTCGTCGGCTTTACCGCCAAGTTCGATCGCGCAGCGGGTAAGGTATTCGGGAATTTCTCTCGCCATCAGATACCCGTGCTGATATCCGCGATCGTACGCTTTGCCTTCGATGTGCAGATAAATCCATCCGGCGGCGGGATACCGGTACGCAGGGCCGAACGTACGCACGGCGTCACGGGCCGGCCAGCTTTCGGAGGGCGAAACTTCATCGAGGCTAACGCCCTCAAACCACGCTTTGCCTTGGATCGCACCGCCGTTCCCGGCGCTGATTACGATGTGATCTTCGGATCGCGTGGCAACGAAGCGAAGCGACAGGCGCGTCCAGTCATGGGTGCGGCCGAGCGACGCGGAGTGCACATCGTAAGGCACGGATTCCATGCTGAGCGCAGCACCAGAGGCGATCGGAGAACGACCGAGATCCTTGATGGTAAGGTCTTCTGTCCGCACCCATCCGCTGATTTCGTAGGTCTTGCCAATGGAGAGCTGGACGGCGCTGGAGCGGGCGCTAGCATCGGAACTTGGCGCTGTGGCTTCGAGGCGCAATGATCTCTTGTTATCGTGACGAACTAAATTATCGGGTGCAATCGAGCCATGCAAGGCTGTCCAAGCATTATCGGACTGGTT
>JAFATG010000009.1 GCA_019244055.1 Acidobacteriaceae bacterium | reverse complement strand
TGAGCCAAACGCCATGACACAGGACAGCCCGCCCTCAAGATCGCGGAAGCCCACCGCGCGCACAAGAGCCGCCAGGTCACCACAAAAGCTCCGCACGGCGGAACAAGGTTCCGGCCCGGGATTCACCGTACCGACGAGAAAGATGGCGGCACGCGTAAGATGCCCAACAACCGGTTGGGGAATGACGGACGGCGCGCTTCGCTTCTCACTGACCAGATCTTGCAAACAGACAGTTTACTGACCTGCTGTCGAATGCAGGAATTCTATGCGCTTCTGCAACCCTTTGACGCTTGCCTCCCAAGTCGGGACTCCGGGCGCCTGAGCGGCTAGACCACTGCGTTGCGGCGAATCACTTCACGATAAAAGGAAGCGCTCAATTTCGGTATCCGCTTCTCCGTTTTGTAATCGACGTAGTAAATTCCGAAACGCAAGTTATATGCGTCGGCCCACTCGAAGTTATCCATCAAGCTCCACACGAAATACCCGTGCACCGGAAATCCTTCCGCCACCGCGCGATGCAGGTTGATTAAGTAGTTGCGAAGGAACATCACACGATCGGTGTCGTAGACGTGGCCGTCCGGTGCGATGACGTCGGCAGAGGAGCATCCGTTCTCGGTGACGTAGATGTCCTTGATACCCCATATCTGAGCAACGTGGCGAGCAGCCCAATACAGACCTTCAGGCCCGATGAGCAGCCACGGTGAGGCCATGCGCGGGAACGAAGAAGGCGGAGGAACAACGGCGAATCCATGCTTTTCGTCCGCCCGCACGTAGGTCGGATTGTAGACGTTAATGCCGAGGACGTCGATGGGACTGCTGATAACCTTCAGATCCTCCGCAGTGAATTTCGGAGCGTTTGCGCCTTCATGTTCGAGATACTGCTCCATGTACTTGCCTTCCATAATGACGGTTAAGTACGGCGCATTGAGAACTCGCGTTCCCAGCTCACTTGCCTTGATGTGCTCTTCCGTATTGAAAACCGGCGTGCCGCTGATGAAATTCTCCGCCAGACCGACTTTCGTACCCGGCCTGGCTTTGGCGCGGATTGCCTGAACGGCCAGTCCATGCGCGAGCACGGCGTTGTGCCGCGTCTGATTCAAAGCAGCGGGCGCAAGCTGCAGGCCCGGTGCGAAAACTCCGGTGCGATAACCAAGATCGATGAATGAGGAGAACTCGTTGATCGTAAAAAAATGCTTCACGCGATCCGAGAGCTGCTCCGCAACGTAACCTGCGTAATCGGCAAAGGCCTTTGAAGTCTCGCGCGACTGCCAGCCGCCGTATTTATCTTGCAAAGCTTGTGGAAGATCCCAATGGAAAAGCGTACAGAATGGATCGATTCCCGCTGCGACCATCTCGTCCACCAGGCGGCTGTAGAAATCGAGGCCCTGCGGATTCGGTTTGCCGGTACCCTCGGGGAAAATGCGGGGCCAGGAAACGGAAAATCGATAAATCTTCGCTCCCAAGCCTTTCAGTAGCGCGATGTCCTCTTTATAGAGGTGATAATCGTCATCGGCCACATCTCCCGTCTCGTTCTTATACGTTTTGCCGGGCGTATGCGAGAACGAGTCCCAGATCGAAGGACCGCGACCTCCCTCTTTGGCGCCGCCCTCAACCTGATAAGCCGCGGTCGCGCAACCCCAACGGAAGTTGTCCGGAAACTTATAAAAATCAGGCTGCGGTTGGCCCTGCCCAGCGGCGTGAGGCGCAAACGCCAATTCCGCCGCGGTTGGAATAGCGGAGGCGCCGATCGCTGCCGCGCCGATTCTCTTACCGAAGCTTCGTCGCGAAAGATTAGTGGACATGAAGTGATTGAATCATGAATCGCGGGCGTGCTCCCAGCAGAGAGAGCAGAAGGCTGATCAATTGGCGGAGTCCAGGGCCATTAGGCGAGCGCTATTCGGCCTGGTGGCGCACGCTGTGGGTCGACTCGCTTCCTCAGATGGCAGCTTGCCCGCCTGCTTGGAAAGCCTCGCGATACTCTTGGAGAAATCTGCTAAAGCTGGTTGGTTTCCGTCCGAGAATCTCTTCGACATCTCGAGTAACAGCGGCAGCTTTGCCTTCCCTATAGAGCCGCTGGAGATCAAGAAGAGCATCGGCGTTCCATTCAGGAATGCCGGCAGATAACAGAGCTTGTTTGAAGTCGGCGGCCGGCAGATTGACAAATCGAATTTCGCGCCCAAGAACCTCGGAAAGCATCTGAGCAATTTCCGTGTTGTTCAACGCCTGTGGACCAGTTAACGTGTAAGCCTTACCCGCGTGTCCGTCCTCGGTGAGAACTTTGACCGCGACTGCTGCGACATCACGAATGTCTATCTGGCTCACTCGGCCGTCGCCTTCAGTTCCGTAGAACCCGTTCTGAGTGCTAATCGTCGGAGCGTTATAGTTGACGATGTTCTGCATAAAGCCGTTTGGCCGCAAAAACGTATATGGCACGCCGGAAGACAGTATGTAATCTTCGGATTCGGCATGCTGTCGTGGAAATGTCGCTTGCCGGCCGCCCATCGCTGACAGTTTGACGAGGTGTCGAACTTCCGATTGTGCAATGGCGTCTACCGCCTTACGCTCCAACGGGGGAAGTTCCGCTGTAGGTGGTCCCACCAGGAACACTCGATCTACGTCCTTTAGAGCGAATTTCAGAGTGTCCGGTTGATTATAATCAACGCGGGCGATTTCGACCCCTGCGGGCGCGGCCGCCTTGCTCGAAGGCTGGAAAGCGGCGCGCACGTGTGCACCCGTTTGTGCGATTTGCTTAAGAACTTCTCTGCCAACGTTGCCGCTGGCACCAGTGATCAGAATCATAACGTCCTATCCAGTTGCGGTCTCAACCTGCTCCGCATTCCACGACGTCCCCTCGGCAGAGGGGGTTACTGTCGCCCAGCGCTCCGCAATTTTGTCGCCCTCGAAACGCCACAACACAAAGCCGCGAAACTGCATCTTTTTGCCGGACGAGGGGTCTGTCCAACGCCATATGTTGCGACATACTACCTTGTCACTTTCGGCAATCATATCTTCAATAGTCAGGTGCAAATCGGGCATGGCATTGTACATGTTGAGCATCATGCGCTCGTCGATGTCCACGCCGGCCGGCTTGCCGCCGGGACCATCATGATCGCAGAAGTCAGGAGCCATATTTTTGTGGATAACAGCCGGATTTCGCCTGTTCACGAAATCCTCAAAGTGGTCTCTCACAATCCGCTTCATTTGATCTACTGTCAGCGCGGTGGCCAAGACTCGCTCCTTAAGCTAAGGTGCCATTCGGGTTGCCAGTATTCGCATCGAAGTTACGCGGCCTCGGCTCTGGATGGCTACAGTTTTAGATAACACGGAGAGGTCAAATAGGGAAGTACGCACAATTTTGTAAGCTCGTCGGCAATCGCGAGGAAAGGGCCAATGAAGAAGCATTTCGGATGTCCCGTGCAGGCAACCTCAAACCTCCTAGCGGGGAAATGGAAGGTTCTAATTGTTTGGCATTTGTCATTTGGGCAACGCCGGTTTGCGGAGATCCGCGATTTGTTGCCCGGAGTGAGTGAGAAAGTACTAACGGCGCAACTCCGCGATCTCGAACGGGATGGCGTGATCAGACGCATAGCGAGGGGAGTTGTGCCGCCTCGTGTGGATTACATGCTGAGCGATGCGGGTGAAGAACTCGTGCCGGTGATGGAAGCAATGTGCAACTGGGGCACAAAGCACTTGGGCGTGGAGCCGAATTTACCTCGGGCCGCTCGAGCGGGCCGCACCGGGTCCTCTCGCGGCTTAAGAGAGGAACGACTCGGCAACCGTTCGTAAACTACCTGGGCCTTACCGATGTTCGAGCGCAGTCCCTGCAGCCGCCTTCAACTGAGCATATTCTCGTGGATCAAAGACACCAATGTGGCTCCACAGAGTACGGCCGGATTCGTCGAGTAATAGAATTCCCGGCAGGCTGTCGTTACGCATACCGAGATAGCCTTTCCACGCGTCCTCATCCGAAGCGGAGGTCAGAACATGGCTTCGCGCAGCATCCGGAGTGCCGCCACGCATACCCGCCCGGATCACAGCTCGAAACGGCGCCGGCACACGCTGCAGCAACGCTGCGACGTAATAGGTGGCGTGTGGATTAGGGCCGAAATCGGCGACGAAGTGATCCTTCCAAGGACCCGTTTGCTCGCCTCCCTTCTTGCTCGCGCCCAGAACCAGCAGGATTACCCTTCCAGCGGCGTCGTCCGGCAGCACAATCGACTTACCATCCAGCGTCTGCCCGCGCAGCTTGGGTGGCTCGCTGCCGGGGCTTGCTCCTTGAGCGAGCGCCACAAGAGTCGCTGCGCTCGCCAGCAAGGTTCGAAGTAGCAGTCCCGGAGTTTTCAATTTTCTGTCCATGTTTGCCTCCCAGTTCGTTCAGGCCAATCCGCGGCCCAGCCTATCCATCCGCGCGACCTCACACGCGGCAAGATGACGGTGATCATCGACTGCATTCAAAACGTAAGCGTTTCACAGCGGCCAACCGGGGGCGTTGGGGACTTCGCTGGAATGGCGTCGGTCGGGGAAAATGCATTGCGAGGAGGCGCCGATCGCTGCCGCTCCAATTCTCTTACCGAAGGTTCGTCGCGAAAGATTGGTGGACATGAAGTGATTGAATCATGACTAATCCACAGTCATCCTCACCCGGACTTGATCGTTGGTAAGATGGCCATCACCGATATGGCAAAGACGCGCCGCGGCGTAAGGAGCACATAGTGATACTAAAAAGAGCATGTTTCGTGGCATTGCTAGTTTTGCCCTTCGCTCGTTCATCAGAAGCTCCCCCGGCTGACGAGTTCACGCCCGTAGTTGCATCCCCGCTCAGTAACAGCACGGTTGCATTTCCTGGTACCGATGGCAAACAGCATGTCGTGTATGAACTGGTCATCACGAACACGTTGCCTACACCGGCTACTCTGAAGCGGATTGAGGTGATCAATCCCGAGAAGTCCAGTGCACCGCTGGCCCAATACGAAGGCACTCAGTTGCTATCCCATCTACGGGCGTTAGACAACTCCGAGGCTACTGGCCCGGAGATTGAATACAACGGAACTCGCATTTTCCTTATCGACCTTGCTTTCGAATCCCGTGCTCTTGTGCCCAGCCAGATACGACATCGTATCGGAGTGCTTGCAGCATCGAGGCCCGGACATGAAAAGCGGACACCTGTCCCGCTCAGCTATACAATTGCTCCCGTCCGACTGGATTCTGAGCTCCGTGAGATAGGTGCGCCGGTCAGAGGGAAAAGGTGGGTCGTCATTAACGGATGCTGCGAAGTTGGTGGCGTTCATAGGTCAACGGGCCTTCCTGTCAACGGCGGTATTCACTTCGCTCAACGGTTCGCGATTGATTGGATGCGTCTGGCCAACTCGGGTCACATGGTAAATGGGAACGCTTCGGACGTACACAACTACGTTGATTACGACGCGGAGGTGCTGGCGGTTGCCGACGGCACCGTGGAAGCGACGTTAAATGACCTGGATAATCAGGTGCCTGGTAAATTGCCGGACCCGAGCACGATCACATTGGAAAACGTCGACGGAAATCACATTGTCTTGGACCTTGGACGAGGCGTTTTCGCCTTCTACGCGCACTTGAAGAAGGGTTCGATACGGGTAACCCTGGGCCAGCGCGTCAAGCGAGGTGAAGTACTCGCTAATTTGGGCAATACCGGTAACACCTCCGCGCCTCACCTGCATTTTCATCTGATGAATAATCCCTCGGTTCTTGGCGCAAGCGGCGTGCCCTATGTGATTGACCGATTTACTCTGAGCGGCCAGATTTCAGAAGCAGACTTCAATGCGGCGGCAGGCCTTGAGGGAAATTGGAGCAAATCGCTGTTTGTTAAGGGCAACCCGAGGCAGAAAGAATTTCCGATGGATCGAGCTATTTTGGATTTCGCGCCGTGAAACTCTCGCCTGCAGCACACGTTTTCACATTGAGTCTCCCATTGCAGCTTTTCAGAACGAAATCCGGGACGTCCCTCTCGTAAGGAAGTTTGTGTCCCGAAGACTTATGACCTATCTGCGATTTGCAGAAGCTTCGGGACACAACTGTTTGGGAACTCCTCTCGCCTACAACAGAGTGCAAAGGATGGCGTTTGTTTGCTGCCATCCGGCGAAGTTGTATCAAACAAACAATTTTCTACTCGTTTGAGATCGTTGCGATTGTGCCGTCGACCTTCATCAATTGCATAGTGAACTTCTCGTTGTAGGTGCGGGCACGGTCGCGTAACACGCTCAGCGCAACCGCTTCACCCAGCTTGATCGATGTGTCCGTGTCGCTGCGCCAGTGGATACCCGGATGAATTCCGTGGCCGAAGCTGATGTTATGCGCCAGTTTGTTCAGCTCACCGTTTACCGTGAGATTCGGGCCCACATAATTCAACAGCTGCGTGCCGTCGTTCTTCGGAACGACCGGGTTCGGAATCGGGGTTGCGCCGTTGTAGAAAAACTTCAGCACTGTGATGCACGCTCCCGCTACAGTCCCATGCCCGGTCGGATAGGCTGGATGCGATGGGGAACCTTCCGGAAATGCCTGCGACAGGAAGTAGCTGTTGTTCTTAGCGAATGCTTCGGCTACGGCCTGCGAATTGAGCACTGTAGCAGAGGGCAGGCCCTCGACGCTGTTGCCCTGACCGGTCTTGGCGAGATACACAAGTGCGCCGCCCGATTCCGGTCGATGTCGCAGGTGGATGTACCACTTTTGGTACCAGACCGACTTCAATGCCTCGCTCGCAACCGCAGCCATCGTTGCGGCAATATCAGGAGGTCCCATGCTCGTAAATCCGTTTTGCGTCGGATTCCCGTTGTAGGGATTGCCCGCATTGAATGGCGCCGGATTGTCCTTCACAGCGCAACTGATCCCATTCAGCGTCTGCAGAACCAGGTGCGCAATGAAATAGGCCTGATACAACACGTCATTGTGCGTGTACGCTCCCAGTCCGCGGCCATCGTGCAAGTACAATGGGTTTAGTAGCACCTGCAGTACCTGCCCTGTTGGGATTCCATTTTGCACCTGCTGATAACTGGCCGGATCGAGCATGTAATCCACGCCCGCTCTGAACGTTTTATATTGCTGCGTAATGGGCAGCGCACCCATGCAAGTTGGCTGCAGCAGGAACTGCGACAGGTATGGCCCGTCTGTTTCGCCCGGATAATTGCCGCGGAATAGCAGATCGGGACTAACTTGCCCCATCGCGTTCCTCGGTCCTTTGTAGGCCGGCATCATCGTAAGCTCGTTGGCCGCGTTTATTGCGACCTGATTCATGGCGTAGTCTGTGAATGCAACGTCTCGCAGCAGAGACGCCCAGTACAGTTCAACCAGTTCTGTCGCGTATTCCTCGCTCGCTAGTGCGGGTGCGGGAGGCACCAGGAATTGGCTCCAGTCACGGCATTGCAGGTCGAACGCGAGTCCACCCTGCGGCCCATTCAGCGTGCGCGTGCCACCCAGAGTGACGTTGTTGAAATCCGCTTCCACACCGCTGTTTAACGCCTTTTCGAAAGTGTCCCAAGCGGCCAGATCTACCAAACCGATTGCAGCTTGCTTAATGCATTTGGTGTATGTCCCGCATTTGTCGGCGTAGAGTGCTTCGTCACCGTTGTCATACTGTTCCACTGCCTGGACAAACGCGTCTCCTGCAGCGGTCGCCTCACGAATGGCGAGCATTCGCCCGATTCGATTGGCTATGGATGGAGTTATTGGGGCAAGTTGGCTACCCATGGTTACCTCTGATATCTGAGAAAATCGAGCCTAGCGAGAAACCGCGTTCGCAGCAGCTCCTGGCTCCTTCTTGGGTGAAAAGCAAACCGCGGCCCCAAGTTGCCCGTGCTTGTTTTCAGGAACTTAGGTCACAAGGGTTTGTCGAGTTGAACATTTGAGTGACAGCAGGCAATCGTTTGGATAGTTGAATGTCCCATCCGGAATCTCTTGTTGTCTAAGCTAACGCTTAAGGGCCGCGCCCACGGCGGCAGGCTTTCCACCCTCACGAGCGCGCACTTGGGCGCCCGCGCCGTTCGACAAAGATCTCGCCGCCATCCTCAGTCCCCGGATTCGTTCACGATAAATTGTCTTGGTCTTGCCGAAGTCTCAGGAAGCGAGGGAAACAACGAATATGTCCCGAGAACCTAACGCCGGTCGCCGTCTACGTTGCTGATCCGCAAAATGTGAACAACGCTCAGACGTATACGCCGAAGTCGCCGGCCTGGATTTACGCCCTGCTGGCGGTCAAGACATCGATGACGGTTCTATGGGATCTGGCTGGGCCATGTCTATACGCAGCACATTGTGACGGCTGCCATGGTTATGTCGGCCCTCAAGACTTTGCCGTCCACGAACATCATCTATCAGCTCCTCGCGCCGCAATCCAACTATGTAGTTTCTTTTGATTTGGTTCTGATGCTGGCGTGGTCGTCTCTTTCGCCGCCTACCTCGATCAGCGACACAGGGAAGTTTCTCGCTCTGTGCAATGCGTTCTCCGCGAAACAGGATTTCTTTTCGACAGACCCAGCCAATGCGCTGGCCACGCTGAATCCGGCGGATTTCACAGACCCCGCTCTTGACGACAAAGAATGGAATCTTTATCCGAACGTGCAAATCGTTCAGAAGATCTGGACGATGGTAGCCACTTATGTAGACGCGGTTGTCGATACCGGGTATGCGAACGATGGCGCGGTCGCGGCCGATAAGGATGTGGCGAACTGGATCGAGTTTGCCAGTACGACGGGAAACGTGGCCGAACTTCCGAAAATGGACTCGAAGGCAGCGTTGAAGGCTGTCGTTAGCAGCGTCCTTTACCGCATCATCTTCCACGGCCTAGGCCGACTGCGGAACGTCGGCGCGCCGGAACCCCCGTTTGCTCCGAACTATCCACCATGCCTGCAAAGCACCACGATTCCTGACCCTGCGACACCGCTGTCCACTGCAGAGCTGCTTAAATGTCTGCCGAATACCGGCACACTGGGCAGCCTCATTTCCTTTTATTACATCTTTGCTTACAATGCGCCCTACGTCCCCCTGGTGCCTTACAAAGGTGCCGAGGACGAGTTGTTTTTTGACAAGGTCAGATACCCGGCAGCAAATCAGGCGCTCATCGATTTCCGCAAAGGAATTGAGGGCTTTATCGCCTGGTTCCAACCGGACTGGGTTCAGACGGGGCAGTGGCCGCGGAATATTGAGCTTTAGCAGGCCCTTAAACTGATCAAGTATCGCCCCACAGAATTGCCGGGATCGTACCCTCGTCTTGAAATACTCGCAAGACGTCATTCAAGCCGCTAACAGCGTTGAGTGTCGAAGTCCTGAGCCATGCTGCGGGTAACAGTCAAAAGGCGAAAGCGAACACTAGAAATCTTATCGCGCTGTCCTTTCTCGCGTCAAAGTAAAGTCTGGTTCATCGATCTTACTCCTCTTCTGGAGCGGCGGCGAAAAAGAACGGCGGGTCAATTTTTCACCGAGCGGTTTCCGTGCTATCCCGGATCTGAACAAGGATGGGCGTGTGGTCGGAGGGTTTGTCCAGTGCTCGCGGTCCTTTGTCGATCTCGCAGCTCTCGAGTCGTTCAGCCAACCCCGGCGAGAGTAAGAAGT
>JAFATG010000243.1 GCA_019244055.1 Acidobacteriaceae bacterium | reverse complement strand
CGATCTCGCCATTGTTATCCAACATGCAGACTTGAGCCCATCGATCAGGTCCAATCCAATCGTGATCTCACCGTGCTCGCTGTTCCGCGCCTCAGTTCCCGGATCTTTCCGCATTACCTGATCTCCTTTTGGACGGAAATTTACCAGGTCGTATTGACCGCGACCTGCTCATCCCATCTGGATTGAAGCCATGCGCTGGATCGAAGCCATGCGCTACCTGAACATGGATCTATTGCGCGAACAAGACAAAGCGCGCGGGCAGGTCGGCGCGGCTGCCTGAGTTTTGCTAAGCTGCGCCCTTCGCAGCTCAGCAAACTCGTTTATGGGACTCATGACCCATCTGCGGTTTGCAGAAGCTTCGGGACACAACTGGTAGACCGCGACCCGAAAGACTTAGTCCGTGATCTCAAAGAAGAAGCGACGTGGCTAGGTTGGAAAGTCAGCATCAAGAACGTTACCCGGCTCCCACAGCCGGTAGCCATCCCGGAGGGCCTTTTCAAAACCAGCAACTGTTATTTGACAACCCCAACAACGATTGACGCGGCGATATCCAGGAGACTAAGAGCCCTGGCAAGTCGAACGTCTTTGCTAGAAGACGATGATCAAGCTTCGTTTCCGGAAGGCCGTGAACTGTCCTGATGCATAGGACGAGGGAGAGAAGTCCGGCGGTCCTCCAAGCTGCTAAGGCGATGTTCTTACGAAAACACGGCAAATTGATTTGTCAGGCGTACGACTTCTTCGAGGATTTCTACGGTGATATAGGACAGGGTTCATCGAAGGCCATCACACGATACTGGTGAGTCAACTTCGGCCCGGATTGAAGACCAAAGCGACCGATATCGCGCTAGTTGTTCGAACTGCCACCGTCATGCTCCACTGCCGCAGGCCGTAGGTAACGACCTCGGATCTTAAGATGTTGTTGAGAGCGCAAATGGCTCGTGCATGAGCTGCGTCTTATTCTGAGCGGAACCCGATGATCCACTTGGACGCGTGGTCGGCTAAGACTGCCCCCGTGGTTTCATCGCAAGCCAGGTGCGGTCAAGTGACGCAACGCGCGTTTATCGTCACCTTGACGGCAAACATCCTGCGGGACGATGGCGGTCCACGGGCGGTGGGCGGCTGCGTTAGGGCCAGCGTTATCCCAAGCCACCGCAACCGCGCTTGGCGTGATGATGTAGGCAGTCGCAAGGACAGTCACTCCGTCCGTGGACAATCGCGTCGACGAAGGCGCTCGAGAGGCTAAAATCGCGGTCTTTCGTGCCAGCGATGCATTGGCCGAATAGTACCGAATAGAATCCACCAGCAGATTTCCGGTCCCTTCAACGATCCACTCGGCGATTGAGCCGTTTTGTTTGCCCCTGGCGGGGTGATGCCAACGCTGGTGGCCTGGTTGGTGTCGTAGTTCAGCGTGGAAACGAAAGTGTGGTTGGCTTGGGCGTCAGCACCAGAAATCCCACTCGGTCACCGCACTGCCCTGATACGGCCACCACCGCGTTCACGCGCGGTAAACAATGCCGTTGCCTGAACTCCGCGCATCCGTTCCGGCTTGTACTACCTGATTACTGCCGTTGCTGGCGTCCCCCCACATTCCAACCCAGATGCCCACGGCAAGACTTGTATCGGGGTTAGGAGGCGTGACCGTTGGAACAATCCACTGTGGCGAAACGCAACCTGAAAGGAAATATTTAGTTCAAGGGCCGCGGTGGATTTGCTAAGGCTATTGGGAGCACTCTTGCACTGAGGAGAGGCTATGGATTACGACGTGGTGATTGCGGGCACGGGACCCCGCGCACTTGCAGGTCGAGATTCAGCGCGGAGCCGCCCTCACCGATTTCTCAGCAGACTGCGATGGCGTTACGCTTCACGCGGGCGGAACAACAGTTCGCTCAAGTTGGCTCGTGGGCTGTGATGGCGGGCGAAGCACGTCAGGAAACTCGCCGGTTTTTGAGTTTCCCGGAACCGATCCTGAGATTACCGGCTACGCCGTAATGGTCGAAATAGCCGAGCCCGAGAAGCTTTCTTCCGGCTGGAAGCGCACAGCCAAGGGAGCGTATGTGAACGGTCCCATGCCAGGCAGGATTCTGACAGTGGAATTCGACGGTCCACCAGAAGACCGGGAGGCCCGCGCCACTCTCGAAGAGCTGCAAACCAGCTGGAGAAAGGTCTCCCGGAGCGACGTAACGCTTACCGCGTTTCACGCGGCGACGCGGTGGACCGACAATGCCCGTCAGGCCACCACCTATCGGCTTGGAAGAGTTCTGTTGGCGGGAGACGCTGCTCACGTTCATGCACCCATTGGCGGAGAGGGGCTCAATGTGGGTATCGGAGATGCGATCAACCTCGGCTGGAAACTTCCGCAACAATGAAAGGATGGAGGCCCCAGACGCTCCTTGATACCTACACAGCTGAGCGTCACCCCGTCGGCGCTTGGGCCATCAGATGGGCCACAGCACAGCTCGCATTGATGGGTCCTAAGCGTCGCGAACTTAGTCGCACGTCTGTTGTGGCGGCCCTCCTCGGGACCGGTATAATCGTGCAACACATCTTGCCAATAAAATCTCCGGTGTATGGCAATGATACGAGTTGCCCGGCGATCATCCTTTGATAGGAAGGAGCGCGCCCGATCTTTAATTCGGAGATGGAAAAAGACTCGGCGAGTACTGCCGCTGCGGATGTGCCCTTCTATTCAACTTTGGCGATGATACTCGGATCTCCACGTTGGGCGCTCGCTGGCGGGACCGGCTCAGCGTCATAACCACCACATTGAAGGAGAACTCCGATTTGACTGCTCTCTTCCTGCGGCCGGACGGTGTCGTTTCCTAAGCCTCTAACAGACAACCCGATTTAGATCAAGCTGCTTCTGCCATATCAAGATGGCTCGGGAAGGGCGATTAGTCTTTGTTACGGGCGATTTATGTGTTCCAGACACAGTGCCATAAGCAACTTCCCCGCGCCTTAACTACGTTGATGGAGTTCCGTAGGTGACCCACTCCGTCCCGAACCGGATGGTCTCGGCCATATATCCCCGGCCGCGAAGCATTTCCTCAACCGGGCCGCAGGTGCGCTCGCCGCGAAGCGAATCGCCATCGACGAAATGGTCGGAGCTGATCGCGAAACACGGTCGAAACCGCGAGATGGTCTCATCAGCGCCATGGAGCGCCTTGATCTCGGCGCCTTCGATGTTCATTTTTACGAAATCGACACGCTGCAGTCCGCGCGCACGGACCACCTGATCTAAGGTCGTGGTCCGGACCGTGATCTTGTGCCCACCTGGCCCGTCCCAGAACGCCGAAGAGCCCAGGGCCCCGCGCTCACAGAATTCGATTTCCGTCTCGCAATCCCAAAGAGCGGCCGGAATAACTTCCACATGTGTGGGGCTGCCGTTCAGCTTCCAGTTGCTCAGCGTCTTCTCACGATTGAGCGCGTCAGGTTCGAAAGCGACCACGCGTCCCGTAGGCCCTACCTGCAGGCCAAAGATACTCATCAGGATTCCGTTGAACGCCCCCGCATCAATGACCACCTCTCCTGGCTTAATCCGGTGGCGATGTTCGAACTGATCGATCAGTCGGCGAAACTCGAAAGCAGGCTCCGTCGTGACAAGCGTGAACTCCGCGGCCCCACTGATGTAGGAACCATTCCGTCGGCTGAATCGCGCGCTCCCGCGCTGCACATAGTTGTTGCCGACGAGCCTGAGCCAATCCTTGGTCGCGCCATCGGGAATGGCCGACCATACTCGTCTTATCAGCGTCACGTGCTACCCCCACTGCACTCGTGGTTGGGTGTGCGCCTGCTGGTTTCGATTGACTGCCTCAGGCCCATAAGTTCCAGGTACTGGGCAATGACGTGACGGTGCTGGAAGCGCTCCAAGGCCTCCGCTGGAACCTCCGGCTTTTGCGGTTTCTGTAGTACCGCGCCCAAAGCCACGGCCATTAATTCACTATCGCCAACCGGCACGAGCGTACCGTACTTTCCGCCTTCGAGGATCTCGCGCGGCCCAGTTGGACAATCGGTGGCAACAATGGGTAGGTTCACTGCTAGCGCCTCAATCAACACCGTTGGAAGCGCTTCGACCACCGACGACAAGGCCAGCACTCGCGCGTGTTTCATATACGGGAGCGGATTACGTATAGTACCCAGGAAGCTGACCGCGTCTGCAATCTGCAATTCTCGCGACGATGTTTCGAGTGCCCCACGTTCTTCGCCGTCTCCCAGGAAGACTAACTTGGCATCAACGCTGCGTCGTAGGATCGCGACGGCGCGCAGCAGCGTAGGGTAGTCCTTGTGGTAATGCAGCCTGCCCACGGCCAGTATGGTGGGTCGCGAATCACCCTCGATCCTTGAATCATTGAGCGGCTCGGCGGTGCGTTTCCAGAAATCAGGACCGAAGACTGGGTTGTAAATCACGCGAATGTTCGGAGCCCGCTTTCCCATGGTCAACGCCAAGTCCTTCGCGGCTCCCTGCGAAACCGCCACCAGCTCGTCCGCGCTCGGATAAAGATTGCGTACGAAGAAGGGAGTCATGCGGGTGCGCGCCATCGGCGCATCGCTGCTGATGGCCGAAATTACATTGTGCTCCGTTAGGATGAGCTGCAGCGGAATCCGGGCCAGTCGCTTGGCCAAAACCGCAACCAGATTGGTTTGGATTGCGCCTGAGATCACCACTTGTGGCCGTTCGCGTCGCAGATAGCGCACCAGGAGAGGCAAACTGGTTAGGGCGCGGCTGGCATTCAAATCGATCTGCCGCACACCTTCCGGCACACCAGGATGTAACCCGCTGGAGGGAGTCGCCTGCACGATATCCACAGCCAGGCCCTGATCTCGAAAGCCACGCGCAAGATTTACGAACACTCGCGGAATCCCACCCGAAATGAGCGCTGGGTGGAACAGTGCGACGCGTACTTTGCTGTCAGCCGATACCGAGGCCCTCACTGAGCGCAGCATACCGTCCGTACTGAGCCGGCGGCAAGCCAGGCCCGCAGGCCCGGCTCTTGTTCTCCAGAGTTCGCGCTTAAACACCGCGTTGAGTTAGACTGTTCGAGCAATGGGTCGAATATTCCGGCCGGCCAGCCAACCTCGTCGGAGTCCCAGTGTCATCCCCTAACGCCCGGCCTTATCTGATCAACCCCTATTCCCGCCTCAGGCTTGAGGCAGCCAGCCCTGCTGCGTGGGTACTGGATTGGAGCATCACAGGACTTCTTTGCCTTGTGCTCGCTTTTGGGCCACTGGCCTTTGGTGCTGTCCAGGAATGGGCGACTTTCGTACTCGAAGCTGGCTCGGCAGCTTTGGTGCTGTTATGGGCTGCGCGTCAGTTGGTAAGCCGCCACACGAGGTTCTACCGCAACCCGCTGTTTCTTCCTCTCGTTCTGTTCGCCGCATTGGTATGCCTGCAGTTGCTCACCGGGCGCACCGCCTATTGGTACGCAACGTGGCGGATGGCCCTATTATGGGCTGCCTACGGAATGATCTTCTTCGTGACGACCCAGTGTTTGCGGCGCACAGCACGCGTTCAGGCTTTTGCTCTGTCCTTTACCGCTTTCGGAGTTCTGCTTGCCCTTTTTGCAATGGTGCAGCAATTCACCTGGAACGGGAAGATCTACTGGGTGGTGCCTAATCGCTACGGTGGTTGGGTCTACGGCCCGTATGTCAATCACGCCCATTATGCCGGGATGATGGAAATGCTGGTGCCGATTCCGCTGGTTTTCGCCCTGATGAGCTCATGGTCAAAGTCATGCCGAGTTCTGTTTGGATTCGCCGCTTTGCTGATGGCCAGCACGATCTTCCTCTCACAGTCGCTCGGAGGTATCGTCGCCTTTGCCGTAGAAATGGCTGCACTCGGCATTTTCGTTGGTGTGAAACAGCGTTCGCGGCGTCAAGTCGTGACCCTATTCTTGCTTGCAGCGGTCTTGGCCGGCCTTCTCGTGATGCTCAGTCCTGGCGGAATTGCCAAGAGGATCTCCCGCCTTCACCATCCCATGGGTAACAACGCGGGCGGCGATCGCCTGGTCATCGTCAAAGACAGCCTGCGCATGATTGCTGCCCGTCCGGTACTAGGGTGGGGACTTGGTACTTTTCCGGTTGTTTATCCATCGTTTCGAAGCTTCTACACAAATTACTTCGTGAATGCGACGCACAACGATTATGTACAGACCACGGTCGAGACCGGAGTATTGGGATTTGGTATCGTCTGCCTGCTCGTTTGGAGCTTTTATCGAACGTCGATACATGGAATTGGACATTGGCAAAGAGAAGTCAAGCCTGCCATAGTTCTGGCGTCGGTCGTCGGCGTGACCGGTATGTTGGTTCACAGTCTGTCGGACTTCAATCTGCAGATTCCCGCAAACGCAGTTTTCTTCTTTGCGCTTGCCGCCCTCGGGACCGCGAATTCAAGCAATTCTGTTGCCAACAACTCACCCCGGTAAAGATACGCCTCCTCCCAAGCATCACCTTGGTACTAGGCTTGCCTATCAGGTCAGGCTGTGACGCCTCTCTCACGCTTATAATCTGAAAAGTTCTTCTTTTCCGGCCTATCGTGCAGTTTCAAAGGTGACGACTTGATGAATCCAGGCAGGCATTCACTTGAGGGCGCTGTGAACGGGGGGCCGCGAGATCCGCATTATCCGGATCGCATCCAGGAAATTTACGGTGCCCCGATTCCTGAGCCGACACTGAGCGATTACTGGCGCATCCTCATGAAGCGCAAGTGGGCCATCCTGGCCTGCGCACTTGTGACAGTGACTCTGGCGGGTCTCATCTCGCTACGTATCACGCCCGTTTACGAGGCCATGGCGCGCGTGTCCATCGCAGGACAAACGCCATATTTCCTCAACTTCCCCGATAAGTCCCAGGCTCCTGAGTCCGGGAACGACCAGTTCAGCATCGACACGCAAGTCAAGATCCTCGAATCAAACACCCTTGCGCTCTTAGTGATTCGCAATCTCGGTCTCGACAAGCGGCCGGAGTTTGCTGGACCGACGGCCACGCCCGACAAGCCGGGCGTAATCTCGAAGCTTACGCCACAGGACATGAGTCGCGACGAGCACTTGATGCAGACGTTCCACGACAATCTGCGCGTCCAGCAGGTTCCCGACACCTCAATTATCGAGATCAAGTATTCCAGTCCGGACGCTTCTCTCGCAGCGGACGTCGCCAACGCCACTGCGCAGACCTTCATCGAGCAGAACATCAAGGCCCGCTACGACAGCACCATGCAGGCGGCCGATTGGCTTTCCAAACAGCTCGCCGATCTACAGATCAAGGTAGAGGCTTCTCAAGCGAAGCTGGTCGAGTACCAGAAGGAACACGGCATCATAGGCGCCGACGACAAACAGAACCTCACCGTCGAAAAGCTCGAGGGATTGGGTAAGGAACTGACACAGGCGCAAGGCGAACGGATCCAAAAGCAGTCGCTCTATGAAACTGCCAAGTCCGGCAATGGGGAAACCGTCAGCGCAGTTCTGCAGGATCCTGTGCTCTCCAGCCTGCGCCAGCAGGAGACCGAACTGGAGGCGGAGGATGCTCAGCTCTCTATTCAGTTCGGCAGCTCCTATCCCAAGGTGCAGGAGGTCCGCGGCCGGCTAAAACTGATCAAGCAGGCCTACAACAAGGCACTCCAAAATGGAATTCAACGCGTACAGAACGACTACGAAGCCGACCTTAAGCGCGAGCAAATGCTGCAACGTGCACTCGATGATCAGACCGCATTGGCGGACCAACTTAACGTGAGCGCCATTGAATACAAGCTGTTGAAGCAGGAGGCCGATTCCAACCGGCAGATGTACGACGGACTGTTGGAAAAGTTGAAGGAAGCCAGCTTGGCCGCTGGGCTGAACTCCAGCAATATCCGCATCGTCGACAACGCTCGTGTGCCGCTCGCTCCCGCGCGCCCGAACATTCCGCGGAACCTCGAATATGCGCTGATGTTGGGTCTCGTTGGCGGTATTGCCATGGCATTCGCACTGGAATCGATAGATAAGACGGTGCGCAGACCGGAACAGGTCGAGTCCATCTCCGGGTTACCCATGCTGGCCATGATTCCGTGGAAGGGCGATTTGCAACCCCACGGCCCGCGCAAGGCCACTGCGTTGCTTAAGCCATCACAGCCTGAGCGCCCCGCTTCGCTCATCAGCTATTTCCAGCCCCAATCAGAGATTGCCGAGGCTTATCGCGCCTTGCGCACGTCCATACTGTTGTCCAGTGCCGGCGGACCGCCTCGCACCATGGTTATCACCAGTCCGATTCCGCAGGACGGAAAGACCATGGTTAGCATCAACACAGCTATCGTGCTGGCCCAACAGGGTAGGAAGGTTTTGCTGGTGGACGCCGATTTGCGCAGGCCGAGCCTGCATCTCGCGTTCGGACTCCGTCCTCAAGTCGGGCTATCCAATATCCTCAGCGGTGGTGTGGATACCGGTGCAGCCACCTTCAGTACGCGACAGAGAAATTTGTTTGTTCTTGCTGCTGGTACACGCCCGCCACAGCCTTCAGAGCTGCTGAGTTCAGCACTTATGCAGCAGCTGCTTTCGCAATGGCGAGAGGAGTACGATCATGTCATCATCGACTCTCCTCCGGTGCTGTCAGTGACCGATGCGGTCTTACTCTCGGTGCTCACTGACGCGGTGCTCCTCGTGGTTCGTTCGGCACAGACCACCACCGGAGCGATGCGGCGTGCCCGCGACCTTCTGCTCCACCTGAAATGCAATTTGCTGGGCGTGGTCTTCAATGCCGCCGACGTGTCTTCGCTCAGCGACTACTACTCGGGCTCGCGTTACGATGCCTATTACACCGACGGCAAGCGCAAGCGCCGCAGGGCGCCGGAAGAACAAGATAGCGAGGATGAATCAAACTCGGTCAGCTCCAGCGGTGACTGAGTGCCTGTAGGAGCCTTGTGGACGAGTATCTTGCAAGATCGCGCGTTGTTACTTGCGTATTCCCGCTATTAGGCTGCGCGATCGTTCTATATGCCTGGTGCGCTTACCGCGTCTACGGCGCGCACCGTCTGGCAGAAAACCGAGACGAGGCGTCATTTCGGCGAGCCATTTTGCTGGAGCCAAGGGACGCCAGTAACTACGACATGCTAGGACAGTACTTCATCTGGGACGCACAGGACGCCCGTGCTGCGGCGGGGCAGTTCCGCCAGGCAGCCGCCCTCAATCCGTTTGACTCAGCGTACTGGCTGCACTTGGCTCAGGCCTACAACAGCTTGGGCGCCGATCATCAGCAGGCGGCCGCGATCCGCCATGCGATTGTCGTTGATCCGACGACGCCTGAGATCGCCTGGAGTGCAGCCAATTTCTTCCTCATCCAGGGCGACAAGCCTCAAGCCCTTAAGACTCTGGCCATGGTGGTACGCAACGATCCCGCCATGGCAGAAGCTGCTCTGAGCCTGAGTTGGCGAGCATCGGGCAACGTCGGTGAAATCGAGCGTAGATTGCCCTCGGACCCCGAGATTTATTTGAAGTTACTGAAAGTGCTTGTGGCCAAAAATGAATGGAACCCTGCCGCTCATACTTGGTCGTCTCTTTTAGCTCTGAACCGGGAAATTGACCCGCATTCGGCGCTGTTTTACGTCGACGCGCTGCTCGCGAATCGCAACGTGGCCGGCGCCCAGAGCGCTTGGGCAGAATTGGTGCAGCGCTCCCGCGAGCTGCATTCCTACATTCAACCCGACAACCTGGTGGTCAATCCCGGCTTCGATCGCGAAATCTTGAACGCTGGATTTGATTGGCACTCCGCGGCGGTGCCTAATGTCTCCGTTATGCTGGATTCCACGCAATCGCACCAGGGCAGCGTGTCGCTGCTGATTACGTATTCCGGGCCCAGCGAGGATGCAGGCATGTGTCAGTATCTACCAGTCACCCCGGGAACGACGTATATGGCTTCGGCCTGGGTGAAGAGTGAAGAACTAGAGAGCGCTAATGGACCGCGACTGACGATTTCTGATCCCTACAAGAATTTGGAGTACGCGCACTCCGACGAAACCGTGGGTACCAGTAGTTGGCATCGTGTACTAACTTCGTTTACCGCCGGCCCCGAGACAAACCTGATCCTGCTTCGTTTCACCCGGAAGCCCGGCGATACGCAAATTCGGGGTCGATTCTGGGTAGACGGTGTGCGTTTTTCGCAAAACGCTGTAATGAACGATGAACCGGGATAGCACGTTTGTGATTGTAATTTGATATTCAATTTAGGGGGTCAATGCTTGCGCCGACGTTCGCTGTCTTCACGAAACAATCTCAATCGCGACAGCAATCCCGGCGACGTTAACCGTCATTTCTACCAGAAATTTCAGCCAGTATGAAGCCATTGCAAAACTGAAAAGCGGCTCACACCGATGACCATCTCAGTTCACATGTCTAAAGGGATGTTCCAGGAGTTTGCTGCGCAAGCAGGGCGGGCCATTGGCCGTTTGCCGCGCTGGGTTCTTACCAAATGGGGACTAATGGCGATCGATGCATCCTTATCCGTAATCGCGATCTGGTTTGCGTGGCAACTGCGCTTCGATTTCGAGGTGCCTCAGAATTACATCGCGGCAGCATGTGTATCGGCGGTCGCCTTCCTGATCATGCGCCCCTTATGCTTGTTGATTCTAGGTGCCTATCGTGCGATTTGGCGATACTTCAATCTGGGCGATGCTGTAACGTTGTGTCTCGCTGCCATTCCTCCCACGATGCTCATGCTCCTGATTCGCATTGGGTGGCGGCATGCCCATGCGATCGCCGTGCTTCCTCTGACCGTGATCGTCCTGGACTATGGTGCGTTCTTGGTGTTCAGCGTTGCCATCCGAGCGCTGCGGCGTTATTTCTACGAGGCTTCCATCGGCATCTCTTCGTACAAGCGCACGTTGTTGATGGGAACACCCGAGGGCCTGGCCTCGGCTCTGCGGCAAATCTCGTTCCATCGTGAGCTTCGGTTGGTGCGCCTGCTGTCGCCCGATAAGAAACTGCATCGAGCGCGGCTAGCCGGTTTCACCGTGTCCGGTGGTCCTGAGAGTTTGGCCCGGTGTCTTGCTGCGGAACCCATCGATCTGGTGCTAATCGCTGATCTTGACGTCGAAACCATGGGCGATGCGGTTGCCACTGCAATGGAGTTCGGTGTCGAAGCCCGGTTGCTTCCCCCGGCGACACGTGTCATCAGTGGCGATGTGCGCATCTCGAGCAATCCCAAGCCGGAGTTGGTACTGAAGAAAGCCGTTCAAGTTAGCAGTCCTCATCCTGTTGTGGTCGAAACCTTCCGTGAGCGCTCCGTGCTTATCACCGGCGCCGGTGGATCCATCGGTTCAGAGTTGAGCCGACAGATATCGCGGCTGCCGGTCGAGCAGGTCGTGTTGCTCGATCACGATGAGAACGCGATTTTCGAGATTCATGGGGAATTGAGCGTCAACGCGCGCGTATCGATCGTTCCGCTCGTGGCTGATATCCGCGATTACGACCGCCTCAGCAGCATTTTCGGCAAGTACAAACCTGATATCGTGCTGCACGCGGCTGCATACAAGCACGTTCCGGTCATGGAGCACAATTGCAGCGAAGCGGTTTTGAACAATGTCATCGGGACG
>JAFATG010000106.1 GCA_019244055.1 Acidobacteriaceae bacterium | reverse complement strand
CGCTTTACCGCCGATGCCTCTCACGAGCTGCGCACCCCGCTGGCGATCATTCGCAGCACGGCTGAAATTGCATCCCGCCGCTCGCGATCGGCCGAAAGCTATCGGGCCGCCCTGCAGCAAATCGTAACCGATTCCGAGCGCATGACTCAGTTGGTGGAGGATCTGCTATTCCTGGCACGCTCGGATGCGGAGTACCTTAGCGGTCCGATGCAGCCGGTTGAACTCGGAGCCGTAGCGGCGGAGGTCTGCTCGCGATTCGAGACACTGGCGGAATCACGCACAGTCCATTTGACAATCGACTTGCCCGATGCCCCGGTTTACGTGGCCGGCGACGATGCCGCGCTTCGACGGTTGGTGCTGCTCCTTGTCGATAACGCCGTCAAGTTCTGCCGATCGAGCGGCCGCGTGAGCGTCTCGCTGCGAGCCGGAGAGGATGGTCGAGTACGGCTCGCTGTTAGGGATTGCGGCCCTGGAATTCCCGACTCCGAGGTTCCGCATATCTTCGACCGTTTCTATCGGGCGTCGGGCACGAGCGAGGGAGCGGGAGGCTCCGGTCTCGGCTTGTCATTAGCACATGCCATTGCCCAGCAGCATCGGGCAACCATTGAGGTGAACACTGTTCCGGGAGAAGGATCAATTTTCACTGTCTTGTTTCCCGGGACCGCGACGGCGCACCAGAAACTGGCGCGCCAAGCCATTGAAACCGTCCGTTTGTAAGCCTCACACGCACCGGATTGACAGGGATTTCATTTCGAGGTATAGATAGCCTATGCCTCAATCGCCCGATATTCCTCCGGGAACCCTGCACATGCTCATCCTGAAAACGCTGCAGGCCGGGCCGCTCCATGGGTACGCGATTGCGCAAAGGATTCACCTGATCTCCGAGGACGTGCTGCAGGTGGAGGAGGGATCACTTTATCCCGCATTGCAACGCATCCTTGTCAAAGGTTGGGCGGCGGCGGAGTGGACGCAGTCAGAAACTGGCCGGCGCGTGCGCGTATACAAGATCACCCCTGCCGGCCGCAAGCAACTTGGCGCGGAGATCTCCGAATTCGATCGTGTTATGAAAGCGGTCTATAAAGTCATCGAGACGGCATGAATCGAAGGCGATTGAATCATGATGGGTGAAATCTGGCGCAGGCTGGGATTTCTATTCCACCGAAGCCGGTTCGAGCAGGATCTCGAAGAGGAGATGTGTTTTCACGCCGAAATGGCAGGCCGGGCCCGATTCGGGAACTTTACACTGCTCGGGGAGGACAGCCGGTCGCAGTGGGGATTTGGGGCACTCGAAAGGCTCGCTCACGACCTGCGCTTTGCGATTCGCATGCTACGCAAATCGCCAGCCTTCACGGCCGTTGCAGTGCTTTCACTCACACTCGGAATCGGAGCGAACACGGCGATTTTCAGCGTCATTAATGCGGTGATCTTGCGGTCACTGGCGGTGCGGAATCCGGAGCAACTCGTCGCGCTCAACCACTCGGATTTTCGAAATACTCCGTCGAGGAGCTTTCCCTATCCTTTCTACCGGGAACTGCGCGATCACAACGACATCTTTTCGGGAATCCTCTGCCAAACGGGCTTTGACTCGAGCCTCTCGGTGAAGGGAGACGCCCAGCGGGTCACGGGCGAAATGGTGTCCGCAAACTATTTCACCGTTCTCGGTCTGCAGCCATATGCGGGACGCCTCTTTCGGCCCGATGACGAAACGTCCGCGGGAGCGAACCGCGTGGTCGTTCTCAGTTACAACTTCTGGAGGCGTCGCTTCGGGGGCGACGGCTCGATAATCGGCAGAGTCGTTGATCTGAATACAACACCGATGACGGTGATTGGTGTTGCTCCGCCGGAATTTGACAGTTTAAGGACTGGGTTCAATCCGGATGTCCGCGTTCCCATCACCATGCAGCCGCAGATGTATCTTTCGGACTCGATGCTCGACAACCGGGAGGACTGGTGGCTGTATGTGGTCGCGCGATTGAAACCGGGCGTAACGAGGCAGCGTGCCGAAGCAACACTCACGGCGCGTCTTCGCAGATACCGAAAGCAAAGCAATAACGGACAGCCAATATCGGAGTTCCGGAGACGGATGTTCGAGTCTACCCGCGTGAATTTACTGCTGGCGGGCACCGGACTCGCGACGCAGGCTGAACGAGGCGCCAAGCAGCTCTGGATTTTGATGGCGGTAGTGGCGATCGTGCTGTTGAGCGGCTGTTTGAATATTGCGAATCTGCTGCTGGCGCGAACGGCCGCCCGGCGGCGCGAATTTGCGGTACGCCTTTCGCTGGGAGCCCCGCGCAGGCGGCTGATTCGCCAACTTCTGACTGAGAGCATCCTACTCGCATTCGCAGGAGGAGCCTGCGGCATCGCGTTCGCAATTGCCGGCGCCCGGCTCTTAACTATGTTTCTGACCGCGGGACAAAACGGGGTTTCGATCGACGTGACGCCTGGCGCCCGCGTCCTTGCGTTCACGCTGGTGCTGTCTTTACTTACGGGGATTCTCTTTGGAGTTGCGCCGGCATTTCAGGGCACGCAAGTGGAGTTGACTCCGGAGTTGAAAGGCGAGCAACTGCGTTTTCCGGGAACTCGAATCCCTTGGCGGAAGGCACTCGTTAGTGTCCAAGTAGCGCTTTCAGTGCTGCTGCTCATTGGAGCCGGTCTTTTTCTCAGGAGCCTCATCCGGCTCCGGACGATGGACCTTGGCTTCGATCAGAAAAACGTGTTGCAAGCAACCGTTGGTCCCACTTTGATCGGATACGGGCAGCAACAGGTCCTGACTTTCTATCGGGAGCTGGGCGATCGGGTTGCGCGTATCCCCGGAGTCTTGTCGGTTTCGTTCAGCTCCATCGGGCTTGTCAGCGATTCCGATTGGGGAAGTGGCATCACGGTGCAGGGTTATCAGCCTAAAGAAGATGACGTAGGGCCGGACCGGAACATCGTAGGACCGGGATATTTCTCCACGCTGCACATTCCCATAATTGAAGGGCGCGATTTCACCGAAAGGGATCACGCACGCTCACCACACGTTGCGATCGTGAATGAGATCTTTGCGCGCTTCTACTTCGGGAATCAGAACCCGATCGGTAAACTGATTGGACCCGGCGGAAAGGGGCAGGTACTCGATTTTGCGATCGTGGGGGTGGCGAAAGACGGCAAATATGCCAATCTGCGGGAGGAGCCGCAGCGGTTTTGGTACATCCCCTATGAGCAATACGCTGAGACCCAAGATCTTCACGACTTGACTCTGTACGCGCGAACAACCGGCGATCCTATGAAGGAAACAGGCGCAATTCGCCGTGTGGTGCGCAGCCTGGACCCGAAAGTACCTGTCTACAATGTGAAGACGCTCGAGGAACAGATCGATCAGGACCTGGCTTCGGATCGCATGGTGGCAACCCTTTCGAGTTTTTTCAGCCTCTTGACCGCATTGATCGCTGCCATCGGCCTGTACGGAGTGATGACGTTTTCAATGACGCAGCGCACCCGTGAGATCGGCATCCGCATGGCTCTGGGCGCGCAGCGGTCCTCAGTTGTTAATTCCGTTATGCGCGAGGTCACGATGCTCATTGCGCTCGGGATTGCGGTCGGAGTGCCGTGTGCGCTTGGCTTGGGTAGATTTGTGAAATCGATTCTGTTCGAGATCAAACCGACGGACCAGTTTGTCTTCATTACCGCAATTGTCCTGGCTGTTGTGGTGACTCTTACAGCGGGTTACCTGCCGGCGCGCCGCGCGGCTTCGATAGACCCCACTCTGGCATTGCGGTACGAATGAATCACTCGCCTTACGTGCGAGCTCGTTCCTGGTCTTTCGAAAGAGTGTTCCTCAAGAGATCCTCGACGTCGCCCATCTTGTCGCCGAGCAGGTTGAGCTTGCGGGCGAGCCCTTGAATTTCGGACTCAGCACGCCGGTTCACATCAAAGTCGAGCTCGCCACGGAGCCGGTCCTTCGTATCCTGGCGGTTCTGGCTCATCATAATCACCGGCGCCTGGATCGCCGCGAGCATGGAGAGAATCAAGTTGAGCAGGATAAACGGGTAAGGATCCCATGCCCTTCTGCCGAGTTGCGCGTTGATCCATGCGTAGACCAACAGCCCGACTAAGAAACTGATAATGAACTTCCAGGAGCCGCCGAAGCGAGCTACCTCATCCGCGACACGTTCGCCCAGAGTCGCTTCCTGTTCGATGACTTCATTAGGATTGCGAGTCGAGCGTGTGCGCACAAGCTGCTGAGCCGCGTGAAACTGGCGCCCGAGGACCGCGAGCATATCCATGCCAGCTAATGGTTTGCGTTGAAGAAGAACTGCAATATCATGGCGGTCCACTTCGATGCACACCGCCTCATCGAGAGCAATGGCGGTGGTTTGATGAGGCGTCTGGTCGAGCATGGAGGCGAAACCAAAGAACTCGCCAGAGGCGGGCGCGTCGACTAATACCTCCTGCTGGTCCTGGTCTACCGTGGAGACCTCGACTTTGCCATTCACAAGCACGTAGGCCCGCCCACCCGGATCGCCCATTTTGTATATGCGTTGGCGAGCCGCGAAGGTTTTCAGCTCGACCTGTCCGGCAAGGACTGCCGTTTCCTCATCATCGAGCAGGGCGAACAACGGAACGCGCTTTAGTATTTCTGGTTTGCAGGGCATGGGACCTCTCAGCAGATCTAAAAGATACGAACGGGTGCTGTAAGCGATTCAGCAGTCAGGATTTCATAGTTCGGCAGAACCGGCAACTGCCTCGCGAATAGGGGCGGGCGAGTGCAATCAGCCTGTGGGGATCTAGACCGTACAGAACTGAAGGTGGGCGATTGCTTTGGCAAAAGCCAGGCGTCGGAGGCGGTCCCTCGGCGATAATCATCTTAGATGGATCAAGATCTGAGGCAGTATCTGGAAGCGATGGAGGGGCGCATCCTCGATCGCACGCAGGAGATGGTGCGGGATGCCCAGACAGAGATTCTGCGCGGTTTCGAGCGCTATCAGGCAGGGGTGCAGATACGATTACGCTCACTGGAAGCCGAGACCTCAAACCTCAAGACCGCGCAGGAGATGAGGCTTGCGAATCTCGAGGAACGAGTGACCGCGCTCGAGCTCCAGCGCGGAATGAGGCCATAACGGAGCGAGCGGACCGTATCGGAGTGCGCCTCGTGTTTGCTGCTCTCAGGAGCCAAAACACCCCAGATCGTGCTAGACTCGAAGAGTCTTTGCCCGCATCCGATTCCTTCGCGAGTGCCATTTCTGGCCGCCCTGCCCGCATCGTGGTTTCCCGGTTCGGTTTCCTGAGCTGTCCGACAAAGACGAATCCCACCTCCTTGGAGCAATCACTATGATGAAGATTTTTGTCGGAAACTTGAGTTTCAAAACGACGCAGCAGGATCTTATGGACGCCTTTTCGCCCTATGGCAACGTGGAGAGCGTTAACCTTTTGACCGATCGAATGACCGGGCAACCCCGCGGTTTCGGTTTTGTCGAAATGTCCGACCGTACGGAAGCGCAAAACGCGATTAATGCGCTGAATGGCATGGAGCTGAATGGCCGCGCCATTAACGTCAACGAAGCCCGTCCCAAGACGGAGGGCGGTTTTGGCGGTAACAGATCCAGGGGTGGTTTCGGCGGACCCAAGAGCCGCCGTGAACCCCGCTGGTAGTTCGTTCAAATAGCTCGTAGTTCGTTCAAGTAGTACGTTAAATATCAGGGCGTTCCCGAGCGGATACGTTACGGGGAGCGCCCATGACTACTTGCGCCTGAGAGCGCGGAGGGAGAATTCGTTTGGCAGGTCGAGGGCCCCAGAGCTTCAAAAAACGTCAGAAAGAACAACAGCGCAAGGAAAAACAGCAGGAGAAGATGGCGCGCCGCCTGCAGCGCAAACACGAAAAGCAGACGGGTACCGAATCAGAGCATGAAAGTGATCACGAAGAAGAAGTGATCACCAACTCCGAAGCGGCACCATCTTAGGCGACTTAAGCGCTGCACGCCTTCGAGCGACACGGACTGCTCTGTCGATGCCGCTACGGTTGAGGACCAGTAAAATCATAGCCAAGCTATGCGGGTTTTCAAGTCGGCAGTTCTCCTAGCAGTTCCGACGGTTATGGCGGTAGCCTTTCTGGCTGCGCACTTTACCCAAGCGCAGAGTTCACGGCGCAATCTAATTGCGGCGAGGCCGCCCATGGGCTGGAACAGTTGGGATTCCTACGGCCTTACAGTGACTCAGGATGAGTTTCAGGCCAATGCGGATTGGATGAATCAGCATCTGCGCCGCTTTGGTTGGGAGTACGCGGTAGTGGATGAAGGCTGGTGTCTGGAAAACCCCGACGCCAAAGCCGGAAGCTTTCACTTCGCGATGGATACGCACGGGCGGTACACGCCCGCGGTGAACCGGTTTTCCTCGGCCTCCGGCGATGCCGGGTTCAAGAAGTTGGCCGATTGGGTACACGCGCGCAACCTGAAGTTCGGCATTCACATCATCCGCGGCATTCCACGCCAAGCGGTAGAGAAGAATCTGCCGATCGCCGGTTCTGAGTTTCGAGCCGGAGATGCTGCGAACTCTTCGGATACATGTGCCTGGAATGTCGACAACTACGGTGTTAAGGCAAACGGCGCGGGCCAATCTTACTACGATTCGATCGCCGCTTTATACGCCGGCTGGGGCATCGATTTTGTGAAGATCGATTGCATCTCGGCGCCGTATAAAGCGGACGAAATCCGCATGTTCAGCAGCGCTTTGCAGAAAACCGGACGGCCGATTGTCTTGAGCTTGTCACCGGGTCCCACACCGCTCGACGAAGTCGATGCGCTGCGTAAGTATGCCCAGATGTGGCGCATATCGCAAGATGTATGGGATCACTGGAAGGATTGGCCGAAGCCGAGAGATTGGTCGCAAGGTCTGCTCGGGCAGTTCCAATTAACGGCAAAATGGGCAGCAAACGTGGAGCCGGGCCGTTGGCCGGACGCGGATATGCTGCCGCTCGGGCAGCTCGGGCCCCGCCCCGGGGAAGGAACAGCACGAAAAACCGAACTTACTCGCGACGAACAGCGCACGCTGATGACGCTGTGGTCGATCTTCCGGTCTCCGCTCATCGATGGCGGCAACCTGACCCAGACAGATGATTGGACAGCCGCGCTCTTGACCAATGACGAGGTGATCGCGGTTGATCAACACTCGTCCGGCGGTCACGCAATCGTGAATGACGGAAACAAAGCGATCTGGGTCGCAAAACCCGAGTCGGGCGGCCGCGCTTACGTTGCGCTGTTTAATTTAGATGACAAGCCGCAGGCCATCGAGTATCCCCTGCAGGCGCTGGGGTTAAGTGGCACAGCTTTCGCCGTGCGCGACTTATGGGAACGCAAGGACCTCGGGACAATGGATCAGTTGCGGGTCACGCTGCGACCGCACGCTTCCATACTGTACCGGCTCAAGTGAGTACGGTTTTGCTATTTCGGCTCGCGCTCGCATTGTGCGGCTCGCCGTTATTCGCATATGACGATAACCAGGCAGCGCTCGCGCAAGCTCAGCTCGGCATCAGCGAGGCACAGAAAGGCGATTTTCGGAACGCGATTCAGGCGTACAAACGGGCGATCGCTATCGAGCCCGACCTGCCGGGAATCTACTTGAATCTTGGCCTGGCCTACTTTAAGCTGGGCGATTTTCGTCAAGCTATTACGGCCTTTGATAAAGAAAACTCACGGGCTCCCAGCGACCGCTTAGTGACGCTCCTCGCGATGAGCTATTTCGGATTGCACGAATACCGCGAAGCGGCGGAACGCCTAAAGCCCGTAAGCGCAGCGCAGCCGCAGAACTCGGAATTATCGTACCTGCTGGCCCAGTGCTATTTGTGGTCGGGTCAATATACAGAAGCCATGAGCTTGTTTCAGATGCTCCTCGAGCGAGATCCGAACTCGGCCGCAGTCCATATGTTGCTGGGCGAGGCTTTGGATGCGAATTACCGTACGACAGAAGCCATCAGCGAATTTGAAGCGGCGGCGAAGGCGGCTCCCACGACACCTGACGTTCACTTCGGCCTCGGCTATTTGTACTGGAAAGCGAAGCAACATGACAAAGCAGAGGCTGAGTTTCGAGCGGAACTGAAGAATTTTCCAAAGCATGCCCAAGCCACGGCGTATCTGGGCGACATTGCACTGAAGCGCGGCGAGCCCGCGGCGGCTGAATCACTGCAGCGCGCGATCCAGGAAGACCCCAACGTGCAAATTGCTCATCTCGATCTCGGCATTTTGTATTCCGGGCAAAAGCAATACGAAAAGGCCATCGCGGAATTTCAGAAAGCGATTCAGATCGATCCGAGCGGGTTTGACGCGCACTACCGGCTGGCTCGCCTGTATCGCGAGACGGGCAAGACCAGCCAAGCGGAAGCCGAATTTGCGACAGTGCAGAAATTACATGAGAAGAAAGACGAAGAGCCGCTGATTAAGATCAGCGGCCCTCAGTAGTGGTGGATTGAAGCTCGGCGTCAGAAGTACAACTTCGCGCCGAGTTGGATTACGCGTGGATCGTAGGTTGAGGTGACCTGGCCGAAGTTGCTCGCCGAGAAGCTGGTCACCACGTTGTGGAACTGCGTGTGATTGAACGTGTTGAATGTTTCGAATCGCAGTTCGAACCGGCTGCCCCGAGCTTCACTGAAGACAAAGCTCTTAAAGAGAGCGATGTTCCAGTTATCGCGTCCGGGGCCACGTACGTCGCCCTTCGGCTCGTTTCCCCAGGCTCCAACGGCTGGCACCGAAAACACGCCAGTATTAAACCACTCAGTCACCTTTTGGGGATAGCTGATCGAGCCGCTTCTATCCGGCCGATTGGTCGCTTTTGCAAGGCCGTTGCTGCCCTGAGTTCCGCCCAGGGTGAGATACAAGGGGAAGCCCGACTCCATCGTTACGACTCCTGATATTTCCCACCCGCCCAGCGTGCTTTTCAGCAGACGATTGGACGAGTTCTTAAGAAACGGCAGTTGGTACACGAAGTTCACCAAAAAGATATGGGTTCGATCCGATTGGCCCGGTCCATTGTCGTAGGAACGGTCATAGGGGTTGGAGACCTGATTAAGGTCGCCATTGCCCCCCGGATCGATGACCTTCGAGAAAGTGTAGGCAGCTTGCATAGTGAGATCGCTTCCCAACCGTGAGTTCAAGCTCACCTGTAAACCGTTATAGTGCGAGTTTTGCGCGTTTTCCGACATGTTGAGATAGTTATATCCAGCATACGGAAGCACGGTGTTGTAACTGACCGTTCCGTTAATCAGGGATGGCAGAACGGCCGGATTGGGAAGGTTGATATCGCGGTAGTCGTTCTGATGCCGATTCTGGTTGCCTACGTACGTCACATCCAGAACCGTCCCTTGCCTGATCTCATGTTGAACGCCGACGCTGAACTGGTAGCTTTCCGGACTCTTGTAATCGGAGTAAGCAAGCCCCGTAATGCCGCTCACCGTTATCGGCGCAACGAGTGTCTGGCCGGTCAGAAGGCTGATATTCGGATTCGAAAGAGCGACGTTGTTAAAGGTCACATTCGCGCTGAACGGCGGGTTGGGGCCGGCGTTGTAAACGTCGTTGCCTTGGATTCGTTCGTACATGATGCCGAAACCGCCGCGTACAACCGTCTTGCCTCCGCCGGTAAGATCATAAGCGAAACCGATACGAGGTCCGAACAGCGCCCAATAATTCTGTACGAGACCCCGCGGGACGCCGTTCTGCCCAGCGATGCCCATACCGTTCAAATAAAATTGATAGCCCTTCAAAATCGGGTTCGGGCTGGTGCCTAGGCCCGGGCTGCTGGGGCTGATGTTGCCGCTCGGCAGAATAATAGCCGCGTCTGCAGGATTATAAAGGCCGGGCAGGAAATTCGACTGCCGGTTATTCTCTTCGTAGGTGTGAGGGATTCCATCCCAACGCAATCCGAGATTCAATGTCAGCCGGTTATTGACATGCCAGTTGTCTTGAACATACGCCGCATACGATTGACTGTTCCACCGACCTGCGTCCTGAACCGCCAGCTCCGCGTAGGAGTTGGAGTATCCGAGCAGGAAATCGGCAAAGTCATTACCCGTGTAATTGCCGTTGAAATTGAAGTAACCCTGCGTATCGCCGAACAGATCCTGCACTTTCTTGTAGAGCATCCAGGAACCGCCGAATTTGAACTGGTGCGCTCCCCGCACCCAGGACACATCGTCGCGAACCTGATAATCGTCCGCCTTGTTCTTCCAAGGCCAACTGGCGACGTCATAGGTTGTGCCTGTCGATCCGGCCAACTGGATACCGGGAATTCTGTTTAGGTTGTTGCCAGGAAACAGTTCGGGAATGTTCAAATCGCTTGGCCGGGTGAAAACCCCGATGGGGGTGATATTGATTCGATTCCCGTTGTAGTTGAAAGCGGTCTCGTTGAGCAACGTGGGGCTGATGGAGTACGTTGCGTGGATAACGCCGCTGTAAGAGGGATTGCCGAACGTGTCTCCCACCGTCGGCACGTTGTCGCCACTCCACTGAGCAGTGCCATACGTTTGGGTAATCTGTTCGTCTACCCAGTGCCCGAAAATCGAAAACTTGTCATTGAACCGGTGATCGATACGAACGATCTCTTCGCGGACATTTTCCGGCTGTTTATTACCGCCGATAAATTGCGTTCCGCTGGTAGCCGCCGGGAAGATACCAGCTGCGAGTAGCGCTTGCGCGTTGGGATCGAGCAGAGACGTGGGAATTTTGTTGCCGGGGAACGGAGCACCCGGAGCGATTCCCAGCGCGTTATATGTAGCTTGCAAGGCGGGCGATATCTTGCTGGCAGCCGGCGCATGAATAGCGGTATTGAACTGGCCACCGTACTCGCTGGGCAATGGAACAGTCTGATTGTATAAACCGCCCTGAATGTACTTGCGCCATTCCATGTTGTAGAAGAAGAAGGTCTTGTCGCGATTCTTGTTGTAGACCTTGGGAATGAATACGGGTCCGCTCGCGTTAAATCCGAAAAGATTGAACCGTAGCTCTGGAGGCGCTTTGCCCTCGGCATTAGTGAAGTAGTTGCCGGCATCTAAGGCATCGTTGCGGACGAATTCCCAGGCAGTGGCATGAAAGTCTTTCGTTCCCGACTTGAACACCATGGTCATGGTGCCAGCGGAAGACAGACCATATTCGGCGCTATAGTTCGACGTAAGCTGGCGAAACTCGCCGATGGAGTCTACAGAAGGCATGATGCTGATATTGCCGGAACCGCCGCGGTCGTAATCCTCGCCGCCGTCAACCATATAGAGGTTGTGAGACACGCGAAGGCCGTTAAAACTGACATTCGCGTCGCCGCCCACCGGTACCGGGTTCTGAAAATCGGCCATGTCGCTGGAAGCACCAGGAGCGATGCTTGCCAGGGAGTAGATGCTGCGCCCGTTAGTGGCGAGCTGGGAGACCTGCTGCCCGGTAATCACGTTGCTGACTTCGCCAGACTCGGATTGAATTGCAATTGGATTCGCCTCAACCGTTACGCTCTCTTGCGCGCTGCCGACTTCTAGTTTGAAGTCCACGCGCGTGCGGTCACCGATGTTGAGCACGATATCCTCCTGCTGAGCCGCCTTGAATCCCGGCGCTTCGGCGCGGAGACGGTAGTGGCCATTCTGGAGATCCGGCACAACGTATTGGCCAGTGTCATTACTGGTGATGTGCGTATCTTGATTCGTTCCCGTGTTGGTGATCGTGATGTTGGCATTGGGCACCACGGCACCCGAAGGATCTGTTACAGTGCCTACAAATGTCCCCCCGGTTTGGGCTGAAACCAGGAGCGCGGAAGTCAACAGTAACAGGAAAACTGAGAAGAGCCGGCCTAAACAGTACGGCTTGGTAACTGAAAGCGAGCAAACACGGTGCATACAGAGCACCTCCCCTTATTGAACTGTGCGTAACGACGCGGAGCAGCTTTTTGCAAGCGTCCGCAGGACTAACCGAAAACTAGCGGTATTAGAGGAGAGTATATATCACGTTCGCAATAAATG
>JAFATG010000363.1 GCA_019244055.1 Acidobacteriaceae bacterium | reverse complement strand
AATCTTTCGTATAGATCACTCATCACGTCTTGCAAAGCTTGTCGCACGAGCTGAGAACGATCGCCGGCCGGACGCCCGCCGGAGTTTTTCAACAGAATCGATGGTGAGCCAACACCGCCGGCAAGCGTGCCGATGGCATAGAAGATGGAAATAGCAAAAGCGCGGATCTCGAGCGGAAACACTTCGCTGACAGTGAGATAAGTCGAGCTTGCGGCGGGGGAGGCCACAAAGAAAATAGCGCAGAACCAGAGGTCCTGCCCGACGGGGCCGAAACTATTGTTTCGGAAGAGAACGGCAGAAGCGAGCAGGAGCAGTGCCGAGAGCGCGTACGTGATGCTGATCATCTTCTTGCGGCCGAGGGAATCGAAGAAGCGGCCGAGCAGCAAAGGCCCGAAAAAGTTGCTGGCCGCGAGGGGGAGAATATAGACCGAGACACGCTGGCTCGCAACGTTGAAGAAGCGGCTCAACACGAGTGCATACGTGAAAAACACAGCGTTATAAAAGAACGACTGGCCAACCATGAGCATGAGACCGAGAAACGATCGCTTTGGCGCATCGTGAAGCATGGCGTGCCAGACATCGGCAAAAGGCGTGTGGTCGCGGACGGTGATTTTGATGGAGCCTTCGGGTGCGGATAGATCAGTTTTGTGCTCGCGTACTTTCTGTTCGACCATGCTAACGACCTCGTTTGCCTCTTTTTCATAACCCCGGAGCATGAGCCAGCGCGGGCTTTCGGGAACGTGGCGTCTGAGCATAAGGATGATGAGGCCCAGCATGGCTCCGATGCCGAATGCGAAACGCCAGCCGAGGGTAGGCGAGACGACGCCCGAATCGAGCAGTAGGAGTGTACCGGCAGACCCAAGTGCGGCGCCAATCCAGAAGGTCGCGTTGATCACAAGATCGACGTTGCCTCGAACGGGAGCGGGAACGAGTTCGTCAATGGCAGAATTGATGGCTGCATACTCGCCGCCGATACCGGCTCCTGTGAGGAGACGAAAGAGCAGAAAACTCCAGAAATTCCACGCGAAGGCAGTAGCCGCGGTTGCGGAGAGATAGAGTGCGAGCGTAATGAGAAAAAGCTTCTTGCGACCGAGGCGATCCGTGAGCCAGCCGAAGAACAAAGCCCCGCACGGCCCCCGCGAGATATCCTGTCGCACTGGCACCGACTTGCATACCGGTCAGGCCGAGAGCGCGTTTATCCTCCAGGAGACTCGCAAGAGAACCGGCAAGGGTGACCTCGAGACCATCGAGAAGCCACGTGATGCCGAGCGCCACCACCATTTTCGTGTGCCATGGGCTCCAGGGGAGGCGGTCCAGACGCTGCGGAATATTAGTCTCGACAGTGCAGCCATTTTGAAGCCGAGCTGGCTCAGAAGCTTGCTCGATTTGCACGCTCAGATTTGCACCTCCGAATGGGTAGATCCACTTCGCCGGCAGGGTTTATATCGGCTGAAACTACTCACGAAAAAGTTCACAGCGAAGCTCGATTCGAGACCGGGCGAAGGTCGTGATCGCCCCCTGCCGCGGCCCGTAGATAACTGGGTCGGTAGAGGAGTCTCTATTTTGAATACAAGTCATTCTCGCCGGCGGCTGGCCGCAAAACAAAGCAGCCTGATCATTCGATGCGTGCGTTCCCGAAACGATGAGTGGCGCTCAACGAGCGAATCATCGAGCAGCGGTTTGCGCCGCATCGGTTAGTTTGCTGCGAGATGCTGGTCAAGAGCTCGTCTGCATGCTTCTCCTCGTCCAGAGTTTTCTGCAGCATTTCAGCATCTTGGTTTAATCCCAGAATTCTGGCCCAGTCGCGAGCTGATCCATACGAGGCGATCTCGTAATGCTCAATTTTTTGTGCTGTTGCGATAAGGCCAGCATCGCGCACTGGACCTTCGTCGGATTCACTCACGATGTTTTCCCCGGAGCCGATCAGCGCGGTTATAATCGGGTCCTTCTTATCATCTACGTCGCCCTCATTGACTTCTGCGATGAGCTGTTCCAGTCGCTGCGCTTGCACTTCGGTCTCCTGCAGATGCGATTGGAATGCCTCCTTCAGGCGTTCCTCGCCCGCGTGCCCGATCATACTCTTTAGGCCTTTGATGATTTGGTCTTCAGTCGATAGCAGGTAACGAAGTTGCTGACTGTACAAAGATTGAAAGTTTTTGATGTCGTTTGGTGTAAGGAGTCCCGTGTGAATACCTTCAGGAAAGCCGTCAGGTTTCCCGAGGGTTAGACCTTTGCGGAAAGCGCCGGTTCCAGGGTTTATGGGCAGCCTGCGAGTAGTACGCGCAAGGCAACGCGACCTGTCGCATTCAGCGTGCGACCTCAACAACGCGCACCGGCATATGGCTGAGCCGGGTCGTAAAGTCTAACATCCCCGACCAACAGCCACCATCCGTAAAAGATCTCTATAGGTCTCCAGGTTGAGACCCATGCCTTTAGCTGGAGCCGTTTCTGAATGACGCTGTTCCCGTGACTTTGCCCAACCAATCAACTGATAGGATGAGGCGCTGCCTTTCCGGACTGATGCCCGGGAACATCGAACGAGGTCGGTTCGGCCCGAATGTAGGTCTGCATGGCTTGGGCTTATGTTTTACACCGTAGCGACAGCATGGTGGCGCCTTACTCTGAGCGACAGGAGGATCAGGATAACGCCGATGATCAGAGCGTAAGCGCCGATAATCCAGATCACGGCCAAAGCTCCCGCAGCGGGGCGAGCGAACAGGATTAATCCAAAAATGACGGAGCAGATGCCGCCCAGGATCAAAGCCCATTCATTCGCAATGACCTTTCTTAATTGAATTGCAGCGGTAATCTCGATGATCCCGCGCACAATGGCCCATGCCGCAATGATGAGCAGCAGTGTGAGCGCTGTCAAGCCTGGAAAGAAAAATGTGATGAGTCCGGCGATAATACCCAGCACCCCAATTAACGCCAGAACCACCCATCGGGCGTGTATGCCGGCGACCAGAGCGAAGATGCCATCCACCAGCGCATAGCCCCCGAACAGGGCCGTGAGAATGATTAGGGTCAGCCCGGGCCAGGCGAATGCGAGCAGTCCGAAAATGATCGCAATGATGCCGCGGAGGAGTAACATCCACCACCGCCGCCCAAGCACCGGGAACAAGACTAGATTCGCCACGCTACACCTCCCGACAGGCGAGTGTATCAATATCGGCTGTTAGGCGGGAGGGATAATGTTAAGGGATTGCCCGTGTGGTGCACAAGAACATTCGCTGCTGTGGTTATTGCGTTCAGCCTCATTCCAAACGCTCACGCATCTGATGCGAAAAATAGCGCCCGGACCCCCGTTCTGATCGAGCTGTTTACGTCGGAGGGATGTTCCAGTTGTCCGCCGGCAGATAACCTGCTGGCGCAGTGGGATACTTCTCAACCGCTTCCCGGCGCGGAGCTCATTGTGCTTAGTGAACACGTGGATTACTGGAACCACGATGGTTGGAAAGATCCCTACTCCTCCGCGTTGTTAACTGAGCGGCAGGCTGCATATTGTCGTGCATTCGGAATCGATGATCCGTATACTCCGCAAATGATCGCCGATGGGATCGCGGTATTGCGGCTGACCGACCCGAAGCAGATCGGGCAGACTCTACAGAAGGACGCGAAGGCTTCGAAGGTCGGCATCCGCATCGACTCCCTGAGTGTGAGTGATAATGTACTTCGCGGACGAATCGAAACCGATCAGAAGCCTGAAAAGAAGGCCGATGTCTACGTTGCTGTTGCTCTCAACAGCGCCCAATCGCAGGTCCTACATGGAGAGAATGCCGGGCGGCACCTGACCCACGTAGCTGTTCTCGAGTACCTGAAAAAAATCGCCGGACTAGAGAGTGGCAGCGCCGGTCATGCATTCGAGGTGAAACTCAAACGTGAGATCGATCCCGCAAATATCCGGGTTATCGCCTTTGTCCAAGAGCCTGGTCCGGGTAAAGTGCTCGGCGCCGCTTTACGGAAACCGCCCTTCAACTGATCGGGGGGTATCACGATCCGTAGCCGGAATGTGGAGATCGGATCGCCGGCCGTGGCGCTATTATCTTAGGTATTTATCGAACCAATCGATCGTGCGCCGAACGGAGTCGATCTGATTTTCGCGCTTGGCGAATCCGTGACCCTCGTTCGGGTAATAGTGAACGTCCACCACCCGGCCCTCTTTCTTCAGAATGTCGATAACCTGCTGAGCCTCCTCCTTCGGTACCCGCGGATCGTTATCGCCCTGCAAAACAAGCAACGGTGCCTTCTCATTGCGAATGTAAGTAATCGGCGAATCGTCCTCATAGATCTTGGCGTTCGTCTTGGGATCTCCCAGCAGCCCCTTCAGATACTCATTCAGAGATGGGTCCGAGCTCTTGAGCATGCTGGACCAGTTGATAATTCCATACAGTTCTACTGCTGCCGCCCATACATCGGGTGTCTTCCCGATCGCCATCAAGGTCATGAAGCCACCGTACGAGCCGCCCGTGATCCCGATTTTCTTCGGATCGACAAAGCCCGTAGCCTTTAGAAACTCCACCCCCGCGATCTCGTCTTTCAGGTCGCCGCCGCCCAAATCCTGAAGGTTCGCTTTCTGAAAACTGAGGCCGTACCCGGTTGACCCGCGCACGTTCGGAGCAATGCAAATGTATCCGCGCGATACTAACGCCTGCACCTCAGGGCTCCAATAATCCACCCGCTGGCCCGTCGGTCCGCCATGAGGAATCACTAACGCCGGATGCGTTCCGTCCGGTTTGAAATTGAACGGAATCCACAGCAGCGCCGTGATGATCTTCCCGTCGAAGCTCTTGTAATGGATAATTTGCGCCGGCGGCAGCGGGATGGCATGCAAGCTGGCGATCGTGGAAAATGTCAACTGCTCGGGGTGCCGGTTCCCAATGTTATAGATCCAAAGATCCCCAGGTTGATTGGAGGCCTCATGAGTAACGATCACGCGATCGCCCTGCGGGGCAAACTCAGTCGGATTCCCCGAGAAGCCGTTCAATCCTTGCGCAAGCTCCAGCTTTTCCGCCTTGTTCGTCGCGGTATCGGCCAAATAGGCATTGGTCAGCCCGTCTTCGTTGATCAAGTACGTGAAGCTCTTGCCGTCGGGTGAGAAGTTGCCCGAAAACGCCTCCCATTTCAAATCGGTAGCCCAGGTGAGTTTCTTGCTAGCAATGTCAAGCAGAGCAACATTCATGTAGCCGCCCTTCTCATCGGAACTCACCAGCAGTTTGCCCCCGTCGGGAGAAAGCGAACTCGCCAGGTACCGAACCGTGCCCTGGTGTGCAGTAAGGTTCTCAAGCTTTCCCGTTGATACATCGATCCGGTAGACGTCCGCATCGGTGAACGGCGGATTTATACGGCTGGCATAGATCGTGTTGTCATCCTTGCTCCACGCCACCGCGCTCCAGGAGTAACCTGGTTGCTTTTCATTTGTCAGTTTGTGGATGTTGCGCGTCGCCCAATCCAGCAGTGCGATGTCATATTGCGTGCCCTCTTTCGGCTTGTAAGCGAATGCGATCGTCTTGCCGTCATGCGACCAACGCGGGTCCTGCTCACGGATTTCGGGGGTATTGGTCAGATTGACAGGCTCGCCGCCATCGCCCGGTATTGCGTAGAGATCATACAGCTCATTGCCGGCGTGGTCCTGTTGGTACACAATCCATTTGCCATCAGGCGACCACGCCGCCCCCGATTGAACGTCATCTGATTGCGTGAGCTGAATCGGCCATCCTCCCGAGGCCCGCACCTTCCATAGATTCAAGCGGCCCGAAATATCGCTCGTGAATACGATCTGCTCTCCATCGGGCGACCATGCCGCGCCAAACACACTCCGGGTGTAGAAGAGATCATCAATCGGTGCCGGCCTCGCTCCCGGCTGCGCTGCCGATATCACCGAGTGCGGATCGGTGATCGCACGGTCGTCCGGCCCCGTCGCCGCGGCAGACGTGGCGCACAAACAGCCGGAAACCGCAATCCACACACGCAACACTCGATCGATTCGCATCCTGAGCTCCTTTCTGTCCCCGATCAACATACACCATTACAAAGCCGCTCAGCAGAACACGACAGATGAAGCATGCCCTTTGGCCAATTCATCAAATTACTATGCTCCCAAGCCACGGAACTAATCTGCCACAATCCGCGAAAGACCAACTCCCCAAAGTTGTCATCACCTTCTTAGTGGGAATGATCAGCGTTTTCATAGGCGCTCTGATCTACTCCCAACCGCATCACTCCTGGGGGGCTACCCGGTCCGGCAGCGTTACCGCGTCACAAACGGCTGTGGCTCCGAAACAATACAGCTCCCCATTGGTCCCGGATCAAAGATCGACAGAGAACTCGACCGAAGTAGAGGAGCAGCAGACCACCGCTACCAGCACGAGTGTCTCTCCTCCATCCTTTAGGCCGATTTCGGCTCCTCAGACGAACGCTCGCCCGGCGCTGATATCAAGCAGCCCCACTCCGGAGCAGCCCGTTTCCGAATGGCACGTCACCGAAACACAGCCCCTTACACGTGTGCCCGAACCGAAGTACCTGCCTCCGCCGCCGGATACTCGGGACCTCTCTGCTACTGCCGTTCCGCAGAGCGCAGCAGCAGTGCTGCCGGAGACACATGTAGACGTCATACCTGAGCCGGAACCCAAGGTGCCGGACACCAGGATGGCGGAACCCAAGGTGGTCACAGTGCAGCCGGGTACTAGTGTGCAAGTTCGATTGGCAGAGACTCTCTCCAGCGATCGCAACCGAACCGGAGACACCTTCCGCGCTGTCCTTGATTCACCTCTCGTCGTAGATGGCTTCGTTGTTGCCGGAACGGATTCTACTATCTTCGGACGTGTCACGAATGCTCGTAAAGCACCCTTTCTGGGGGGAAAGGCGAACCTCACGTTGACGTTGACGAATATCACGACAACCGACGGTCGTTTCGTCAGGATCGATACGAACGATGTTGAGCGAGACGGTTCCCGTAGCGGTGTCGTGAATACGGCAAAGATGGCGGGGGGCGCGGCTGTCGGAGCCGTTATCGGCGCTCTTACCGGGGCTGCTGAAGGCGCAGGCCTAAGTTCGGCGGTAACGAATGATAATCGAACGAACGGATTTATGGCTACAAACAGGACCGTGGCGCTCCCACCGGGAACTCGGCTAAGTTTCAGCCTTGCCAGTCCGCTAAGGCTTTCCGAAAACGTGAATCGCTGAAATCGAGCGTTCATCCGCATTGATCGGCAGATCTTGCCGGTTATTCGCCGCCTCCTCGGGAACCAAAAGCTCAGCTCGCGCGTCGTAAAATGACATCGCACATCGGCTCTTGCGATGTCGCCGGAGAGACATTGAAGAAGTGTTTCGTCGCTGCACTGGCCGTCTGTTCATGCGGGCTGTTTGCAGCGGATTCTCCCCATCTCGTCAGAGTGACGGGAACAATTGAGGCGGTGCGTTCGGTCGAGCTTCGCGTGCCCATCACCGAAGGTCAAGGCGGTAATTTGACTCTGGTCAAATTGATCCAAAATGGCGTGACCGTCCATCCCGGAGATCTGCTCGCCGAGTTCGACGATACCAACGAGCTGAAACTCGCCCGCGAAGCGCAAGCTAAGTACGATGACCTTAGCCATCAAGTCGAACAGAAGCAGGCCGAACACAAGAGCAACGCCGAAAAACGGGTATCCGATCTGCAGCAGGCCCAAGCCGATCTCGAAAAGGCCACAATCGACATTAAGAAAGGTCCTGTTCTTAGCGAAATCGAGCAG
>JAFATG010000326.1 GCA_019244055.1 Acidobacteriaceae bacterium | reverse complement strand
TTGACGGTCAATATCTGCACTCCGACTCAAATGTTAAGCTACGCATCCAGCCTGCTTGCTCGCCCGTCAGTGAGCGTGCCTCAGTTCGTTCTGTTCTTTCAGGGTTCCCTCAAGGCGACGCCAAGCGCCGAGGTCGTTAAGTACAACGAAGCCCCCGACACTCCGCCTCCCAAAACCCTCGTCTAAATACTTTCCCGCTCCGAACGACTTTTAGCCTGACTCTCTGACGCTACGGGCGCGGAGCCTTCCAGCTTTTCTTCGAAGCGGAAGTCAGCCCGCGGGAGAAACTTATGAAATCACCTCGAGCAGAGGTGCTATCGACACTGAGAGATGTGCGTCTGCGTTTGTGTATGTTTTGGATGAGGGTCGGCAGCTTGCTTCTGGCTGCCGGCTTGGTCACTTGTGCGGCCCCCGAGTTTGCCTGGGCATGTGCGTGCGGATGCAGCGTGTTCGACGTCGGGACGCCTTCGATCCTTCCTAACGGTGCTGGGGGCACAGTCTGGCTCGAATACGATTTCGCGAATCAATACATCAACTACCATCACACTGAACCTGCTTCTGCCAAGGCCAACCCGGACCAGCAGATAAAGACCCATTTTCTGACGGCGGGGGCACAATACATGTTCAATCGGGACTGGGGGGCGATGCTGACGGTCCCGTACACGATCCGCAATTTCAGGACTCAGGGTGATAATCCCAATGAGATCAATCAATTCAGGCACGCGAATTTCGGCGATGTCCGCCTGTGGGGGATGTACACTGGGCTGCTCGAAGACATGTCGCTGGGCCTGTTGGCGGGATTTAAACTCAACACTGGTGATCACACTTACTCGCATTTCGACCGCGACACCTCGATTGGAACCGGCAGCACCGACTTGTTGATTGGAGGATATAAGTTGGGCAGCTTCCCGACTCATTTAGGGAGAGTGAAACTGACATTCCGCGAGAAGCCATTCAACTGGTATATACAGGGACAATACGACTATCCCTTCCTGAGCACCGGAAACTATGTGCCCGGCAAGGAATTCGACGCTGCGATCGGCTCCTATTACAATTTTGGGAGGATCGGCCCGCTGAAAGAACTTGCGCCGTTTCTCACTCTCTACGGCGCGTTTCGGTCACATGATCAGGGCGAGGAATCCAATGCGCCCAACAGTGGTTACGAACGTCTGCTCCTGGCGCCCGGTGGTGAGATAAAGCTGGGAATCCTGCGATTCTATGCAGACATCGAGTTCCCTGTCTTTCAGCATTACAACGGTAATCAGCTGGCCGCCCCATATGCGATCAAAACCATCTTCAGCTACGACTTTTGATTTCCGAGGAAAGTACCAATGCGCCGTTTTTATCAATTGGCTCTTGTTATCATTGCTGCGATGGTATTGATTGACGTGCGTCTCCCGCTCGCCGATTCAACCCTGGGCCAGCCCGCACCTGCGCTGATAATCCAGGAACTGAACGGCAACACCTTCGATTTGGCGGATCAGCGCGGCAAAGTGGTCATCGTGAATTTCTGGGCCACTTGGTGCCCGCCATGCCGCAAGGAAATGCCAGCTCTAGATGTGTTCTATCGGCGGCATAAGGCCGAGAGCCTCGAAATGATCGGCCTGAGTGCCGATCGTCCGCATGATCGATCCAATGTGGCCAAGGTAATGCAATCCTTCAGTTATCCGGCGGCAATGCTCGACGACGCCAAGTCCGACGGCTTCGGCGATCCGAGCCAACTGCCGGTAACCTATGTCGTAGACGCCCAGGGTCTCATTCGGGCCAAATTCACCCCGGATGAGAAACCAATTACGGAACAGAGTCTCGCCGCCTCGGTGCTCCCATTGCTGCCCAGACGAACTCCTGCGCAAGCACACTGAGCATCAGCTCATAGGTATTGGTTAATGCGTCCACTGTGGATTCCAGTGTTTGGCGCAATTCTCGTCCTCGGGTGCTCCACGACCAACGAGGCTCCAAACGGGACTTATGCCAGTTGCATACAACTTCGGAACGAGAGCAGGGCAATCTCTGAACGTCAGCGGCAGTGCATCCGTGCGGCGCTGATGCGAAGCAACAATCAAATCGCGCGGATCACGGCGAGCCCCGATCTCGATTCACCCGCTGGACTGCAGACGCAGATATTAGCGAATGACAGAGACCGCGACCTTGCCGAATGTAGAGCCACTGCGGACCGTGAGGAAGAAGAACTATCAGCCTGCCAGCGCGCTGAATACCAGAGTAGGGCAAACGATAAAGGTGATCGTCGCGCCCTGATCACGACCCTTACAACTTCTCGGCCCCGGTGAGGAACACATTCCCGAGAACGACATCCGTATCCAGTTCAATCTCTGGAGGTTCAGGAAATGGATCATCCCACACCGTTGCAATTGCTATGGAGTAAATTACTGCCAAATCGCACTAGCTTTTCGATCATTCTTGTCGTCTTCGCAACAGCTTCACTAGCGCTCACTGGCTGCGACCGGACTAGCCAGGAATCCGGCGTCTACCCTGTTACTTATCACTCGAGCAGCCTGCCGAATGTGGCGCTGATCGATCAGTATGGCCGATCCATAACTGTTGGCTCTCTGCGGGGCAAACCGGTGCTGTTCGATTTTATCTACACAAGTTGCCCAGGTCCGTGTCAGCTCCTCACCCAGCATATGAAGTTAATCGCGGATAAATTGGGCCCGAACCTGGGTGCGAAAGTGTCATTCGTTTCGGTTACGGTCGACCCCGACCGTGATCGGCCAAGCCAGGTGCTGGATTACGCGAGGGCACTCAATGTCAATGTGAAAGGTTGGTATTTCCTGACTGGCTCGCCAGCTCAGATCGACGATTTGATGCGAGCGTTCCGATTAACACGATCACGAGACAATGCCGGCGAGATCAATCATGTTCTCGGATATTTTCTAGTCAGTCCTGACGGGCGTGAGATAGTCGATTATTCGCAGGGAGTTGATCCGTCGAAACCAGCCCGAGATGCAGAACAGGCCGCCACGGGAAACACCTTGATAGGCAGATTGAGTGCAGATCTTCGTCAGCTCTAGTAAAAGCGATTCTCCGCAATGACCTCAGCTCCATCGCTAGACCGGCTCGATCGGAGTTCCCTGGTTCACAGAGGCCGCTTGATGGGGTCGCTTCTGCGTGATTTCGTTGGCCTCGCGATGCTGGTACTCGGATCGTTGGCGGCTGGCCTGGTTTTGAACAAATTGTCTCACCAACCGCTACCTATCGCGTATCAAATGCCCGAGCAACGTTTCGACGCTGAGCTTACCACCCTCGTTACAAGTGCACCGTTGCAGATCGCTGCGGCGCCGACGGTGAAACTGCCGGAATTCCGTTCGGCCGTCGAAGCGAAGAAAGCATTAATCTTGGATGCCCGCCCGTTCGTCTTCTACGAGCAAGGACATGTGCCCGGCGCGTTGAATCTCGCAAGGGACGATTTTGCGCGCGATTATCGGCATCTCTCAGCTATACTGCAATCTTCCGCTGGCAAAGCGATAATAGTGTACTGCTCGGGCGGCAATTGCCATGACAGCAGGCTTGTCGCAAACGCTTTATTGACTCTGGGCTTTAGCAACGTCAGCGTGTTCACCGGCGGCTGGGAGGCATGGTCGGCAGCCGGACTCCCGACATCTACGGAGAAGGGCGGGGCAATGATGCCTCCTGGCAAGAAGGGTTGGGATCGTGTGCTTTTCGTCATCAGCCTGGCGCTGGCTGCCGTATTTATCTACGCGGGCGCCGACAAGGTCCGCGATCCGCTGGAGGTTGCTGATAGCATCGCTGCGTTCGCTATCCTGCCCAGGGCGTTGATTAATCTCTTTGCACTGAGTCTGCCGCCTTTCGAAATCGCCTGTGGTTTTCTGTTGTTCTGGCGCTCGACCAGGCGATTCGCAGCATTGGCGGTGTTGGTCATCTCCCTAGTATTCTTCGCGGCTTTGTCCTCCGCGCTGCTTCGCGGGCTCACACTCGATTGCGGTTGCTTCGGGGCCGGCACCCCATCGCGACCGAGGATGTGGTTGGAGCTCGGACTGAATGTGGTGCTCGCGGGCGCTTCCTTGCTCATTTATCTGCGTTCAGTAATGGCATCGTTGGCGACGACTGGTGCAACATGGGAGCAACCGAAGGCGAGGGAGTTTGACTAGCGGGCATACCATCAGCACGAGGGGGAACACATCGGGGGTGAGTAAGCCTAAGATCCCAACTTTATACTGCATAACCAGCGGTTATGCCGTGGCAAGATTCTCGAGCATCACTCGAGTACACGCCCATCGAGGTAATCGATCGGATCGTTCCGAGAGCACTGCTCCTGATCGGTGCTCGGGACGACGACCTCTGCCGGATCGAGGGTTACGAGAAACTCTATGAACGAGCGCGCGAACCCAAGAGGCTGGTCGTTCTTCCGATCACGCATTATGAAATCTACGGTGGGGAATGGCTGGACGAATCCTCGCGCCTCGCTTGCGAATGGTTCGAACGTTTCCTGAAATAGAAGCTCTCATTTAGCGTTCGAGACCAGCAAGCATACGAACCGTGTGCTGAGTTGTCGCGGTATGGGAGCGCTTCGACCGGGTGGCATGCCGATGTAGCGCAGCGTTATGATCACTCGATAATGGTCGCGTTGAAGAGAAGAGTGCAGTGCAGACAATCGCGCGTGACATACTAACGTGGTCCTGGTTCTCTCAGCCTCATGGCTATCACTTTAACGGCTTCCTGATTAGCGACCGGGCGGGTAATCTTGCGATCGATCCGGTCGAACTAACGGAGCAGGATCTTAATGAGCTGGCGCAAAGAAGCATCAGTCGCATCTTGCTCACCAACCGCAACCACGTGCGCGCCGCCAACCGGGTGCGTGCCAGTACTGGAGCCCGAACGGCAATCCACGCCGGCGATGCTGCATACGCGCGAGGCCAAGGAGCGGAACTTGATGACGAGTTGCAGGTCGGCGACAAGATCGGCCCGCTGACTGTAATAGGCGTACCTGGAAAATCGCCGGGCGAAGTGGCTTTCCATTGGCCAGAGCGGCGGCTACTCATCGTCGGAGATGCGGTAGTCGGGAATCCGCCAGGGCGGCTTAGCCTTCTGCGCGAAAAAGTGTTGGATGACCCACTGAAGCTGCGTGAAAGCGTACGGCAGCTTGTCTCGCTTGACTTCGACACCCTCCTCGTCGGGGATGGCGAGTGCGTCCTTAATGACGCGCGACAGCGGTTACGGGAGCTAGTGGATACCTTTCCGGGCTAGATGCAGATCAATTAGGACTGATCTTGGCGTGGATTCGGTGGCGAACTCTCGAGAAATTGTCGGCGCCCGACCTGATCGGAAAGATCGCGGCACGACGCCTTCTTACCACGGTAAACGACCAATGGTAAAGTGATCAACGTAATGACTAAAACACAACGCGTCGGACGCTGCCTCAGGCGTGTATGCAACGTCTTCGCATCCTCTCAGCCGAGCCGGATAGATTCCTTGTCTGCTCTCCGATTGTAGTCAAACTCGTAATATCAAGAGTACCCGTTAATTTGAGTCAACCACGCCGTTGTGAACATCTCCTCAGCGGAAGCCGTGCCAACGATTCGTCAATCGCGGTCCGGTACAGCCGTCGGTGGCTTTGGACGGAGATATGGACATACGCTCGAAGACCATATCGCAGGTGTGATGCTTTTGTTCAATATCTCCAACCGCCTCTCATTCTACGGGAACACTTTCGCCTTTTAGGCGGTGTTGGACTTCGCGCTCGAGAACAAATTCCTTGGTCTCCAAGTGCCTCAGATTATCGCGCGGGCAGTGACCGCGCTTACCAAATTTCACATACAACGCAGCACGCCCTTTAAAAATAGCAGCAATCCGGCCCGTGACGCTCGGCGCTTTCGCCGCGCCTTGCCGCTTGGCTCTTCCCCTGCGAAGCGAGACGACAAAGGCGCGGGACCGGGCGAGCGGGCGTTATCCTACGCCTTTGTTGTGCCCTGCCGGTGGTTGCCGGTATCCTCCGCCTGAAGCGCCTCTTTCCTTTCCTGAAGCTGCTGGCCAAGCTCCTCCAGGCGATCGTCGCCGAGCTTGCGGGCTACCTTGAATATTTCCTTTTCCTCCTCACCGGCATGGTGTTCGACGTTTTCCTTAAGGACCTTCATTTTCGCGGCGAAGGCAGGTTCCTGGCCTTCATCTTTGAGGGCATCCTCCATCGCGGACTTCATTTGCTTGTGCTCTTCCAGGGCCTCCTCGACATCGAACTTCGCCTCTTTGTCCCGTACAGATTTCACAGCCGGATAAAAAATCTCTTCTTCTATGGCGGCGTGAATGCGGAGCTCCTCGCATATCTCTTCGGCCTGAGCCAACCGATCCTTCTGCGCATGGCTGCCCATTTTTTCGAATGCGGCGAACATCTTTTTGACCGTATCGTGGTCTTTTTTTAAGAGATCAATAGCCTTCATGAGCAAGTCTCCTCGGAAAATGATTGACGCAAAGTTCCTGCCACTCTGACCGCCCGCACGATCGAGAATCAGACTTCGACCTGCCCAGTCTGCAACCCCCTCACCAATCATCGATAGCCGGACACTTCGGAAAGTCACACGTTTGCAAAGGGGATAAGCAGGATCAGATTCAGTTTAATGACAAACAGCATTCAATGCATTATTAATGCACGATCTGCCGCCGGCAAACTGCAGTACGCTCTCGCTGACCATCAAATAGGAAATTCCTGGAATCGGGAACATGCTCCCCAGGGTGAAATCCGTCAGGAACCGATCCCGACGCTCCGCAGATTTCACTCTTCATAGCCGCGGCACTTGTATTACTGGCGATCGCATTGATAGTCGGCGGGGTTAAATTAGGCAGACACTCGCTTGCAATGATAGGAGTGATACTACTCGTTCGGCTTGAGTGTGCCTTTTTTCGTGGATCTTGTTTCAGATGATGAAGTCCCGCAAGGTCGACCCTAGTGAACGCTCTCCTGAGGGGCGAGAAGTAGATCGGCCGGTCAGTCATTTTGGTAGGCGCGCCACCCAGTTACCGCCGATGTAAGTAGAGCTGTGATAACTGCTCGGGTCAGCAATTGTGATGGGACAGGGCCTGCGAGCTTTGAGACATTGCAATTGTGTCGATGACATCAGCCACAGCTCGCTGATTATTCAGGCCATGGTTTGGGGCATGCATTCCTCGATCACGACTTCAAGAAGCGCGCCATGTGGTCGATACCAACATCGCCGGCACGATTCATTGATTCATTAAGATTGCAAATGAAATGCGCGCCCGAGGCGAGGGACGCATTCTCATCACCGGCTCGATCGCCGGGTTTATGCCGGGCACATTTCAAGCCGTCTATAATGGTACGAAAGCGTAACGAACTGAGGGCAGCGGTGTGACGGTCACATGCCTGATGCCGGGCACCACAGAGATCGAATCTTTTGCGCGGGCCAATATGCTCGACACGAAAATCGGCCAGGAAAAGAAGGATGACGCGGCCATGGCCGCCAGAATTGGCTTCGACGCGATGATTAAAGGAGAGGGAGACGTGATGTCGGGATGGAAAAACAAGCTGCAATCAACGATCGCCAACGTCACGCAGGCAGGTGCGCTCGCCGAGAAACTCGCAACATTGGCGAACCAGGCTCGGTGAAGCAGTAAAGCCACCGCTACGCCAACTTTAACTAGAGGAATGCAGTAGCGCATGCCGCACTTCACTTTAACGTTCAATTCGTCGAGCATGCTTCAGTCGGTTGTCTGTGAACACTGATGAATTCTCGCGGTGCCGCTTGCGATGGAAACGCGCCACGGGATCCAGCGGATATAACCAAGTGCCGGATTGCGAAATGCACATCCCGCAGCGCACGTAAAATCGAAACGTTTAAGGCTTCGAGAATGCTCGTGAAGCTGCCGTTGAGGAGACCGGGAGCGAGCGACGCTTTCACGAAATCAGATTCGAACCTAAACCAATCGCAGCCCTTTTGAGGAAACGCAGCCAAAGTTTCGCTCCAGCCTGCTGACCGCTTAGCGCGAACTCTGCTCGAATGTCTTGAGATCGACTGCCGCTGAGGGACGTATATCAGCCCCGAGTACTCGTTTCACATAGTTGAGCGCGGCTCGGTGGTAACGGCTCTCAAGCGCGGCAGTGCAGTCCGATGGCACCCACAACCGATATCCCCGCATGTATGCATCGGCTGCCGTGAATGCAACACAAATATCCGTGGTGAAGCCGGTCACGATTAATAATTGAGCGCCGAGATATTTGAGTACGAGGTCGAGAGAGGTGCCGAAAAAACCCGAATGTTTCGGCTTTAGAACCGAATAGTCATCGGCCATCGGAGCGAGGGCACGGGCGATGGATTTGCCTTTGCTGCTGTCGGCTGCGGAATGATCTACCAGGTGGCGGAAATCCGAAGTCCAACGGCCGAAGTTATCGTTAACGTATATTGCGGGTATACCGTCTGCACGTGCACCCGCTTTAAGCGCGGTCAACTGTGGTAATATCTCGATCGCCTGCTTCAAGAGCCGGTCGGCGCTCGGGAATTCAAAATCACTGATAACGTCCAGCAGTAGCAGGGCAATAGGGCTTTGATCTGGTACGCTTCCGTGCAGATCACGGTTCGATCGAGGCATGCCTATCAGTTTATCAGTCCGGCGACATAAAGAAGCAGAAATTTCGCGGCCATCGACTATCAACCCAAACAGACGTTGCCCAGCACATGAGGAAGCCCACAAGCTGCCGACGGATGGTAGTCAGCTCTATCGTGGCCGCGCCACGATAGACAACGCGCTCCTAGAAGCGGCTGGCCCAAGTCGAGCGCGCTTTTCGCACGCTCGAGAGTCCGGAGTTGGCGATTCGTCCGATTCACCACCGCCTCGCCGACCGGGTGCGAGACCATGGGCTGGTCTGTTTGCTGGCCTATTACGTGGAATGGCACATGCGCCGCGCGCTCGCGCCGCTGCTGTTCGGAGACGTACAACCCCAGGAACAAGCCTCGCCGGTGCCCGGCGCGACGCTCCGCCTCAGCTCAGGCCAAGGAACGAACTAAACGCCTCCCCACGGTTTGGCGGTGCAGAGCTTTCACGATCTGCTAAGGGACCTCGCCACCATCGTCAAAAACCGCATTCAGCCGGTGGCGAAGTCGCTCGCTCCCTTCGATGTCATCACGTGCCCAACACCCCTGCAGAAAACACGCCCTCCAACTTCTCGGGTTCACACTGTGAGCTGCTCGCGGTAGTCAGTAAAATCGCGCCCGCTGGATAATTCTCCACAGAATGCAGGATTATTCGTCACTCTCACGGGAACTTCGGTCTAGCGGAAGTTGAACAGGCGCAAACGCTTGTCCACCACCTCGGACTGCTTCAGACGGGTCTCAATTCCAAGGCGAGATTCCGATCCTCTGCCAATCGCGACCGTGGCAAACCCGAATTTGCTCGCGAACGGAATACCCAAATGACTGAGACGGCCGATGCCCTGGATGGCCACGAGGTCGCCAAGGCAGGCGCCACTGTGACGCAGGGCGTTGAAGTAGTGATGTTGGCACACATCAGAGGCGCTGCTTCTCCGGAGATTTCCCTCGGGAATACGTGCTAACGCATCGATGGACACGGAGACGTACTCCGCGTAACCGCGGTCATAGCTGTTTCATGACTGTGGCCGTCAAAGCGACCTGCTGCGGTTTTAGCTAGGGTTGAGAAAGGCCGTATACTAAATCACGTTTCATCACATGCTCCGAAGGCGTATGAATCGTATGTTTCGTGCACGACTTCTTGTCGTGGTTCCACCTTTGATCGTCCTCCCGTTTTTCGCGCCGCCACGCTGCTATCCGTTTCCTGCCGAGCTTAGGACCAGAATCGTATCGGATCAGACTCAGGACGAGGTCTATATTCACATCCGTTCGGACCACCAGCAGGAAACGGCGAATCGTATTCGAGACAAACTGATGCAGAATGGTTATCTGGTGCCGCGCATCATCATGGTCTCGTTTGGACCGGATGAGAACCAGGTGCGCTACTTTCATGACGACCGAGCGCGGGCGGGATCAGTTGCAGATGAGTTGAGAACCATGGGTTTGACACCGATCGCGGTAAAGCGCATCGGCCATTACGAAAATAATCCGCCGGGACGGTACGAGTTGTGGCTCGCCCCTGATGTGCGATGACGTGCTTTCCGCGACACCACTAGTCGGCTACTTGTGCTTGACGAACGCCGAATACGGCCCTCCCATCCGGAGTACCCCACGCCAGGGTGGGTCAGTTTTCAATTGGCGGCCCGGGTCAGGTTTGCCTTTCAGTAACAATCCATCGATCGCCGGTATTCCTAGAATCGTGCTATCTGCCTCGGGCAGGCCCCTGGCGCAGCGGACGAACTAGCTAAGCCTCTTAATATCGAGAGGCTCTTGGCTCTCGTCGAACAATATTGCTGAGCTGCACCCGCCGTCATTGTCGGCCTGTGAGCCAAGCGGTATTCATCACGCACGATGGTAGCGACCACATTCATTCGCTCTATAAGTTCTGTGGGATTGCACTGAACGCCGGAATTGGCCGGAACTCGCCTTAGGTCAGCGTCAAAAAAGAACAGCCACATTCGACTGCGCCAGTATCAAAAATAAGGATGATGATAACGAGCCCAACGGCCGCTCGGATAACAGCCCAGCCCCCGCTGTAAGGCCAGAATCGAGGGTCCCGAGGATGAGCACAATGAGGACAAGCAGAATAGGTTGGTACCGTCATCCTTTGTCGTCAGCCGGTCAAATCCATGTGCGACCGCAAACGAGCGAATTCTGGCCGACGCTGAAGAGCCTTATCACAAGCTTTCGCATGAAAAGACGACGGTTTTTTTAGGAACGTGTGTCGATGGCTCCCATTGCGGCCGCCTTTCCAGGCGGCGTTTTCGCATCACGTTGCTTTTTTCGCAAATCCGATGAAGACTCCAAAACAAGTAGCTATAGAATCGGAGAACCTCAATGCATGTGAAGAAACAGGGTGTATGTTTTCTAGGCGGCGTTGCATTGCTAGCGCTTGCCAGTTCAACTTCTGTATATGCTCAAGCAGCTGGTGGCGGGACGGGAGGAGCTCCTACGTCCGGGGCAGCACCAGGCAGTGCCGCAGGAGGAGTTAGCGGTACCGGAAACTCGGGCTCGTCAGCGACCTCGCCCTCAACGTTAGGAGGTTCCGTCACCGGTAGTTCATCAGCACCTGCGATACCCGGTAGCACAGCCGGGGATACGGCTGTAAAGGCAAACAGCTCACCAGTCGCGACCCCGCCGGCCGGCGCCCCACCGGGA
>JAFATG010000248.1 GCA_019244055.1 Acidobacteriaceae bacterium | reverse complement strand
GTTAAGGGCGATCTCGGCTATATCTCATACCGGACCTCGGCTCCGATTGCGAGCGAGATCGGTTCTGTAAAAACAGTGACGATACCCGATATTCGCGGCCTCATCGACCGGCTGCACGCGCAAGGGATGTACGCTATCGCCCGAATTGTGACCTTTAAGGACAACGTGCTGGCTGTTGCGGATCCTGCCCTCCCGGTGCGCATGAACGGAAAACTGTGGCGCGATCGCGAAGGCCTCGCCTGGTGTGACCCGTTCCAGAAAAAGGTTTGGGACTACAACATTAGCCTGGCTGTCGATGCGGCAAAGTCCGGCTTCGATGAAATCGAATTCGACTATGTGCGGTTTCCCGATGCGAAAGGTCTCCAGTTCTCGCAGGAAAGTACCGAAGAATCGCGTTCGAATACCATAACAGCGTTTCTCACCGAAGCGCGAAGGCAGCTTACGCCCTATAATGTTTTTCTCTCAGCCGATGTATTCGGCTACATCTGCTGGAACACAAACGACACCGGAATCGGGCAGAAGATCGAGCGCGTCGGCACAGTGCTCGACTATATCTCTCCGATGCTTTATCCTTCTGGCTTTGCCTTCGGCATTCCAAACTACCGCGATCCGGTGGAGCATCCGTACGAGATCGTCCGCCTCTCTTTGGATAAAGCCCGCGCGCGGACGGGCCTCGATCCAATCCGCTTCCGGCCGTGGCTCCAGGGCTTTGCCGATTATGCTTTCGACAAACGCCAGTTCGGGGCTGCCGAGATTCAGGCCCAGATCCGGGCCGCCCAGTCCTTCGGCTCCGACGGCTGGCTGCTGTGGAACCCTCGAAACAGCTACTCAGGGGCGAACCTACAGCCGAAGAAATACGAACCTGTGACCGCCGCCGCCTCCACGAAGCAGCCTGGCGCTTCGGTCACGCTCCGCTGACACTGAGAGGTATAGAACCATTCTCGGATGCGAAAGTCGATTCTGCTGAGTTGTCCCGAACCTGAAGTGACATTTCCCAGAAGCGGACTGGGGCGCGCTGGTTTGATCTAGTCCTTACAGCACGTTGTCTGGAAGCGTAACTGCTCCAGTACATTAGATGAGCGGTTTTTGGCAGGATCTCCGTTTCGCCATTCGCTGGCTCCGGAAAGCACCGGGGTTTACGATGACGGCAGCGGTGATGCTCGCGCTGGGAATTGGGGCGAACACGGCGATTTTCAGCATCGTGCACGCAGTGTTAATTCGTCCGCTGCCCTTCCATAATCCAGAACAGTTGTTCGTAGTCAGCGAGGACGCGGGGATCTCCGGGACGACGGCCGGGAGTGCGTCTGGTCCGGATTTCGACGATTACCGGGATCAGAACCGGACCTTTGCGCGGATCGCGGACCTAGTCCCGTTTTTCAGTTACACATACGATTCGAAAGACGGGCCGGTGCTGGTTAATTGTACCGGCGTTTCGCCCGAGTTCTTTCCTGCGCTCGGGGTAAAGCCGCTGCTAGGCCGGCTCTATGAGCCTTGGGAGTACCACATCGATGGTGGGAACGTAGTCATTTCTTATCGTTTCTGGCAGCGCGAGTTCGGCGGCGATCCACATATTCTTGGCCGCACGATCAGATCAGATCAAGCGATGATGACGATCATCGGGGTCATGCCGCCGCTTCCCGATCTGTTCCCTAACACTGACGTTTGGGCGAAGGTGGTTCCTGATTTCCCATTCATGAAATGGAGGAACAACAAGTTTCTAACTGTAATCGGAAGACTGAAACCGGGGGTGACGCCGCAGGAGGCGGAAGAGGATCTATCGAGCATTTTGCGGCGGGCACCGGGTGCGTCGCCGAGTGCCTCGGTGAAGCTGGTTCCGCTGAAAGATTACTTTGTGGGGCCAGTGAAGACGCCGGTGCGTTTGCTTATGGCGGCTGTTGTGCTAGTGCTGATCATCACGTGCGCGAATCTGGCGAATCTGCTGTTGGCGCGCGCGAATGCGCGTCAGCAGGAGATTGCGATCCGGCTGGGCCTCGGGGCGACGCAAAGGCGGGTCCTGCAACAGTTCCTGACAGAGAACTGGTTGCTCGCAATGATCGGCGGGGTATTGGGAATTCAGTTGGCCTCTGCAGGTGTCAGGCTGTTGCTGAACTGGAGTGCCGACAACTTGCCGCGTGGGACGACCATCGCCGTCGATCTGCCGGTTCTGCTTTTCGCGCTCGGAATTTCGACGATGACGGTCCTGCTGTTTGGATGGGCGCCGGCAGCGGTACTTAGCAAGCTCGATCTTAATCAGACGCTGCGCACCGGCCGTAGCGATCTGGGACCCACAAGTAAACGCGGCCTCCGTGGGCTGGTGATTTCGGAGATTGCGGGGTCGATGGTGCTATTAGCTGGTGCCGGGCTGCTGATGCGCAGTTTCTGGGAAGTGAGTCATGTGCATCCCGGCTTTGAGCCGCAATACTTATTGACAGCTTATTTGCGCCACTCCGATTATGGAGCGGAGCAGCAGGTTTTTATGCGCCAGGTACTGGAGAGAGTGGCGGCGTTGCCGGGGGTTGAGCATGCAGCCCTGGGTGATTGCATTCCGGGCGGGTCAGCAGCGGTGGCACAGCTTCGATTTTTCGACAGACCAGCGGACCCGCACCGAGTGCCGAGTTCGAAGGGCTGCTTCATCAGTTCGGATTTCTTTCCGACCGTTGGAGCGCGCATGGTAGCTGGGCGACCGTTCAACGCCTTCGACACAGCCACGAGCCTACCGATTGTGGTTGTGAACCAGCTATTCGCAAGCCGCTTTTGGCCGGGCGAAAATCCGATTGGGAAGCGGTTGGCCGTGGGCTACACCGGACCGGGACGGCGGGCGCTGGGCGCAGAGCGTGTTCGGGAGGTAGTGGGCGTTGTGGCGAATATCAAGCACGAGGGGCTCGACGTTCCTGTGGAGCCGGCACTTTACATGCCTTACGTGCAGGACGAAACGAATCACGTTCTGGGCTCGATTGACCTGTTTGTGCGGGCGCAGAACCCGGTGTTGCTCGCTGAATCTGTGCGAAAGGCCATTCAACGATTACGGCCGAATCAACCGGTTGCGCGCATGCAGACCTTGACGCAATACCTGGTGCGGTCACTCGCGCCGCGGCGGTTCAACTTGCTGTTATTCGGCGCGTTTGCCGGGCTGGCATTGCTGCTGGCGACTATGGGCGTTTACGGAGTGATCGCTTATTCGGTAAGCCAGAGGACGCGAGAGTTCGGGCTGAGGATTGCGCTCGGAGCGGAGCGAGTTGACTTGCTACGGACGGTGATTCGAGAAGGGATTGCGCTGGCACTGGTAGGGGCGGTGATTGGATTGGTTGTAGCTCCTGGCGTTTTGTATCTGATGCGCAACATGATCTTTAACGTGAGCCCGTTTGATCCGCTGACGTACGCGGCGGTCGCGTTGTTGTTTCTTGCGGTCACGATCTTCGCGTGCGCGATTCCGGCGCGAAAGGCGTTTCTGCTGGATCCGATAAGGGCGATCGGGTCTGAGTAGGAGCGCTTTCTCATTCATGGCATTTGCGGGCCCTTCGACACAAGGGACAATTGAGCCGCTTCGGATAATCAATAATATGCCGACGAAGCTCTCTCGGAGAGCGTTCCTGAAGTCCGGCAGTACGGTCGCCGGCGTTTCGATGCTGGGTCGTCACGCGCTTTGCCAAGCCGCTATTGAGCCGAGTCGGGGCGAGGTGAAGCTCCGGCAATTCGACTATTCCGAGGTAGAGTTGCTCGATGGGTCGATGCGGGAGCAGTTCCGCGCCAACCACGCCTTCTTCTTGGCGCTCAATGAGGATTCGCTGTTGAAACCCTTCCGCCAGGCCGCCGGTCTTCCGGCGCCCGGCGAAGATATGGGCGGCTGGTATAGCTGGTCAGACGAATTCGATCCGCCCAACAACATGACCGGCTATATTCCCGGGCATTCGTTCGGTCAGTATCTTTCAGGACTCGCGCGCGCTTATGCTGCGACCGGCGACACGGCGACTCAGGCTAAGGTGAATCGCCTGGTCCGCGGCTTCGGCCAAGCGCTCAGCCCGAAGTTCTACATCAAATACCCGCTGCCAGCCTACACTTTCGATAAGAGCAACTGCGGATTGATTGACGCTCACCAGTTCGTACACGACCCTGACGCGCTCCCGGTTCTTGCCCGCGCGACCGATGCCGTGCTCCCCTATCTGCCTCCGAAGGCTCTCACACGCGCCGAAATGGCTGAGAGGCCGCACAAGAACATCTCCTGGACCTGGGATGAAAGCTATACGCTTCCGGAGAACTTCTTCCTCGCCTACAAGCGCAGCGGAGACAGGCGGTATCTGGAGCTCGCGCAACGTTTTCTTCTTGACCGCGACTATTTCGATCCACTCGCGAACGGACAAAACGTCTTGCCACACAGGCATGCGTATAGCCATGTAAATGCACTCAGCTCGGCTTCTCAGGCCTATCTGGTCCTCGGTAGCGAGAAGCATCTGCGCGCGGCACGCAACGGCTTTGGCTTCGTTTTGGCGCAAAGCTTTGCGAGCGGCGGCTGGGGACCGAAGGAGGCGTTCTGCGAACCGGGCAGCGGCACTCTCGGCGAAAGCTTAAAGACGACGCACACGAGCTTTGAGACTCCGTGCGGAGCCTATGGCCACTTCAAAATTGCCCGTTATCTCATCCGTATCACCGGCGACAGCCGTTACGGCGACAGCATGGAGAGGGTTCTCTACAATACCATCCTGGGTGCGAAGCCTCTGCAGCCCGGCGGATTCAGCTTTTACTACTCCGACTACAACAACGACGGTTCCAAGGTCTACTATTCGGAACCATGGCCGTGTTGCTCCGGAACGTTTCCCCAGATCACTGCGGACTACGGCATCAGCTCATACTTCCATACTCCGGATGGCGTGTACGTGAATCTCTTCATTCCGTCACGCCTCACCTGGGTGCGAGGCTCATCGCGCATTGCGCTGGAGCAAAAGACCGACTACCCGTATACCGGAGAGGTCAGCATCCGTATCCATACCGATCGCGCCGAGACGTTCACCCTTTATCTGCGCGTTCCCGAGTGGGCCGGACCAGGTACGGCTGTGTCCGTAGCCGGACGGAGCTCCGGAGCCCAGATTCAGCCCGGCACTTTCTGTGCACTGCGCCGCGAATGGAAGAACGGAGATGTCATTGAATACACCATCGACAGGCCGTTGCGTCTCGAAGCCGTTGACGCGCAGCACCCCAACACTGTCGCGCTTCTATTTGGTCCGCTGTCGTTGTTCTCCGTAAATTCGCCGAACAGCCGTTTTACCCGCGCGCAACTCCTGAAGGCCTCCCGGCGGACCGCTGCCGGACGTGGATGGCAGGTCCAGTCGGCTGCGGCTCCGGTCGCGTTTCGCGCTTTCCCGGATATCCGCGACGAGCAATACCGGCTGTATCACGAGGTGTGAGTAAAAATTGGATTTGATCGACTTCAGAAGAATGTCGCAAGTGCGATTTCTCCCAACACTCCCGGCCGAACCGGCTCCACACAGATGACCGCAACGGATGTCGTCGATCGGCTGCTGCAGCACAAGACCCTTGGTGCGGCGCCTCGCGAAGAACTAACGTGGCTCGCCACCCGCGGATCCCTTCGGCAACTTCAGGCGGGCGAAGTGATGACGGCGAAAGGCGCGCGAGTCGAAGGATTGTTTGTTTTTCTTTCCGGCCACGTGACCCTTTCCGTCAACCGCGGAGCGGGCCTTCGAAAAATAATCGAATGGCGAGGCGGCGATGTTGGCGGACTGCTGCCCTACTCGCGGCTAGTCGGCCCGCCCGGTGACTCAGTTGCCCAGACCACCACAGAAATCCTGACCGTGCACCGCGATCATTTTCGCGCGATGACCCGCGAATGTCATGAGGTCACGTCGATCCTCGTCCACATCATGCTCGATCGCGCGCGCGTCTTCACCTTCAGCGATCTGCACGACGAGAAGATGGTTTCCTTGGGCAAATTATCCGCGGGGCTGGCCCACGAACTGAACAACCCGGTAGCATCGATCGAGCGCAGCGCGGCGCTCCTCGAGGCGCGATTAGAGGACTCCGAGCAGGCATCGCGGGCACTCGGTGCGTCCAGGCTGACCGAAGCCCAGCTCACCGCCATTGACGCCGCGCGCGAGTCCTGCCTGACGGCCTGTGTGCACCAGGTGCGGTCACCGATCGAGCGGGCCGAACGGGAAGAGGCCATCGCCGACTGGTTAGCGGATCACGGCCTCGATTCCGCCTGCGCAGATGCGCTCGCTGAAACCGACATAACGTTGGAGATGCTCGATCGTCTGGCTGGGACGGTCGATCAGCCTGTTTTGGACGCTGTGCTTCGCTGGAGTGCCGCGAGCTATTCGGTCCGCAGCCTCGCGAAGGAGATTCAGGACGCGGCCATGCACATCTCAGGCGTGGTTACCGCGATTAAAGGATTTACCCACATGGATCAGGCGATGGTAGCAGAACCGGTCGAACTGATACAGGGTCTGAGCAACACGGTTGCAGTTCTCATGTCGAAGGCGCGGGCGAAATCGGCTGCTGTCGTCGTCGCGGTGGAACCGGACCTTCCGCGTGTTCGCGGCTTTGCCGGCGAACTCAACCAGATTTGGGCAAACCTAATTGACAATGCCCTTGACGCCGTAAGCGACTCGGGGCGCATCGAAGTGCTGGCCAAACGTGAGCATCAGCGCGTGGTGGTGCATATCATCGACAACGGAACCGGTATTCCTGCACAGATTAAAGAGCGCATCTTCGACCCGTTCTTCACGACCAAGCCGATGGGGCATGGCACGGGGTTAGGCTTGGATATCGTGCGGCGCCTCGTTCGTCACAATGATGGCGAAATCGCAGTCGAGTCGCAACCGGGCCGGACGGACTTTCGCGTCGCTCTACCCGTCGCCGAGAGCGACGGCGCGGGAGTGCCGCATTGAACAAACCTGTCCTGCTTGTCGTGGATGACGATCCGCAGGTACTCGCTGCCGTCCGCCGCGACCTTCGCTCCCGATACCGCGAACACTATACGATCATGAGTGCCGGATCCGGGCCGGAGGCCCTGAGTACTGCCCGCGAACTGAAAACCCGCGGGGATTCGCTGGCCATGATCATCAGCGATCAACGAATGCCGGATATGCTCGGCGTGGAAGTGCTGGCCAAATCGCGCGAGGTATACCCGCTCGCGCGGCGCGTCCTGCTCACTGCCTATTCAGACATCGAAGCAGCCATCAGAGCGATCAATAAGGCGCATATCGATTACTATCTATCGAAGCCGTGGGATCCTCCCGAGGAATGTCTCTATCCCGTACTCGACGATCTGTTGGACGCCTGGCAAGCCGAGTATTTGCCCGAGGCTAAAGGCCTGAGGCTGGTCGGAGATCAGTGGTCGCCTCGATCGCACGCGATCAAAGATTTCCTGGCCTCCAATCTCATTCCTTATCGCTGGCTCGATGTGACGCGCGACCCAAATGCGCGCGCATTGCTGGACGCGGCCGGTGTTGGGGTTGACGATCTGCCGGCTCTGTTTTTTGACGACGGGGGCTGCGTGCTGTGCAATCCGGCGCCTCGCCAGGTGGCTGAGCGCCTCGGCCGCTCGCTCTCGGCCGCTTTTGACGTCTATGACCTTGTGATCGTCGGCGCCGGTCCGGCGGGGCTCGCCGCAGGGGTATACGGCGCATCGGAAGGGCTGCGCACTCTGCTCCTCGACCGGCACGGGCCCGGCGGCCAGGCCGGCTCCAGCTCTCGAATCGAAAACTATCTCGGCTTTCCAACCGGCGTGAGCGGCAGCGATCTGACACGCCGCGCCTTGGCGCAGGCGCTGCGCCTCGGGGCAGAGTTTCTCTCTCCGCTCGAAGTCACCGCGGTCTCGATTGACGGCGGGTACAAGCACCTCGCACTTGCCGACGGCCGTGAGCTCGTTACCCGGGCGTTACTTGGCGCTACCGGCATGTCCTATCACGAGCATCCCGCGCCCGGAGTGGCCGAGCACAGAGGTGCAGGAGTGTATTACGGCGCGGCTATGACGGAAGCGGCGGCTTGCAGCGGCCGGCGAGTTTTCATCGTTGGTGGCGGGAACTCGGCAGGCCAGGGGGCGCTGTATCTGGCACGCCACGCCAGAGAGGTGGAGATTGTAGTGCGACGCGATAGCCTGCGTCCCACCATGTCGCAGTACCTGATCGACCAAATCCAGCAAACACCAAATGTTCGGGTGCGTCCTCGGACCGAGATCGAACGAGTGGAGGGCGAGGGTCACGTAGAACGAATTGTCCTCACCTCACTCGACGATGGGTGCAGCCGGGTAGAGAAAGCGGACGCGCTGTTTGTATTTATCGGCACTCGTCCGCGAAGCGATTGGCTCGCCCCCACCGTGCTCCGCGATCCCAAAGGATTCGTCCTCACTGGGCGGGACCTTATGGCGGGGGATACCTACGCGCGTATCTGGAAAGAGCGGCGCGAACCGTTGCCGCTCGAGACCAGCGTGCCAGGAATATTCGCCGCTGGCGATATTCGCGCGGGGGCGATGAACCGTGTGGCGTCCGCGGTAGGTGAGGGCTCGATGGTTGTCCGACTCGCGCATGAGTATCTGGCACTGACCTGATGCAAATGTGGCTGAAGCGGAAATATGAGCACAAGCCTGCGCTCGCGATTTCAGACGACGGTCCGTGTTTCGCTCGCATATCGATTCACGGCGATCGCGATCGGCAGACCGATAAACAGCATCAACGCCAGCACGGCGTTCGCGCTCGCTATATTGAGCCGTAGCATCGCTGTCGGGCTTCGATGAATCGCCGAAAGCGGGACCACGATCATGTTCATAAACAGGAAGACGGCAATGCCATACAGCAGCCCGCTCACAACCGGCCGCTCCCGTAACATCCGGAATTTCCGGCTCGCGGCATAATAGACGACCGCTGCCGTAAAGGCGATCAGAAAATGCAGGCCGAGCCCAAGTGTCGCCGTCCCCCAACCGCCTCGCAATGCACGCTCACCCAGCAACCCTCTCGCGATCCCCTGTAGCAATTGCTGTGGAGGTACACCCTGCAGGCCGTAAAACAACAGAGCATCGGAAATATCAAGAATTCCGCCGATCGATCCGCCCAAACCAATCGCCCGTATCGCATCGGGATTTTGTCTCACCGGCGACATAGACCATCCATAATATGCCGAGCCGCGACAGAATATGCCGAGCCGCGACAGATCGACAGAAAGGCGTCCCGCACTCTGACTGCAGCTCGCTAAAAAGCGAACCGAGAGCGATGCCACAGACTAATAGGGTGCGAAGGTTCTCTATCGTCCTCCTGTTGCTCCTTCTAAGCGCGCCGCCTATTATCTGGGCGCTGCATGATCGCGGCACCGAGCAGTTGAAAGAATCGTTTCTTAATCCGCCGGATGACTGTCGCATTCTGATGCGATGGTGGTGGTTCGGCCCCTCGGTCAGCCAAACGGAACTTGACCGGGAATTGCAGGTCATGAAGAATGCGGGAATTGGTGGCGTCGAGATTCAGCCTGTGTATCCTCTGGACCTCGACGATAGCGCGAAAGGCATTAAGAACGTTCCTTATCTATCGCCCGAGTTTCTTTCAGACGTCCGTCACGCTGCGGCAACTGCGAACCAACTGGGTCTACGAGTCGATATAACGCTCGGGAGCGGGTGGCCGTATGGTGGCCCGAATACGCCTGTGAATGGAGCCGCAGGGCGCCTGAGAGTCGAACAAGTCTACGTACCTGAGGGTACCCGCAGCGTTCCGAAACCGGCGCTCGAGAATGGAGAGACGCTGATCGGCACGTTCTTGGGAGGTGAACCGCTGCCGGGTGAAGATCACGATCGGGTTGAAATCCCACCCGGCTTGAGCGGAAGCGATCTCCTGTATTTCTTTATTTCGAGCCGTACCGGCCAGCAGGTAAAACGAAGCGCGTTCGGCGCTGAAGGTTTTGTTCTTAACCACTACAGCCGCGCTGCGATCGAACATCATTTGACCTCGGTTGGTGACCCGGTTTTGCAGGCGTTCGGGCAGCATCCGCCATTCTCTGTGTTCAGTGACAGTCTGGAGGTGTATGGGTCCGATTGGACAGAGGACTTTCTTGCCGAGTTCCGCAAACGCCGTGGGTACGACTTAACTCCGTACCTGCCCGCGCTCGTACGGGACATAGGACCAAACACGCGCCCCGTTCGTCACGATTGGGCTAAGACCCTGACTGAACTTGTAGAACAGAACTATCTCATCCCCATTCGCGAATGGGCGCACGCTCATCACACGCTGTTCCGGTCGCAAACTTACGGAGAGCCGCCGGTGGAGCTTTCCAGCAACCGGTATGTGGATCTGCCTGAGGGTGAACATGGCCCGTACTGGCGCCGCTTCAGCGTGGCCCGGTGGGCTTCCTCGGCAGCTCATCTCTATAACAGGACCGTTACGTCCACTGAGACCTGGACCTGGCTCCATTCGCCGGCATTCCGTGCGACCCCCCTCGACCTGAAGGCGGAGGCGGACCGGCACTTTATCGAAGGAATCAATCAACTCGTTGGCCATGGGTGGCCGTACTCGCCTCCGGGCGTAGTTGAGCCCGGCTGGAGATTCTACGCCGCAGCAGCATTGAGCGATCACAACCCTTGGTTTGATGTCATGCCGGATATCGCGCGCTATCTGCAGCGCGTGAGCTTTCTGCTAAGGCAAGGTCAACCGGCGAACGACCTTGCGATCTACTTGCCCAGCGATGACGCGTGGTCGCGTCTGGAATTAGGGCACGTTGCGCTTGATGAGACGACGGACGCGCTGCTCGGACCAGTGCTGATTCCTGCAGTCTTGAATGCGGGTTACAACTTCGATCTGATCGATGATCCCGCAATCAAAGCAACGGGAATTCCTTATAAAGCGCTGATCTTGCCAGGTATCGAACGTATCCCTTTGGAGATCCTGCAAAGGGTGGAGGCATTCGTAAACAGCGGAGGCGTCGTTATCGCAACCCGCTCCCTTCCTTCTCTGGGAACCGGTTTATTGGAAGAGAAATTGCAAACGGCGCAAATCAATGCGCTATCGCAACGGCTCTTTCAAAGCAAGTTGAAGAATACGAGATTCGTCGCGAATGACCAGAACGTGGCAGGTGCGCTGATTGAGCTGCTGCCGCCCGATTTTGCTACGGACATTGCCGCCGCGCCGTCCATCGGCTTCGTTCATCGCAAGCTATCGTCTTCGGATATCTATTTCGTTGTGAACTCCTCGAATCGGCGCGTAAGTACAACGGCATCGGTTCGCGTGAGCGGGCGCGAGCCGCAATGGTGGGATCCGTTCGATGGTCAGGCGAATACCGCGCCGCATTCGGTAAGGAACGGGCGGACAG
>JAFATG010000220.1 GCA_019244055.1 Acidobacteriaceae bacterium | reverse complement strand
CCGCGAATGGCGTTTATGGCGTCGATACCGTTCATGTCCGGCATTTGCAGATCCATAAGCGTGACATCCGGGTGGTGGTTTCGGAACTGCGCGACGGCTTCGCGCCCATCGGACGCCTCGGCCACCAACTGCATATCCGATTGCGTTTCGATCAGGTCGGCAATGCCGTAGCGGACAATCTCGTGATCATCCGCGGCTAGAACTCGGATCACAATCTCACCCTGCCGTTCCGCCGGAAAAACGTTAAAGGAAAGCGTCCGTGCGGCTTGACGTACGCCACGGAGCCTGGAACCTTCAGCTCTACCTCAGTTCCGGTTTTTGGGCCGCTCAGGATCACCAGCTTCGAACCAATCTGACGCGCCCGCTCCCGCATTCCAGCGATGCCGTAGTGACCCGCACTTCCTTGCTCGGCAATATCAGGAGTAATGCCCTTACCATCATCACGGATCCTCAGCTTTAGCAGGCCGTCGTCGAAGCCGATTTCCGCTTCGATGCGGGTTGCACAAGCATGGGTGAACGCATTCCGGAGCGCCTCGCGCGCGATGCTGTAGATTTCATCCCGAACGATGGGATGCAACTCTCTCGTCGGGCCTTCCACAAGCAGGCGGAAACTCGCGCCCTTCCCGCTGGCGAGTTCGTCTCCCAGCGCGCGTACCGCCTGCGTGAGATCGCTCGTCGTGGATGCCGAGCGCAAATCCTGGACCGCCTGCCGCGCCTCGCGAATCGCACGGTCTCCGATCTCCAGAGTTTTTTCGAAGTTGCTCTTTGCCGTGCCGCTGGGCATGATCTCGCTGACCGCCTGAAGGCTGAGCATAAGTCCCTGAACGGTCTGCAATAAATTGTCGTGTAATTCGCGCCCGATACGCATACGCTCGTTCAGGCGCGCCTCGCTCGCCAGGTTGAACTCCCGCCGCAGATGCCCGACACGGAACTGGTAGGCTACCCACAGCAGCGATAGAAAAAAGAACGCGCACAGAGTGCGAAACCAAGTTGTCTGGTAATATGCGGGGGCAATTGAAAACTCAAGTGCGTCCCCGATCTCATTCCATACGCCGCTGTTGTTGCACGCGATCACGCGAAACCGGTAGGCGCGTGGAGGCAAGTTCGAATACTCCACGTGTCTGTCGTTGATCACTTCTCTCCAGTCCTGGTCCTGGCCCTCCAACTTGTACTTGAAATGAACCTTCTCCGGCGCGACGAAACTGAGAGCTGTGTACTGAATACCCAGGTTGCGCACTCGCGCAGGTAGCCGTAATTCGCGCGCGGCCTCATAAGGCTTGCCATCGACCGTGATTTGCTCGATGTGTACTGGAGGAGGCAGTCTGTTACGAGTAAGGTTGTGCGGATCGATCATACTTACGCTTTCAATATGCGCGAACCACACTCTTCCATCTGGGGACTTGCTGACGCGCGGCGTATAGCCAGGCAGCAGGGCGCGGCTTCTCACTCCATCGGAGCTGTCAAAAAGTGTGAAGTGAACCTTGTGCGTTGGGTCAGACGCCCAAGCCTCCAGATCTGTTTTGGGGATACGCAATAAGCCGCAGGCCGTGTATAGCCAAACTGAGGAAAGGTCGTCTTCTATCGACCAGTGAACGGTATCGCAAGGCAACCCGTTGCTGCTCGCGAGGGTTGTAATGCGACCATTTCTCAAGCAGCTGAGGCCGCCTTCGGTAGCGGCCCAGAGCGTACCATCGGGATGAAGTTGGAGGCGCAGGACACGCCCGCTGCCCAGTCCTTGTCTCTTCCCGTATAACGCGCGGACCTGACCATTCTTGAAGTACGCCAACCCACCTTGGAAAAAGCCGAGCCATAAGCCGTTATGTGTCGGGTCGGCTAACAGGGCAGAAGCGACAACATGACCGCCGAGCTTAGACCAAGGAATCCGCTCAACTACTTTGTCGTTCACGACACGAATGACGCCGGAACTCTCGTAGCTAATCCAAAGCCCGCCATCGCCATCTCCGATCATCGTATTCACCCATCCGCCAGGCAGGTCTCTCAACCGATCAAACCTGCCATGTTCGAAACGGGCGATTCCTGCTGGTGTCGAGACCCAAATTCGGCCACGATCGTCTTCAAAAAGCGATCCCGCCTCATTGTCCGGCAATTCAGGATCGGTTATTTCAGTTACGGCCTGTTGCAGGGGGCCCTCTGGAGCGGGCCCGGTTTTGGGATTCGCGCGTACTCGGGATCGGTCCGCCGTTACTTCGCTGCGGGCACGATAAATCGTAACGTGCCCGTTGTTCCATCTGTTCAAACCATCGAGCGCGCTAAGCCACACAGTGTTATCACGTGCGGCCAAGACTGTCATTAAGCTGGTGCGGGATAAACCCTGCTTAACCGAAATGGAGGGCACCGCAAACTCACGAAAACAATCCAGACCATCCGCCGTACCAGCCCAAATGTTGCCTTCGCGATCCTCAAACAAGCCGAGGATGCTATCGCCGGAGAGACCGTCACTCTGGGAGAAAAAACTGGCCTTGCCGTTGCGTACGCGAAGAAGTCCACGCCCCAACGTTCCGATCCACAAAACACCGTCTCGATCCCGGAGCAAATTCAATGCAGTGAACTGCCAGTCGCCGGTGGAAAGCGGATAATCCGAGACTTTTTCGTTGACAATCTGCCGGATTCTGCCGTCGGCAATCGCAATCAACCCCGCTCCGTTATCGCCCTGCACAAGAGTTTGCGAACTCTCAAACGAGCCAGGCAGTCGCACCGGGAATCGCTTCGGAGGTGCAGGCTTCCACCGCCACACCCCAGAGCCTGAGTGTACCCAGAGGTGCCCGTGTTCCTGGTACACCGTGTAGACCCATTGCCCGAGACTGCCGTCGCTTCCGTAGCATTTGACGCTGGTGCTCTGAATCGCACAAAGCTTGCCGTTGGGTGTTCCGAAAGTGCCAGCCCATACCGTTCCGTCGCCATTCTCCAAGAGCGTGAGTACATTCTGTCCAGCAACTTCGGCGTATCGCTTAACCTTGCCGTCCCTCCAACTTGCCAGGCCTTCAACTGTACCGATCCAGAGAGTGCCATCGCGTGCGGCGAGTAGGCTCCGGATATTGGTGCTTGGGAGATGCTGGCCCGCAGGCGGAACCCATGAAACAAATCGAACGCCGTCGAAACGAACGAGGCCGAATTCCGTCCCAAGCCAAAGGTAGCCATCAGGCGTCTGGACGATGGACCGGACGCTGCCGCTCAAACCTTCGCGAGCCGTCCACGCAGTGTGCGCGTACTGGGTAAGGTCGAGCTGAGGATTCAATGCGAATCCGCAATCCCAGTTCGCCACGAAAAGCCCGAGCAGGATGGCAAGTCGTCGCATGAGCTAGCAGAGCATTCGAATCACAATTTCACCCTGCCGTTCCGCCGGAAGAACGTGAAGGAAAAGCGTCCCTGCCGCTTCGCGTACGCCACGGAGGCCAGAACCTTCAGCTCTACCTCAGTCCCGCTGCTTGGGCCGCTGAGGATCACCAGCTTCGAACCGATTTGGCGCGCCCGCTCCCGCATTCCCGAGAGGCCATAATGGCCCGAGGTTCCCTGTGCGGAAACGTCAGGATTAATTCCTCTACCATCGTCGCGGATCGTCAGATGCAGGAGGCGATGATTAAAGCCGATTTGCGCCTCGATATGGGTCGCAGAAGCGTGGGTGAAGGCATTTCGCAGCGCCTCGCGCGCGATGCTATAGATTTCATCCCGAACGATGGGATGCAACTCTCTCGTCGGACCTTCCACAAGCAGGCGGAAACTCGCGCCGTTCCCGCTGGCGAGTTCGTCTCCCAGCGCGCGTACAGCCTCTATCAAATCGCTAGTGCTGGATGCTGAGCGCAAATCCTGTACCGCCTGCCGTCCCTCGCGAATGGCGCGATCTCCGATTTCGAGAGTCTTTTCGAATTTATTCTTTGCTGGTCCCCCGGGTATGATCTGGCCGATTGCCTGCAGACTAAGCATGAGTCCTTGAACAGTTTGCAATAAATTGTCGTGCAACTCGCGTGCGATACGCATACGCTCGTTGAGGCGCGCCTCGCTGGCCAGGTTGAACTTTTGCTGCAGTTGCCGTACACGAAACTGATAGGCCACCCACAGCAGTCCTGCACAGATAAGAACGCAGAGTGCATGAAATAAATCCGTCTGGTAAAAAGCTGGGGCGATGGAAAACTCCAGCGAGTCTCCGGTTTCGTTCCACACTCCGCTGTTGTTGCTGGCGATTACGCGGAAGGTGTACTGGAGGGGAGGCAGATTCGTGTAGAACGCCTGTCGGCGGTGGCCAGCATTGACCCAATCGCCGTCGTAGCCTTCCAGCTTGTATTTAAAGAGGTTTTTTTCTGGAGCGACTAGGCTCAGAGCCGTGTAGTCGATTTGGAGATCCCGTACGAGCGCCCGTAGCCGGCGATTTGAGGTTGGCCTAAAAGTCTTGCGATCCGCCGTGATCTGCTCGACATGCACCGGCGGAGGAACTTCATTCTTAAGAAGATGATTAGGATCGACAACCTGGACGCCTTCGCCCGTCACGAACCAGATCTTGCCATCGATGGCCTTCGTGACACGGGGACCGTAGGCGCTAGCCGAAGTGGAGCGAAGCCTGACACCATCGGCCGCATCCCAAACTGTCGTTTGAATCGTACGCTTCGGGTCGGCGATCCACGCCTCCAGTTCGGACCGCGTGATGCGGAGCAGACCGCAGGCCGTATACAACCACATCGAATGATCGTCGTCCTCTATCGCCCAGTTAATCGTGTTGCAAGACAATCCGTTCCTCGTTGTGAGCGTAATGATCCGGCCGTCTTTAAACCGGCTAAGACCGCCTCTCTGGGTTGACGCCCAAAGCGCTCCATCCTGATCGAACTGAAGGTCGGCGATCTCGCCTTCGCCCAGCCCATCCGCGGATTTATAAGAGGCGCGAAGCCGGCCATCCCGGAAGTAAGAGAGGCCGCCCTGGACCCAGAACCCAAGCCACAATCCGCCGTGCTGAGGATCGCAAAGGAGATCCTCCCCACCTTGTTTACGCCCCAGGTCGGACCATGAGACCTGCTCGACCAAGCGTCCCTCCAGTAAGTGCAGAAGACTCCCACGCTCTGAAAGCCAAAGGTTGCCAGCTTGGTCCCCGGTGATGTAGTGCACTTCTCCGCGCGGTACGGCACTCACGGCAACAAACCTGCCCTCCTGAAAATAAGCAAGCCCGTGGCGCGTGGAAACCCAGATTCGCCCACGATCGTCTTGAAACAGAGACTCCGGCGCATCATCGGGCAGTCCGTTCGCTGTTCCGAACACGGTAACCTGTCCATTCCTCCATCTGCTTAAACCCTCGTGAGCGCCAACCCAAATACTCCCATCTCTCGCTGCAAGCACGGACTGAGCAGCATCACTAGACAAACCTTGTTTCACGGAAACAGTAGTGACGGGGAGTTCTCGAAACCGGTCGAGCCCTCCAGTGGTAGCCGTCCAGACATTGCCTTCACGATCCTCAAAAACACTGAGGACCACGTCGCCCGAAAGCCCATCAGCTTTCCTAAATAGGTCTGTCCGGCCGTGATGCAAGTGGATGAGTCCCCGCTCCACTGTTCCGATCCATAGGCCTCCATCGCGATCCCGGAGGACTCGATTGGAATCGATATCGCGGTTCCGAAGGAGTCTATTCGGATTGATTGGATCTCGAATTGGGTAGGACTCGATTTTGTCGGCTGCGAGTTGCATGAGTCCTGAGGCGTGCATGGCAAGTAAGAGCCGTCCGTCGTCGAACTTATTTAGCGCGATGAGCTCTGTGGGCGCGGCATATCGCCGTAGAGGACCGGGCCTCATTCGCCAAAGCCCGGTTTGTGCAGCAGCCCAGAGAATACCTGAGTTGTCCTCGTACAAGGCCCAAACGGCTCTGCCGAAGGCGCCATCCTCGCCATAGCACCGCATACCGCCGCTTCGGATCGCGCAGAGCACGCCCGGACTTGCCAGTGTGCTGGCCCACACGGTTCCCTCACGATCCTCGAATAGAGATGCCACAAACTGTCCACCCGGGAGCGCGCGCCTAATCAGCTTGCCTCCGTTCCAGGTTGCGAGGCCCGCAAAGGTGCCGATCCAAAGAGCGCCGTCGCGGGTGACGAGCAGAGAATTGATGTTCCTATCAGGAATCTGCTGGCCTGCAGGTGGTTGCCAAAGGATACTGCGAACACCATCGAAGCGAAATAAGCCGAACTCACTGCCCAGCCAGAGATACCCATCGGGTGTTTGGGCCATCGCATAGATGTTGCCAACCGCGAACCCGTCCCGGGTGGTCCACGCTGTGTGTGCGTACTGGCTGATGTCGAGCCCGGCATTAAGCGCAAAGCCCGAATGGCAACTTGCCACAAAAACGCACAGCAGGATGGTAACTCCTCGCACCATCGGCTCTCTTTTCAAGTTGTTATCGGCGTGATATTCAGTCTACTCGAATCTATCCACTCAATCCTGTTTCATTGCCAACGTTGTGGCGACGTCGTCCAGACGATATGGACGTCACTTTAGCTCTGACGGACGCTCCACACCCATTTCCATTCTGCGCGCGGGTTTCGCACTTAAACGAACACTTGTCGATTCCCAGACTTTGAATCCGCGACTCGAGCGTGGACCTGGGGATCGCAAGCCTCGCCGCGGCGCCCTCGGGCCGAAGATGCGTCCTGAAGATTTCTCGAGTGCGGCTTCGATGATTTGCTTTTCGCGATCGACAAGCGCCTGATTGAGAGGGACGAGATCTGAAGGTGTCTCGGCAGGAATCCAGGCGTCGCCGCTCTGGATCCACCTTTCATCAACCGTCAGCGTTTCGCGGTTGCGCAGAATTACAGCTCGCCATTTGCGGCTTCGAACCGGCCCACCCGCCGCTCAGTCGCGCCGGTAAATGCTCCTTTCTCGTGGCCGAAGAGTTCAGAACCGACTAAGGGCTGCGGAATTGCCGCGCAGTTGACAGGTATAAAGGGCGGTTGCCGCGGGAAAGATCGAGACCGCGGGTTACCGACGTTGCCATGATGCGCGACCACAATTTGCATCTCCTTCTGTGCAGCACGTTACCGTTGATGTGGCAGCGGCGCATTTCGAAATGCGGCGCAAAGGACATACGTCTGCAGCTGGCGTGGCTCCGGCGGTGCCTGAGGTAAGGTGCGCACGAACAGGCAGTTCTGGCGTGGACTACCGAGGATCTTGCTGTAAATGCTGGAACGGCCTTCTTCGTCGACCGCTACTTCTAACGGAGGATCGAAACACTTCGGAAACACTCAATAGGATCAGTAGCATCTTGAGCTACCAGCCTGATGACCATATGCCAATAGGTCGGCACATTACGTCAGAATCTCGGCAGGACTCGCTCTCAAGCCGCGGCACTCGAAATGCGTGGTTGCCGCGCAGTCGTGCGGGACACTGCCTTGGGAACACGACCGTCGGTCCGCGCTACAAACAGCAGGCAGTTGCTCATGCGGTCGAAATCGATCTCGATCCAGTCGCCGGTGTTCACTTGGTTGGTACCGATGAGGTTCGAAAGCGGATGCACGATGAGCCGTTCGATGGCGCGCTTCAGGTGACGCGCCCCGTACCGCATGTCGGTCCCTTGTTCGAGCAGAAAACGCTTGCCGCTTTCGGAGACCGTTAGAGCAAAAAATTTGCCGGAGGACGACGTGAGAATGCGCTGTTGTACCTGTGCTAACTCGGTGTCCAGAACGCGGCTTAGGTCGGCTTCGCTGAGTGGCTTAAAGACGGCGATCTTATCGATGCGGTTCATGAACTCGGGCGTGAATTTTCGTCGGGCCGCTGCGATCCCGGTTCGCGACATCTTCCTGTCCCGTTGCTCATCGTGTTTCTCCGTCCCCCAGTGCCGCTCGAAACCGAGCTTTGGGGCATTGAGAGCGCCCATCTCCGTTGCCCCTACGTTGCTGGTCATGAAAATCATCGCTCGCGAGAAATCGACTCGGCGGTTATCCCCGAGCGTGAGCGTGGCTTTATCCAGGATTCCGAGTAGCAGATTCCAAAGTGCATCGCTCGCCTTCTCGATTTCGTCGAACAGTACGAAACTCAACTTTACCGTTTCCGTATGATGCTGATCGAGCACTTCCTGGCTCAGGAGTGGATGCGTTTCGCGGTGCCCGAGGTAGCCTGGGGGCGAGCCGATCAGCTTGGCGATTTCATGGCTGTGTTGGAATTCGCCGCAGTCGATCTTGATCACTGCCCGGGGATTGCCTAGCAGCGCCTCTGCCAGAGCTTCAACGGTCCGTGTTTTTCCAGAGCCAGTGGGACCCAGAAACAGAAAGTTTCCGACGGGTCTGCCGGGCGCAGCGAGACCGGTCAAATGCGCCTGGTAGATGTCAACGATCTGCTCGATGGCTTCGTCCTGGCCGATCACCAGCCGCGAAAGCTTTTCGCGCAGTGACGAAGCTTCGTGCCCGGTCTGCTTTGCGTTTAGTACTCGACATGGCTGCTTCATAAACTGACTCGTTTCTCTAAGACCGATCGGTGCACGCCTAAGGCCAAATTAGATGCATTCGCTGGCGACCAGGGAGGCCGTTGAGAAGAACCACGATTCTGGCTCGCCACGATGACGAAAGTGGTGAGCACCGGAGAAGTGGCCCCGACAGCAGTTCCAAACAGAGTGGCTAGGCAAGCCAGCGATGATCTCAAGCGGACGCATGGCGCGTTCCCGTAAGTCGTTTGCAAATACATTCGTGCCGACCTCGGAACCGAAAGTTCGACAAATGGTGGAATTGTCGACACCATTGATATGTCCCCATATTGTTGATTCCTCCCTCTCCCGAGTACATTCACGGTTTCCAAAATATGATTGGGACGGCCATCTCCCGTTGTCGTCAGTGTTAACCGGGTCTCACACGGCAAGCGGAGATTGAGCCCAATAGCAAATCATCCACGAGTTGCGTTACAACTCAATCTGGAGTGATCCGGCGTGAGAAGCGAAGGTGGGGTGCGGGGCAGATCGCCGACGCGAATCTGAGGGTCGCGCCCCGCTGCAATGTATGAAAACAATCGACAGCAGATCGCCGGATTTTGGATTGACCAAACAGGAAACTCCCATGCATTCCTTTGGGAGCACGGAACATACACCGATCTGAACACTCGGATTCCGAAAGACTCGGATCTATATCTGAAAAAGGCCTTGTCGATCAACAATTCCGGACGACGCTAGGACCTTATCAGGAGTGAGTCGGCGAGCCTCAGCCGGGACATTGGCAGAACCGACCGCTGGCTCACTTTCGATACGGCCGTTTGAACTACTCTCCGTGGGACGAAAGCGACACGAGTGTCCGTTCGCCATAACTCATGGATCTGCAACGTCGATCCCACTTGTCCCGCACCAGTCCGGATTGACGAAACAATCGGTTAACGCGGTCAACATCCCCGATCTGTCCAGCCCACAAACGGCTAAACCGGGCGCCATTCTTTGCGGCTTTGGCACGCTCAATCAGCTCATCGTCAGAAGAGTTCAGAACCGACTAAGGGCTGCGGAGTTGCCGCGCAGGTGACCCTTATAAAGGGGCGGTTTGCTCGCTGTGATTGTTGGTGTATGGCTCGCGCGATGAGTTCTTTGCCGGTGCCGGTTTCGCCGGTGATTAAAACGGCCGAGTTCGTAGGTGCGACTTGCGCGACGTCGTGCAAAGGAGACAGCAGTGGTTCCGAAGTACCTGCTATGCCCTCGAACACTGCGGAACTTTCGACTTCAGTATTCTCGTCCACCGAAGATCGAATTCGGTCAATTTGTACAACACCGAATTGTGATGCGCTACTCATATTCACATTGGTTCTTCTGGTTCTCTGACTCTTGTGGTTGTGAAGTGCTTTTCCAGGTATTCGCATAACGCCGAAGTGGATAAGCGTGACGGAAAGATGTCTTCCACGCCACAGTCAAGTGCGTCCCACCACAACTCAGCGGTGCTAGTGGAACTTACGAGCAGAACCGGAATCGAACTACGCCTCACGGTT
>JAFATG010000128.1 GCA_019244055.1 Acidobacteriaceae bacterium | reverse complement strand
ATTGCTTGCCAAACTGGCCGCGTCCGCCGCAAACGCAGTCGCCTTCCTTCAAACGGCTCTATCTGAACTGATCCGGCGATCTGCCTCACACGGCTACTCCGCCTTATCGCCCCGGATCACTCCAGATAGATTTCTAGCGTCACACATCAGCTATTCGGGGACCGAGCCCCACATCCACGCTTAACGCGTTTCGCGTCCAAGTTGACGTGACCGGGCAAACAAATATGTATCACATCCGGCTAATATTGCCTCGGGTGAAACTGGAAAACAAGGGTGTACTCGCTTCCCACTGCTTGGCCGTGTAGCGTTGCCGGCTGGAATTGCCACTGCCTGGCAGCGTCGAGGGCTACTCCCAGTACCGCCTGGTTCACTTTTTCCACGCTCGCTCTCGGGCGCGCTGCAATCACACATCCCCGCTCATCGATATTCACTTGAATCTGCACCTGGACATCTTTGTAGAGAATGATACCGGCGGGGGCGGCTGGCGGCATCACCTGCCTCAAGTCGCATCGCAGTCTCTGTGAGAACTTAAGGCGTAATAGTACTACATTGAGCTTCGATATTGCGGGGCGAAGTACTGGCTGAGGCCAGTAGAGGCGAGGCATAACGAGCAGGCCGTTCATGCTACCGCGTCCAGTCGTGCGGGTGAGCATCCAGCCCGTTCGCATAATCAAGAGCTTTCCCAGAGTTTCGAACAGGCGGTCACGACAAATGAAGAAAATATCGCGATCCCTCTCTCCTAACTGGACTTAGACCCAATCTCTTCACCTATCCCGATCTGTTCTTGCTCTTCTCCGTGCTACTGTCTAGCAGGCTTGCCGAGCGCATCGCGTTCAGCGAGCCATTTTCCCTTCAGGAGCGTATTCCAATGGCAACCGACGCCCAAATCAAGGCGAACCAAGGAACGGAATAGCACACACAAGGTTCAAAACTGACATAAGCGAATAGCGAATCAGAAAGAAAAGACAACCAGATTTGAAGGCGCTCAGTTTCCGGTAACGCACTTTTCGGCGATAAGACCGGGGTGTCTCCGGACGGCCAGTCAAACCTCGAATTGGAGTTGGCGGGGATTGAACTTTGAGCAACCACCGCGGCGCGACATTGATACCCTCGTCAGAATGAAACCTGTAAAGAAGAACACTCCGAAGTCCCGCAAGAGCACTAGCGCGAGCGGAAAGGAGCCCACGGGATTGACGGACGAGGAACGAATCGCGATAAGGGAGCACATCCGAGAGTTGAAAGCGGAACGGCGGGGCGCGAGCCAAGCGGACGGGGAAAGCGCCGTGCTCGCGAAGATCGCCGCACTACCGCAGCCGGATCGCACCATGGCCGAGCGGCTCCATGCGATCATCAAAACCAACGGGCCAGCCCTCTCGCCGAAAACCTGGTACGGGATGCCCGCGTATGCTAAAAATGGCGATGTTGTCTGCTTCTTCCAAAGTGCACAGAAATTCAAGACGCGGTACGCAACGCTCGGCTTCACCGACAAAGCGAACCTCGACGAAGGTCACATGTGGCCGACCGCCTTCGCGCTAAATGAGCTGACCGCGGCCGAGGAAGCAAAGATCGGGGCACTCGTGAAGAAAGCGGTGGGCTGAGGATCCAATCGCCGCTCGTCACCGCCTTGCATCGGATTATCGTGGTCGGTCTGATTCCGAGGAAATTCGGGATTGCTTCCGGGTCATCCAGGAGCAATCTGAGCGATTGTTAGTTGATCGTCGGCATTCCGTACATCGGATGGATGAGGAACCGGCTTCCATTAGTTACACTGGCGCTATCCAGGTTGAGCCGCAACTTCATCCCGGGTACAGGGAGACCTGGATTGAAGAGATGAGGATGACACCGAGACAATTCTTGTTTGTTCTTCTGTTCTTGAGCGCAGCACATTATCATCCCGCTCTCGGGGCGAGTGCTCCGGGATGGCTTTACGTCACCAATAGCTTGGGAGACGATATCACTGTCATTGATCTTCAATCGCTGAAGGTTGTTCGAGATATCAAAGTGGGGGCGGATGTCCACGGGGTCTGCGCGCCTGCTGATGGTCGTCGCCTCTTCACAACCATCGAGTCTGAACGCAATCTAAAGATCATTGACACCGAAACGGGCAAGATCTTGAACGTCATCCCCCTTACCGGACGCCCTAATCAATGCGCTTCCACTCCCAACGGGCAATACGTCGGCATTCCTATTCGTGACGGCAACAGTGTAGACATTGTTGATACGACGCAACAGAAAGTGGTGAAAGTCTTGCCGGTGAAAGAGCCACACAATTGCTACAACTCGGGGAGCAACGAGGACCTCTACGTCTCGTCCATGGGCGATGGCGAGATCGACCGTATCGATCTCAGAACGATGACGTATAGCGAAAGGATTCCGGTAGGCGGAATCCCGCGACCTTATTCGGTTTCAGCAGATGAAAGGAAGCTGTACGTTGCGCTAAGCGATTTTCACGGATTCGCTATCGCCAGTATTCCCCAGTGCAAGATCATTGGCCGTGTCGATCTGCCCCCGGCCCCACGTTCGCAGTGTGTGCTCGAACCGCATACGCCTACTCATGGGCTGGAATTATCACCGGATGGTTCTCAGCTCTGGGTCACGAGTCTGGCGGACGACCGTGTCTACGTTTATGACACCAGAACGAATAAGCTCCTCGGGCAGGTTCAAACGGGCAAATGTCCGAACTGGATCACGTTCTCTCGCGACGGCCGATACTGCTGCGTAAGCAACAGCGGTAGCGATAATTGCTCGATTATTGATGTCCGCGCACGCAAAGAGGTAGCGCGCGTCAAAGTAGGCAAAGCCCCGAAGCGGCTGCTCGCTCTCGCACGTTGACTCTCGCCCCACCGCAGTCACATGAAGAAAATATCGCTATCGCTCTCCGGCTGCCGCATTTCACTCCAGTTCAGCCCTTCACCCTCCATTGCATTCAGGCCCTCATCCTGCTACGGTCTAGCAGGCTGGCCGAACGCATTCTGTTCGGCCAGCCATTCCCATTTCGGGAGCGTATTCCAAATGAGAATCTCAGCGATGCAAGCGATAGAGTCAAGCGCGTTTGCAGCAGTCAAGATTTGCGGGTTGGTCCGAGCACAATCCGCAAGGCTCCAGTTCTGGCGATTGTAAACCCCTTTCAGACCAGGGCGGATCTATTGGCTGCAAGCTGAGTTCTGTCCGGATGGCCGACCTCCATGTAAGTCGATTGTCAAGAGAAAACGCAATTCTCCTGACGCGCGCTTCTGAGGAGCGCGCAAAAACGTTTATGCCAGAACCCGCAGCTCGCATATGGGCCTCTCGGCCGTGTTCCTGCGTTCGCAGAACCGGACATCCATTTGCTGTCTCGGGCCGTACTGGCCGTCACAGATGATTGAGTCTGTGTTCGCTGCCAGTCCCGAAACAATTCAGAAGGAGCCTCAGGAGTTTTCACCTCCACCGCTCAGTCGGCCATCTGCAGGACCTGGCAGCCTGCGCGCTGTGTGATCTGTTTTTCTCGTGGTAGGTGGTTTACGCCACTGCGGTGGTGAAGTTTTCTGCCGGTACAAATGACCGCTGGGCGCGATCTACGGCGAGTAGATACGTCACCATCTTGCGAGCCACCGCAATGGTTGCTCGATTCGTGTTTCCTTTCTGCTTTGCCTTCTCGTACACCAAGGCGAGCTCGTGGCTCTGTTTTGGCGCGAGCTTGGCGGCTTCCACCAAAACACGCTGGATGTGCTTGTTGCGCTGCTTGGAAAGGGGCGTTCGTAGCACCTTATCTGCTGAGCTCTTTTCGTCTCCGCACAATCCGCAATAGCTGATAGCTTGCTTTACCGAGTGGAAGCGCGATACGTCTCCGATCTCGAGTGCCCAGCTCAACGCAGTAATCGGCCCCACTCCGGGCACAGTTCGTAGATTCTTGATTCTTTCGGCCAGAATCGGGTCGCGCTGCAGAGAACTGACTAAAGCATAATCGGTTTTCTGCAGTCGTTCGATGGATTCGCGGCTGAGCCTCAGTAGCGGTCGGATGCTCTCGTCCACTTCTTTGTTGGTGGCGAGCAACTCACGGAAGTACTTTACTTTGTGCAACCGCTGCTTGTTATGGAGCACGCCGGTTTCCAGCAGCAAACCGGAAACGCGATTCTTCATCTGGACCATCTGCCGCACCAGAAGGTGCCGATAACGCAATGTGCGGCGCCGGTCCCGAATCTCTGTCGAGGCCATATGACATTCCGGCAGAAAGTCACAACGCAGGCAGTCCGCGATCTTGCCGGCATCGATCCTGTCGTTCTTCTTCTTTGACGCAGCGATTGCGCGCAGCATCAAGGGATGCGCCACCTTCACCTGTGCAGCATGGGGAAGCAGAT
>JAFATG010000025.1 GCA_019244055.1 Acidobacteriaceae bacterium | reverse complement strand
CAGCAAAGATAGCTGTGCCGGATCAACGCTCTTCAGATCGATGACAACGTCAATGTCGGGCGGAGCAACTCGAACCAGCGAGCCCACAGCGGACAGGGCACTTTGTCCAAACGCATCTTCCAACGTGAGCCTTATACATGCACCCGTGCCATACCTCTTTGCGATCGTGCTGACGGCTTCGTGAAATCCAACATCCCTAGACGCCGAAGTAACGGGAACAGCCTTCGAAGCGTTTCTGTCTAATAGATCGAAGAATCGGAGGAGCTCGTTCGCAACCTCTGCCAATGATGTTTCGCTTACTTGATCGTTTTCGAAAAGCAATCTGAAGTCAAGAAAATACCTGTTTGCCCAATGATCGAGTATTTGTTTCGGAATTGGATTGAGATGAGTTCCAAGGTCCTTCTGCGGCTCCTCTTCAACGAAGTCCCAAGCGATCGGTGGGATCTCAACCAGTGGAACGATGCTGGTTTTGACGTCATCGGACAGGTTTTTTAGAGCCTTGAATTCGCCTTGTCTCCATCTGAGGACTGGTACATACGTCATTTCCGTTCTCATTCTTTCTTTGCCTCAGCCAGACTGATAAGTTGTCTGACGATGGTCAGGATCTCGAATAGCATTTCAGCAGAACTTCGTTTCGGGGTCTCCTTGGGCATCGCTGAGATAAACGCAAGCCTTTCCTCCAATTGGGGCCATAAAAGATCGAACGTAAGTCGGAGCCGCTCTTCCGGTATAGCAGCTAATCCAAGAGCCGCATTCATGGAAAGCAACATTTCAAGAGTTGACTTCTTTGTTGCCTCCGTCGCCTGGAACATTGCCAATGGCCACGCTAGATCTGGGCTCGCACGTCTAGAAGATAAGTGGAGACGCGGCTTTGTCTCCGAAGTTTCGAGATCGCCCCAGCTTCGAACAGCAGCCACGGCGATTCCAAGTTCTCGTGAGTTACGCAGAGAATGCCAAACTGAGTTTCCTCAAGTTTCTCTGAGATCTCTTCGGCCCAACGCTGGCCTTTCTGAATGTCTTGACTAGACACCCAGGGCTTAACCGCCTGAATTACTAACGGAAGCCAATTGGCAAGCGCGGCGGCAACGGCCTCGCTCGCCACTCCCGACCAACTGATGAAAATGAGCAAACTGATCGGCCCTCGCCGAGATGATAACAACGAGAAGGCTCAGCTCTCGTTCTTTGTGCTTACGGGAAGACGGTCGGAGGTTCCGGTCCTGGTGGTGCCACGTTGAATATTCGGGCCGCTAACTAAAATGAGCGAGCATCGCCGAAGCGCTCCTCGCTGTCGATTCGCAGAGGAGGCGTTCCGCAAAACGGGAGGCGGAGGAACGGGAGCGCCTCTGATGCTGGTGGCTATCACGAAATGCTTCGCCGCCCCAAAATACGTCGAATTCTAAGACACAGCTTTTGGCGCGCCGGTTCGCGCGTTACGTCGTGCCTGCTTTTAGTGCTGGTCACTGTTCTCAGACAGTGCGTTAAGAACGGACTCAACGTAATCGCAATTGTTTTCCTGTCGCAGTTGGTGATACTCGTCGGCCTTGCCTGTCAGCGAACCGTGGAGAGATACTTTTCCACCACAACACCGCAGTTGAAGGCATCCCGCATTCCTGCCACCATTTGCTGAAACGGTACCTTCCCCGCTTTGTCTTTGCTGCTCAAATCGGCGGCGCACACCAAAAAATCAGTGAAGCGACTAAGACTGCTCGCATGCTCCAATCGTCTCATTTGGCAGACCAAGCCACTCAGTAAGCGGCCCGCTAACAAAACAGGAGCGCGCATGGCCGATGCGCTCCTCTCAGCGAAACCGCAGAGCCGGGCTCCCACAAAACAGAAGGAGGAACGGGATCGCGTCCGTTCCTGGTGGCGATCCCAGAAATTTCACCACTCGTGATTTTGAGTCACAGGCCTCAGACCCACGCCAATCGTCATTTTCGCCAAAATCGCTTGACACGCATGCTACCGTTTACTCGGGAAGCTCGCCGCCGCTCCCACCCGCCCGGTGCCGCTCGCATCGGGCTTTTTCATTTCCAAAGGAGCCAAATTCCACATGCCAACCGAAGCCCAAGTCGCCGCGAATCAGAAGAACGCAACCCTAAGCACAGGACCCACCACGCCGCAAGGGAAAGGCGCCATCTGCTTCAACGCCTTCCGCCACGGCCTCGCGGGCCGCTTCGCCATCCTGCCGCACGAAGACAAGCACGAATTTCAAGAACTCTATTTCAGCTTGAAAGCAGAGCATCGTCCCTCGACTCCCACCGAGCACCTGCTGGTCGAGCGCATGGCCGAGCACTGGTGGCTAGCCCAGCGCGCTCTCTACCTTCAACAGCTCTGTTTCGGTGAATCTGAAATCTGCCAGGACGAAAAGCAACTCGCCCTCTATCTCCGCTATCAAACGACGCACGATCGCGGGTTCCATAAATGCCTGAACGAGCTGCTAAGACTTAGAGCACAAAAGGGCAAAGAAGAAATTGGCTTTGTTTTGCAAAAGGAGAAAGAGGCCGATGCGGCCCGCAAACAGGAGCTGCACGAAGCGCGCGTTCGCCTCGCCCGCGCCCGTGCCTCGCACCTCGAAATCGATTCCGACATCCGCCAGACCATCGAAGCGCCGCTTCCCGGTCACCTTCGCATCCCCTTTGAAGACCTCTGCGATGCCTTCAAAGTCGTCGTCAACGAAGTGAACGGCAAGTATAAAGCCAAGCTGGAGGAAAAAGCCGCCGCCTAGCCGAAATTTTCCTGGAAAGACAGACTACTCGTTCCGCAGCACTTCCAATGGCCGCTGGTCTAGTATTCGTGCGCTCGCCAGCCATCCGGCCATGTTCGCCAGAATTGCCGTGGCAACCATCACAACGATCAACGAGAGCCAGTCGAAATCGAACGAGGTCTCGATAAACTTCTCCGACACGATCCGCGTAAACACGTTCGCGAGTATGCCGCCGACCAGTCCCGACACCCCGCCCAGAATGGAGAATTCAATCGAAAAAATACTCTTGATGCGCCGCTTCGTTGCGCCCAGCGTCTTCAGGATCGCCACTTCCCGAATGCGCCGGTATCGCGTCCCGGCGACGCTCGAAGAAAGAATGATGATTCCCGCCAGAATCGCAAACGCCGCCAGGAATCGAACCACGAGCGCAACCTGGTCTACTGCTTCTTGAATGCGCGTCAATACTTCCGCCAGATTCATCACCGTAACGGTCGGGAACCGATCGAACACGGCCACTTCCACTTGCGGTATGTTCGCGGGTTTGACATGCACGGCGCCGTAGTACACCACTGGAAAGCCCTTCAGCGCATTCTCCGGGAACACCAGGTCATACCGCACCGGCGCGCGTTGCGTGCGCTCGAAGATCGCTACCAGCGGGCCGCTCATCGTTCGTCCCGCCATCTGGAACTGCAGCCGGTCTCCCAGCTTCAGGTGAAAATCCCGCTGCGCTTCTTGCGATGCCGCCAGTTCCGGTTCGGCGCTGTCGCCCTTCCACCAGTGCCCCTGTTTCAGATCGAGCCCGTCTGGAAGCGACTTCGCGGTCGTAATTCGAACCGCCTGCAGCTCCTCCTTGCGTCCTCTGCTCAACGGGAGTCTCTCGGCGGCTACGCCGTTTTTACCAAGCATCCGGGCCACGATGTACCCCACCAATTGCACTTTGCCCGTCACTCCCGGCTGCGATTCGATCAGCTTTGTAATCTCCCCCGAATTCCGGACATCGAGCAGGAACACGTTCCCCTCGCGCCCTGGTCCTTCGCTCTTCACTTGCCGCAAAACCGTGCGTTGCAGAAGATAGGTCGAGAGCGTGAACATCACCCCGACCCCGAGCGCCACCAACACCGATCGCGCTTGGTTCCCTGGCCGGTACAGATTCGCGAAACCATGCCGCAGCGCCGAGGGCAGCCGCGCGCTCCACGCTCGCACAATCCTCCGCATCAGGAACAGCAGCAACGCCGCCACTGCCGCCAGCAGCAGGATGCTCGCTACCAATCCGCCGATGAAATAGAATCCCATGCGCCACGAGTTGCTCAGCCAGACGGCAATGCCGCAGAAGCCGCACAGAATCAGCAGGGCGCCTGCCCAACCCGGAATCTTCTCCTGCCAGTGTTTCCGGCTCTCGAGCGCGGCGTCACCCATGTTGCGCCGGAACACGAGGCTCGGCCGAACGTTCCGAATACTCAGCAGCGGGGGCACCGTAAACAGCAGCGTCGCCAACACGCCCAAACTCAAGCCCTGCAAGCTGAACGACCAGTCCCACGGAATTTGCGGCAGCAGCGCGAATACCTTCTCTATCAGCCAGGGGAACGATTTCTGAACCAGCGCCCCGATCGCCACGCCGATCAATCCGCCAGCGATCCCCAGCCACAAGGTCTGCAGCAAGTAGATCTGCATCACTTGGCTGGCCCGTGCCCCCAATGCCTTCATCACCGCAATCGTGTCCATCCGCTGCTGCAAGTGCGAGTACATCGCCATCGCTACTCCGAGCGAGCCGACGATAAGCGCAATAAGGCTGATCAGGCTGAGATAGGTCGTGGTGCTGTCGATCGCCCTGCCTACCACGGGACTGCCCTCGCGATAGTCGCTGATGTACACGCGTCGCATTATCCGCCTCAATTGGTGCTTTATATCGTCGAGATTGACGTTGGGCTTCAATTTGAAGAGGAAGCGCTGCGCTGCCCGGCTTCCGAATTGAATCAGGCCCGTTCGCTCCAATCCCGTTCGGCTGATCAGGACTCGCATCCCCGGCCCGAATCCGGAAGCGAGCCGGTCTGGCTCCGACACGAGCGTCCCGACAATCCGAAACTCCTTGCCGCCCAGCCGTATCGTGTCCCCCGGATGCACCTTGAATCGCAGCAGCAGCTCCGGCGTCACCACCACGGACGAGTCACCGTTAAGCAGCTTCGAAATGGGCTCATTCGGTGTGATCTTCAGCTTTCCGTAATACGGATAGACGCCGGGATCAACGCCCTTCACCGAGACCATCTGCGGTACGCGCACATTCGCCGACCCAGCCATCGAAATCGTCTCCGTGACTCGCGTCATCGCGCCGTATTTCTGTCCCACTCTTTCGATCGCGCTGAGTTGTTCCGGGCTGAGCGCACTCCATGTCTGCGCCTGCAGATCTGCCGCGATCAGTTGCTTGGCGTTCCGCAACAGCATGCCTTTAAATGCGTAGCCGAAGCCCTTCACTCCGCTGAGTGCTGCCACTCCAACCGCCACCGCTAAAATCACAAACACGAACTTTGCCGGAGAGGCCCGCAGCTCTCGCCAGGCGATCTTCGCGGCTGTGCGAGGCCCGAACGAGATTTGCCCTTGCTTCGATTCAGTGGGAAAGAGCATCAGACGTTTAGCATTCGCTCGGCCATCTCATCGCTGAGTACGCGGCCATCCCGGAGCATAATGGTGCGCTCGGCGTATTCGGCCAGCAGCGGATCGTGCGTCACCAGAACCAGCGTCGTTCGCTCCTCGCGGTTCAATTGCAGCAGCAGATCCAGCACGTGCTGCCCGTTTGCGCTGTCCAGATTGCCGGTTGGTTCATCCGCCATCAAGATCGGCGGCCGCGTAATGAACGCGCGAGCCAGAGCGACCCGTTGCTGCTCGCCTCCGGAAAGCTGCACCGGATAATGATGAGCTCGATTCAGCAGGCCCACCCGGTCCAGCAGCTCCTTCGCGCGGCTGCGCGCATCGCCCTCATACCCGCTCAGCTCCGCCGGCAGCAGAATGTTCTCTTCCGCTGTGAGCGTCGGCACCAGTTGATAGGACTGAAATACGAATCCAATTTTCCGTCCTCGAACCCGCGCCAGTGCGTCTTCGCCCAGATTCGTAATGTCTGTGCCATCCAGCACAATCCGCCCGGACGTGACAGTATCAAGTCCTGCCAGCAGTCCCAGCAGCGTGCTCTTCCCGCTGCCCGACGCGCCCATGATCGCCAGAAACTGTCCCCGCTGGACCGTGAAGCTGATATCGCGCAGGATTTCGACCCGGTTCGGCGGGTTCTCGATAATTTTCCAGAGCTGCCGGACCTGGATTACTTCGGTCCGGTCTTCAGAAAGCGGCATGTCAAGTTAGAAATGGTGCTACGGAAGTCTTCCTTCATTCTGGCAGCGTGCCTCTTCTGGTCTCTCGCAAGCGCGTGCCATCGATCCGGTGAACCTCCCCAATCAGAACAACGTGCCGCAGCCGAATCAAGTTCCACCGCCCCCCCAACCCCTCCCCAGGCTCCTCCCGATAATCGTCCGGTCATCGTCACCTTCGGGGATAGCCTTACTGCCGGCGTTGCGGGGCCCAGCTATCCCGACGATCTGCAGGATCTTCTTGATCAAAACGGCTACAAGTATCGCGTCGAGAATCAGGGCGTGAGCGGCGACACCACCACCGATGGCCTCGCGCGTATCGATAACGTTCTCGCCGCCCATCCCGCTCTGGTCCTCCTGGAATTCGGCGGCAATGATGGCCTTCGAGGTATCCCGGTCGAATCCACCGAAAAGAATCTCGAGGAGATGATCGTCCGTTTGAAACAGGCAAACATTCCCCTGGTTCTGTTGGGCATTACGCTGCCTCCGAACTACGGTCCCGATTACGTCCGCCCCTTTACCGCTATGTTTCCCGCGCTGGCGAAGAAGTATCACCTCCGTTCCCTTCCGTTTCTGCTCATCGACGTCTACCAGCACCCGGATATGATGCAGCCGGACGGGATTCATCCCAACGGGAAGGGAAACGAAGTCGTCGCCCGCGATGTGTTTCACCTGATTCAGCCGCTGCTCTGATCAGCGCCACGTGTGCCGTTCCCGCACACTGCTGTTCAGTTCCGCACATTGCGGTGTTCAAGCGCTAGTGGCTTGTTTTGCGTGCTCCATCAATAACCTGAACCGATCCCTAGCATGGCCCGCAACGTGCCGGTGGTGTAGTAGGTCTGATGTCGTCTACTGTTTCGCAGGATCTCCGCTTCGCCATCCGGCAGTTCTCAAGGCAGCCTGGTTTCACGCTGACCGCGATTCTTGTCCTTGCGCTCGGACTCGGCGCAAACACCGCGATCTTCAGCTTGGTAAACGCTTTTCTTCTGCGTCCTCTGCCCTACAAAGATCCGGGCCGTCTGGCCGCCCTCTTCGAACGCGATCCGGTGGGACCTCCCGGTTCGGATCCATACAATGCGGTCGCTCCCGGCAACTTCCTCGATTGGCAGAAACAATCGGCAAGTTTCGAACAGGTGGCTGCGGCCGCTAGCGGCGCTTTCAACCTCGCCAGCCCTCAAAATCTGTTCGAGCCGCAACGCGTGGATGCCTGCCTCTGCTCTCACACGCTCTTCTCGACCCTCGGTGTCAATCCACTACTTGGCCGCGGTTTTCTGCCCAGCGAAGACCGCACCGGCGCGCCACGGGTCGCGGTCATCAGCTACAACCTTTGGCAGCGCCGTTTCGGCGGTTCGCCCAGTGTAGTTCACAAACAGATTCGGCTAAATGGCGAGAATAGCGAGATTGTCGGGGTGATGCCGCGCGGCTTCGCGTTTCCTTATCGAACCGTTGATATCTGGGTGCCGCTGCTCGCTAACATCACGCCCGAACAGCAGCAGACCCACGATAATCACTTTCTGACAGTAATAGGCCGGCTCCGGCCCGGAGTCTCCGTCGCCACCGCTCGAGCGGAAATCGATGCGTTTGCCTGGCGCTACAAGAAGGAACACCCCGAAGAGTTTTCAGGCAAAGGCGGCAATGTGACCCTGCTGCAGGACTACCTCGTTCACGATGTTCGCAAGTCTCTGCTCGTTCTGCTCGCGGCAGTGGGCTGCGTGCTCATCATCGCCTGCGTGAACGTCGCGAATCTTCTGCTCACCCGCGCGGCCGGACGCACGCGCGAATTAGCCGTGCGTGCCGCCATCGGCGCGAGCGCCGGCCAGATTGTCCGCCAACTGCTTACTGAGAGCGTGTTGTTGGCTTTGGCGGGGGCCGCTTGCGGCCTCTTCCTTGCCCGCTCTATGACGAATTTCCTTGTTTCCAAGGCGCCGGGAGCCGATGCTGTCCTGCCGCCCGGATTCACCCCGTTCGATCCCATTGTGTTTCTTTTCGTATTCGGTATCGCGCTCCTCGCCGGCATTGCCGCCGGGCTCTATCCTGCTCTCCAGTCCTCGCGAACCGATCTCGCCAACAGCTTGAAAGACACCACTCGCAGTGCAACGTCCACCCGCGCTCACGGGCGTTTTCGTAATACCCTTGTTGCCGCCGAAGTCGCCTTGTCCCTGGTTCTGCTGATCGCCGCCGGACTTCTCGGCCGCAGTTTCGCTCGCCTGTATAAGGTCAATCCCGGCGTCCGCGTCGATCACACCCTGATGGTCGGCCTCTCCATACCAGATCCGACTCGCCACGCCAAAGCCAAGACTTCGGCCGTAATTCGTCAACTCTCCGAACGCCTCCAGCACGTCCCCGGCGTCCTTTCTGCAGGCATGGCCTCCTGTCCGCCTGTTCTCGGCCACTGTAGCGACTGGGTCATTAATATCGAAGGCAAGCCGGCGCCGCCGGGCCAGACGATGGATGCGCTTGATCGCGGCGCCGATCCCCTCTACTTTCAATCCGCGGGAATCCCCCTACTCCGCGGACGTACGTTCACGCCGCAGGACGGCGTCGGATTCGACCCCAAGCATCCCCGCCAAGGAGCCATGGTCATCAGCGAATCGCTTGCTAAACAATATTTCGCCGGGGAAGACCCGATTGGACGATTCATCATCATCGGCTTCGACCAGGAAATGGCGAATCGCACAGGGAATCCCGTCCGCCGGTATCAAGTCATCGGCATAGTTGGCGATGTGCTCGAGCGAATCGATGCGGAAGTCCAACCCACCGTTTACATTCCTCTGCTCGACGGAGACTTCAATAACATTTACGCGGTTTTCCGCACCGCCGCCGAGCCTCATTCAGTCACCGGCGCCGTGCGCGAAGAGATCCACCGCGTTCAACCGGATCTCCCCTTGTTCAAAGTCTCGACGATGGAAGAGGCGCTCGGCCGCTCCGCCTCTGACCGCCAGTTCCAAATGCTGCTGTTTGCCTCGTTTGCTCTGCTCGCCGTGTTGCTTGCCGCAGTAGGGCTTTACGGCGTCCTCTCCTACGGCGTTTCCCAGCGAAGATCGGAGATCGGTATCCGTCTGGCACTTGGCGCCAATACTTCGACGGTTCGCGGCCTCATTTTGAAGCAGGGCATGCTACCCGCTTGCTTCGGTGTCGTCGCGGGCTTGCTCGCCGCTCTTTTCCTGGCGCAGGTCATCAAAACGCTGCTCTTTCAGGTCGAGCCGCTCGATCCCCTCACGTTCGTGCTGATCCCGCTGTTCCTGCTGCTCGTATCCGCGCTCGCGTGTTACTTCCCCGCGCTCCGGGCCACCCGCATCGACCCGGCCATAGCGCTGAGGGTCGAGTGAAAAAAGCCCTGCACACTCGCAATCCCCCTAGCGAAACGGGCACGAACGATTCGCATCCACAGGCAGAGGAACTACAACCAATGCCCGTACTTGAAGAGTGCCTGATCGAGGAGATGCAGGATTTGCTCCATGCCGAGGGTCAGCTTGTGAAAGCATTGCCCAAGATGGCGAAAGCCGCCAACGATCCGAAGCTGAAGCAGGCGTTTCAAAAGCACCTGGAGGAGACCAAAGGCCAAGTCGATCGCCTGAAGGAAGCCTTTGAACTGCTTGGCCAAAGAGCGAAGGCAAAGCCGTGCCGCGGCATGCAGGGTCTTGTTGAAGAGGGTCAGGAAAAGATCGCCGAGGGCCAGGATAAGGAAGCTGCCGCCGCCGATCTCGCCCTGGTTGCCGCTGCCCAAAAGGTCGAGCATTACGAAATCGCCGGCTACGGCACCGCACGCGTCATGGCCGAAAGGCTGGGCCAAGCCAAAGTAGCCAAACTGCTGGCGCAAACCCTTTCCGAGGAGGAGAAGACAGACGCCCTCCTGACGCAGCTCTCACCGCCGCTGCTCGAAGAGGCCAGCTCGGAAAGTGGTGAGGAAGAGGAAGAAGAGCAGCCGTCCCGGTCTCGCTCGCGCAGGAGCCGCGCCGCCGGAGTCTAGCCTTAGCTAGTCCACCAGCCCGCGCTTCATGGCGAACCGGACCAGCTCGCCCGTACTGTGCAGGTTGAGTTTCTCCATGATCTTGCCCCGGTGCGAATCCACCGTGTAGACGCTGAGATTCAAGTGGGAAGCGATTTCCTTGTTCGTTTTTCCCTCGGCGATAAGCTGTAAAACTTCACGCTCGCGTCCCGACAGCAAATCGATTGGATCGGTCACGTTCTGCCGGTAGTCATTCAACAGGGCGCCTGAAACCGCGGGGCTGACATAACCGTCGCCCCGCGCCACCGACCGCACGGCATTCAGCAGTTCGGTATCGATCGCATCTTTCAGAATGTAGCCGCGTGCGCCGGCCCTCAAGATGTTGCGCACGTACACCGCCTCTTTATGCATGCTCAATACAAGCACGCGCACCCGCGGGTTTTCTTCCACCATTTTGCGGGTAGCGTCAATGCCGTTCAGCTCGGGCATCGCTACATCCATCAGCACAATGTCCGGCCGCAATTTCTGTGCTAGGGCGACCGCTTCGGTACCGTTCGCGGCTTCCCCCACTACCTGAAGATCCGGCTGCGCCGAAAGAATCAATTTCAGCCCCTGTCGCACGATCGTGTGATCGTCAACCAGCAGAATTTTGATTGCCGCCATCTAGTTTCAGGATAAGGAACTCATTGCGCTGGGCACGCTACTTCGATGGTCGATCCCTTGCCTGGGCTCGATTCCAAGCTCAACCTCCCGCCGCACCCGCGCGCTCGCGTTCCCATGCCCGCCAGACCGAGTCCGCCCGACTTCCGCCGCTCCATGACGTCAAACCCACGGCCGTTGTCCCGGATGCGTAAGCTCACCTCTTGGCCGTTTGGGAGCAGCTCCACGGCAACGGTACTCGCTTGAGCGTGTCTCGCAATGTTCGTCAGCGCTTCCTGCGCGATCCGGAACAAGCTTGTCTCTACCTGTCCCGGCAAACGCCGTCCATCCAGATCGCTGCGATAACTCATCTGAATCCCTGTTCTCTGGGCGAAGCTCTCGGTCAGAGACCGAAGCGCCGCGTCCAATCCGAAATCGTCCAGGATCGTGGGCCGGAGAAGCTGGGACATCTCGCGAACATCCTGAATCGCCCGGTCCACCAGCTCCCGGCAATCCTCCAATCGGCCCTCATCGCCGTGCAGTCCCGACAGATTCGCCTTGATGGCCGTCAATGCCTGTCCCAATTCGTCGTGCAGTTCGTGCGAGAAGCGTCGTGCTACATTCTCCTGACTCTCAAGGAATTGATACTGCAGTCTGCTCAGCTCCGCGGCCTGTTGCTCGAGCTTCCCAAACAAGCCAGTCGTAGCCCGCACGGTCCAAGTCGCCCAAATCAGCGAAAGGATCACGCAGGCGGCAAAGAGCCACACCGTCCAGCGAAGCAGCCCATGCCCTTTTTGGTAAATAGTTTCTCTCAGCAGCTCCGCTTGCTGGTACGCCGAATCGAGCGCGCTGTTCATCTGGTTGCGGTTCTCAGAAAGCTGCTCTAGCACTTCGTCGCGCGAGAGAGCATCCTTGCGTCGCGCCAATCGTAACCAGCGTTTGTTGAGCTGCTCTTGCTGTTTTTGAATATCATCGATGACCGCCTTGGCCGATGCTTCCTCATTCGCAAATGACTGTGTGTTCGTGTTGATCTGGTGTACCGTTCGTATTGCCAGCAGCAGAGCCGAAAGCAGCAAAATTGCGGACAGGCCCAGCCCGAGTAAAAGTAGCTGCTGTAAATGCGATCGCGTTATGGATTCCGTTCGCGCCACGATGACGATTCCTTCATTAAAAAGCTTTGGCAGCTATCCCTCAAATACGGGATCAGTTTTCACCTTTTGAGGGCATGGTGCCGAAAGTGGAAAACAGCGAAAGTAAAGTTGTGAGCGGGGAGACGACCTGGGCAGATTCAGCAGCGGAAAAACAAAAATCAGCAAGCATCACCGCCTGTTCTGCCCGTCCTTAATCCGAACCGCCACCAGTTAAAGGAGAAAAACAAATGAAAAAAGTATTCACTTCCACCCTTTTGACCGTTGCGGCGGTTCCGTTTTTGATGGCTGCTCCGGCGGCGAAGAAGGTCCAGAACCAGCCTGCGGCCGCGAACTCGGCCAAGGCTGTTACGACCAAGAAGACCACTAAGAAGCACGTCAAAAAGAGTAAGGCGAACACCGAAACGGCTGCTCCGTCCGCTGCTCCTCAAAAGTAACCCACGAGAAGCGCTTATTCCCTCGCCGGCCCAGATCCTACGGTATTCTGGGCCGCTTTTTTTATAGACGTTTAGGAAGCTACTTTGATGCGCCCATCCTTAATCGCCTTCTGAAAGCGTTCGAAATCGGCTCTTGTTAGATCGGCGTAAGCTTCCGCATATTTCAAAATCGAGCCTAGCGCTTTCGCGCAGTTCCCGATGTACCCCTTGATTGCGACTGGATCGCCCGAGCGGGCGTGCCCGCGGGCCAGCAACTCACCGGCAATTGCTGCGAGATCGTCCAAACCGCGGCCTTTGAGCTGCTCGAGATCGAGGCTCACTTTGTGATCGTTCAACTGCCTGACCAGAAAATCATGCTCCCCGATTCTGGTCCATCCGAGCAGAAGATCGGAAATCGGCTGAATCTTTCGCTGGCCGTCCGCGACCCGTAATCCCTGGTGCCCGGGCCTGTGCGATAGATAGCGAGCATAGGCCGAAGCCACCTCCTGTTTGATCTGCAGGAAGAGTGGATCTCCTCGCCCGTTTCCTTCCATCAAAACAACATAATCACGGAGCCCAACGCTTCCCGTTCCTACGACCTTAAAAGCAACATCGAGCGGCCGGAAGAAATCGAAAAGATGCAGACGTTCGGATGGCAGCGACTCCCGGAACAGAGGAAGCGATTCGAGAATTTCTTGCCTGTGGCGCCCTACAATGCGCCAGAGAATTCCATCGACCTTCTTAAAACGTATCTGCCCACGTGCCCCGTTCTCGGTGTATTTCCGCGTCAAGTCCGCCGGATTGGCACGTTGAGCCTGGCGAAGCGCAGCCGATATGGTTTGAGCTTTTTTCAGGCGGTGAATCTGGTGCCTTGCAGCCACCAGCACCGGCTGATCCGCCAGAGCTTCAAGATTTTCACAGTAAGCTCTAACAAATGTTTCAGCCGCGGCAGCGCAACCCGAACGGTTATGATCTGACTCGCTCCCGGCTAGCACGATACTTGTGGCCATACGTTTGACGTCCCATTCCCAAGGCCCTGCTATCGTCTCGTCAAAATCGTTGATGTCGAACACTACCCGTCCATCGGGAGTTTCGAAACATCCCATATTCTGTACATGCGCGTCACCGCAAAGCTGAACTATCAAACCGGTGTGCGGCTCGCGCGCGAGATCCGCTGCCATGATCGACACGGCTCCGCGGAAAAATGCAAACGGCGAGGCTGACATCCGTTTGTACTTGGTGGGAAGCAAAGCAGGCACGCGGCCTTCAGTGGCCGCAAGCAGAACTGCAATCGGATCGAAGTCGCGCTTCTTCAATCCCAGCACGCCGAGTTTACTCCGGCTCAAATGCTTTCGCCGGTCGCGCCCATGCCGCAGTCTCTCTTCCCGTGTCCCTGCTGTGGATTTCAAATCGTCTCGAGTCGCTGTCGTTGCGCTCATCTCTAAAGTTTAAGGTAAGTAGCTCAGTCGAGGAGTGTCAAAGGTGATTTGCTATCGCGGCCCACCTGGGTTATGTTGCAAGACCTCGGATCCTATTCCGGGCGCCATCGAAGCAGCTTGGTGAATGCGTTGGAGAAGGCGTCGAAGCTCAGAGTGCGGTTTTCCGTGACAATGATTTCGCCATCGATTACGAATCTTCGTGCCGCTAAATCGTGCAGCCCTGCAACCACATCCGGGAAATAGCGTGCCAGAGGCTGCCCTGATTTAGACATGATGTCTACGTGCTTGCCATCACGGAATGCTAGGCAGCGAAATCCGTCCCATTTCGGGTCGTACTCCCATTCCGCGCCAGTTGGGATCTCACGCGATCGAGCGGGATCTCGTTACAGCGGATCGCGCGTGAGCTGCCCGTTCACCATGCGCCAGATCTTTCGCGGGTTGGCGTTCGCCAGTTCCGGCGGCAACAGCGCCTCCGGAAAGTTTTGGTAGCAGACCGGACGCGCGAACCGATAGATCGCGGCTGCGCCGACCGAGGTGAACTTCACGTCTGTGGTGGAGGGATAGGGGCCCCCGTGATGCATGGCATATCCGACCTCCACTCCTGTCGGATAACCGTTGAAGATCAGCCTTCCCGCTTTGGCGCTCAAGATTTCGATCAGATCGCGATGGCGCATTAGCTCCTCAGGTGTGCCGTGAATCGTCGCCGTCAAACTGCCTTCGATCGCCTTGGCACAGCGGCGCAACTCCTCGTCCGAACGGCATCGCACCGCGATCGTAGCCGGCCCAAAGATCTCCTCGTGCAGCTCTTTCTGTGGCAACCAGCTCGCCGAGTCCGTGACGAGCAGAGCCGGCGTGCCCTCGGTCCGTTGCGTGTCGCTGTGGCGATTCGAGGCAAACGTCTGGACACCTTGCACTCCAGCCGCCTTTTTCAGATTTTCGGTGTAGCCGTTCCGTATGGCGGAGTTGAGCATCGTCCCCGGCTGGCCGTCTCGAAACAGAGCAGTCAGGCGGTCCAGCAACGCTTGCGAGCGGTCGCTTCCCGCCAAAAAAACCAAGCCTGGGCAGGTGCAGAATTGGCCCACTCCCAGCAGCACTGATCGATAGAGACCGTCCGCGATCGTATTCGCGTCCGCCTTCAAACTGTCGTTCAGAATGAACACCGGATTGACGCTTCCCATTTCCGCGTAGACCGAAATAGGATCCGGTCGTTTGGCAGCGGCATCGAACAGCGCTCGTCCCGCGCGCTGAGATCCAGTGAACCCGACGGCCGCCGTCTTCGGGTGCTCCACCAGGGCGATACTCGCATCGGGTTTGAAGCCATGCAGCATGGAGAATGTTCCGTCGGGCATCCCGCTCTTCTTGACTGCCTGGATAATGGCCGTGCCCACCATCTCCGATGTGGCCGGGTGCGCGGGATGAGCCTTCACCACCACCGGATTTCCAGCGGCGAAAGCGGAGGCCGTATCGCCCCCCGCCACGGAAAACGCGAGTGGAAAATTACTCGCGCCGAAAACGACGACCGTTCCGATGGGCCGCAGCATGCGCCGGATGTCTGGGCGCGGAAGCGGCTTCCTGTCCGGCAGCGCCGTATCGATTCGCGCGTCTACCCACGAGCCTTCAGTAACGATGTCGGCAAACAGCTTGATCTGGTTGGCGGTGCGGTCGCGCTCGCCCCGCAGCCGGTCGAGGCCCAGCGCAGTCTCGCGATCCGCGGTTTCAATCAGCTCGTCGCCCAACACCAGAATCTGCTCGCGAATCGTTCCTAGAAAATTGGCGATTCGCTCCGACGGCATCCGCGCGATGTCCGGGGCCGCCGCTGCAGCGAGTTCCATGGCTCGCGTCACTTCGCTCGCATCTGCTTCGTGAAACTCAGGAGCAAGCGGCCGGTTTTCGCGTGGATTGTATCCGCTAAAGCGCTTGTCTCCCGAGGCGGAAAGCTCAAGCCCGATCAGGTTCTTCCCGTGAATCTGCATAGGCGCTGTCCTCAGCTTATCGGGCCTTTTTTGGCGGACAAAGTTGTCAGCGACTCTTGATCTGGTTTTTCGCGCTGGCGATGCTGTCTGCCGGAAGCAGAACCGCATCCAGCTTAGTGAGATGCAGCAGCTTCTGGAAGTTATCGCTAGCGCCCACCAGCCGGATGGGACAATTGCGCTTTGCCGCCGTCGTGTAAACTCTGGTCAGTTCGCCCAGACCGGAACTGTCGACCAGGGTCACCTCCGACGCGTCCAGAATCAATCCGGCCAGCTTCTCCTTTTCGAGAAGGTTGCGAGCTGAATCCCGTACCTCACGGAGCGTTGGACCAAGGGTGAGCTTGCCCGCGAGATCGATAATTCCGAACCCGTCCTCGATTCGGGATGTGGTTGTGATCGACATTCGGTTTCTTACCTTCGCGTGAACAAGGTTAACCGTATTATCCATTGTGCTATCTATCCGTGCTACGTAACACACGCCTTTTAGGTAGCTAACGGGCGTGCTTGTTCCTAAATCAGTGACTTACAGCGAGAGGGCAGGTTGGAAGCAGATTTGCGCGTTGAAAGCCGAGATCG
>JAFATG010000205.1 GCA_019244055.1 Acidobacteriaceae bacterium | reverse complement strand
AGTCTTCTCTGGATTCCTCCCCTCAGCGACGGCGGTTGGGACGAGCCTCTAGACATCCCTGGCGGAAGCGGTATCCCAGAGGAGCAGCGCGACACTTTTTTGAACCTGGTCGGGCCCGATTTCTTTGAAGTGATGCAGATACCGTTGATCACCGGCCGCCAATTCACAGCGTCCGATACGGCTACCTCGGAGAAGGTCGGAATTATCAATGAGCTCGCAGCCCGCAAGTTCTTCCATACGAGAAGTGCAATCGGCGAACATGTACAGCTCGAAAAGGACTTGATCCGGATTATCGGCGTCGTTGGCAACACGAAATACCTTAATATGCGTGAACCTGATCCGCTGGCTCTTTATCTTCCGTACACCCAGAAATCTGACAACATTCCATCTTTAACTTTCGTTCTGAAGACAAAGCCCGGCGCTCGATCCATTTATCCGGACTTTCGCGCTCTTCTGCATCAAGTCGCTCCCGCAGCTCCCATGGGCAAAATGCAAATGCTCGAGGACCACTTCGATGATTCTCTCAGCAGCGAACGGCTGATGGCATCTTTATCGATATTCTTTGCCGTTCTGGCTCTGCTCCTGACTTCGATCGGCCTTTACGGAGTTCTGGCTTATCTCGTCACCGGCCGCACCGGTGAAATCGGTATTCGCATGGCGCTGGGAGCGCGTGCCGGTAGCGTTGCCTGGCTAGTCCTTCGCGAAACAACGGCGCAAGTCATTATCGGCATCTCCGCCGGTATTGTAGCCGTGATCTTCGCATCGAAGTTGATTGCCAGTTTGCTCTATGGAGTCAAACCGAATGATCCGGGAAATCTGGTGCTGGCGATTATTACACTGCTTGTGGTCTCGGCTATCGCGGCTTCCCTTCCCGTGATGCGCGCGACCCGCGTGGACCCTGTACTCGCCCTGCGCGAAGAGTGACTAACTGATCAGCTTGGTCACCACATTCCCGGCGACGTCCGTCAACCGGAAATCGCGGCCCTGGAAACGATATGTCAGCTTCGTGTGATCGATTCCCATCTGATTGAGGATGGTCGCATGAAGATCGTGCACGTCCACCGCGTCTTCCGCGATGTTATAACCGAGTTCGTCCGTTTTTCCGAACGAGATGCCCGGTCGGAAGCCGCCTCCGGCGACCCACACCGTGAACGCCCGCGGGTGGTGATCGCGGCCTAAAAATTTCGAATTGTTTCGAGCTTCGTTCATCGGCGTGCGTCCAAACTCGCCGCCCCAGATCACAATCGTGCTGTCTAGAAGCCCGCGCTGCTTGAGATCTTTGATAAGCGCCGCTGCAGCCCGATCGGTCTCCTGGCACAGGCTCGGTAACCGGTTCACGATGTCGTCGTGGCTGGATGTGCCGTGGTTGTCCCAGCCGCGATGGTAGAGTTGCACGAATCGCACGCCTCTTTCAACGAGACGCCGCGCTAATAGGCAATTGTTGGCGAACGATTTCTTGCCCGGTTCGGTGCCGTACAGCTCATGGATAGAGGCCGGCTCTTTCGCAATGTCTACCAGTTCAGGAACGCTTGATTGCATCCGATACGCCATTTCATAAGACGCGATGCGAGTGGCGATTTCGGTATCGCCATTGCTCGCCAGATGCATTTCGTTCAGTTGCTTGAGCAGATCAAGCGAATCGCGCCGGGTCTTGTCGGAAACGCCGGCCGGATTCGTCAAAAACAGTACTGGATCGCCCTGCGAACGGAATTCGACGCCCTGGTACACAGTGGGAAGAAATCCACTGCCCCAACAGGCCTTGCCGCCATCCGGCTGGTTTTCCCCGGAAATCAGAACGACAAATCCTGGCAGATCTTTGCATTCGCTGCCCAACCCGTATGTCATCCACGAACCCATGCTCGGCCGGCCAATGATCTGGAACCCGCTGTTCATATAGATCTGAGCCGGAGCATGGTTGAATTGGGTGGTGTGAACCGAGCGGATGATCGCGAGATCATCCGCCACTTCCTGTACATGCGGCAGCAGTTCCGAAATCTCCGCGCCCGAGGCTCCACACCGCTTGAATTCGTATGGCGAGCCGAGAAGCTTCGGAGTGCCTTTGATGAAGGCAAAGCGCTCGCCTTTCATCAGATCGGCGGGAACGTTCTGGCCGTCGTATTTTTGCAGCGCCGGTTTCGGATCAAGCAGGTCAACCTGGGACGGCGCACCTGCCATGAACAGATAAATGATGCTCTTGGCTTTTGCCGGGAACATCGGAGCTTTCGGAGCAAGTGGATTCGCGGCGGCCGTCGCATCCCGAGCAAACAGGGTGTCGTTCAACAACCCGGTCAAAGCCGCCGCGCCAATGCCGAAGCCGGACTGTTTGAAGAAGTGCCGCCGCGTAGAGGCACGCAAAAGTTCGTCCGGAATTGTGGAGGGCGGCAGTTTCATCGCATCACTCCTTCGTGATTGCTTCGTCCATGTTGAGCAACACGTTGGCGACCATCGTCCACGCCGCCAGCTCAGCCGGATTACTCGTTGAGCCGACGGCGGCCGTGATGGTCTTATCCGCATCGCTGCTGTCACTCTTGTATCGGGTTAGCTGCGTATCGTAAAACGCAACGACTTTATCGAGTTCCGCATCCGTGGGATTTCGCGAAATCACCAGGCGGAAGCCATAGGTCGCGCGGTCTCGCGCAGTGCTCCCTCCCTCGGTCATCATGCGTCGCGCCATCGCGCGCGCCGCATCAAAGAAATAAGGATCGTTCAGGCTCGTGAGGGCCTGTAGCGGCGTGTTCGTGCGGACGCGTCGAATCGTGCAAAATTCGCGGCTGGGCGCATCATAGGTCACTAGACTCGGATACGGAGCGCTGCGCCTGATGAATGTATAAATCGACCGGCGATAATGATCCTCGCCGGTGCTCGGAACCCATTTGTCGTCGCTGTACGGGATGTCCCAGATGCCTTCCGGCTGATACGGAAACACGCTCGGGCCATACATCTTTTCGCTCAGCAAGCCGCTCGCAGAGAGTGCGATGTCATGCACCGTTTCGGCCTCCACGCGAAAGCGCGGCCCACGTGCGTAGAGCTTGTTATACGGATCCCGAGCGAGCAGCGCCGGCGTGACCCGCGAATCCTGGCGGTACGTCGCGGAGGTGACCATTAGCCGCTGAATCTTTTTCATGCTCCAACCGTTCTGCATGAACTCCGTCGCAAGCCAATCGAGCAGCTCAGGATGAGACGGAGCATCGCCCTGCGTCCCGAAATCCTCGCTGGTTTCAACGATGCCGTGGCCAAAAATCGCCTCCCAGAAATGGTTAACCGCCACGCGTGCGGTAAGAGGATTGTCATCGCTGATCAGCCATTCGGCCAAGCCAAGGCGGTTCGGCATGGCATCTTTGGGCAGTGGATTCACTGCGCTGGGCACATCGGCGTACACCAGTTCGCCCGGACTCGTGAAGGTCCCTCGTTCCCGGATGTAGGCCGAGGGACGAGTGAAGCTCGTCCGTTCGCGCATGATCATCGCGGTTACGATTCCGAGTTTTTTCAGGTCCGCTTCGAGCTGCAAAACTTGCTTGCGCGCCGAATCCAGCAGCGGGGAAAGTTGACGGTACGCTGCCGAGACCTTCTCTCTATCCGCAAGGCTTCGCTGACCGACCGCGATATCCAGCAACGGCCGCACGATCGCGGGAATCTTCGCAATAAATTCCGGGTCAGGCGCTGACGTGATCGAAATCCGGAACCGGCCGATGTTTCTCGACGCATGCCGCATCTGGTGCTTCAGCGTGATAATCAACACGCTGCCCTCGCCTTGGCCGAACGGCTTGTCTGGCACAAACACGGCCTGCCGGGGGACAGGCTTCGAATCTGTATCTTCTATCGCCCAGCCCGCTAGCTTTCCCGGTTTCTTACGTACGATGTCTTCAACCGAGTAATCTTCCTGCGCCTCGTCGGCTTTGGCGGATTTCCACTTGACCGTCTGAGCGGCTTGCGGGTTGGGGGCAGGTGCAACATCTACGTCGAAATCGCTGAGGAAGAAATTGCCGTTCGGGTCGCGTCCCGGTCCGCTGTGCGGCAGGCTGGGATCGGGAAGGACTTCCAGGCGCACGCCGGTGATCGACTTTAAGTTCGTTCTGGCCTCGATCACGTAGGTGTCCGCCTGAGGGTTGGGACCCGTCGCCAGGGTGGAATGATCGGGCAGAAGTTTCAAATCCGCGCCGCCGGCCGATTTATACTCGACCGGAACAAGAGGCGTCCAATTCTTTGCGCTGTTGCGCATTTGGGTTTCCCACTCGGCCTGCGCTTGATCGAGCTCTGGGGTCTGTGTATTCAGCTTGGTATTGAGAGCGGCGATCTCCGCGCGTATCTCTTTACTCTTCTTTTCCTGGTCCGCTGTCGGCAGCTCCAGTTCCGGCTCCTCCATCCAGTGGTCGCCGTTCCCGGCGACTTGATGTTCATCATTGTTGAAGAAGGCCAAAAACCGGTAATAATCTTTCTGGGTGAACGGATCGAATTTGTGGTTGTGGCATTGCGCGCATGCGAGCGTTGAACCGAGCCACACGGAGGCCGTCGTGTTTACCCGATCCACAAGACTGTAATAGTAGTACTCGTTGACATCGATACCGCCCTCCTGATTCAACATCGAATTGCGATTGAAGCCAGTGGCGATCAAGTCATCTTGAGTCGGGTTCGCCAGCATATCGCCGGCGATTTGATCGATTGTGAAGTCTCGGAACGACATGTCCGCGTTCAAAGCACGGATCACCCAATCGCGATACTCCCAAGCGGTGCGCCGACGGTCCTTCTCATAGCCGTTGCTGTCGGCGTAACGCGCCAGATCGAGCCATTGCTGCGCCCATCGTTCCCCGTAATGTGGTGACGCAAGCAGCCGATCCACCGCCTTCTCATACGCATTGGGAGATTGATCGTTAACGAACGCCTCGACCTCCTTCGGTGATGGCGGCCGGCCCGTCAAGTCAAGGTACACGCGGCGGAGCAGGACTGCACGGGGTGCTTCCTGAGATGGTTCCAGGCCTTCTTTCTCGAGTTTCGCGAGAATGAAGTTGTCGATCGGATTCCGGCACCAGCCGGCATTCTTGACCACCGGAACGGCGGGCCGCACCGGCTTGACATAGGCCCAGTGCTTAGGCGGCTTCGTTGCCGCAATAGGTATACTGGCATCCGGGCCCGGTGCACCGGCATCGATCCACTTCCGAATCGTGTCAATCTGTGAGCTCGAAAGCGGCGGCCCACCATACGGCATCTGCGGACGCTCCTGCGCAAGCAGCCGGCGAATGAGGCGGCTGTTATTGCTCTTCCCCGGAACCACGACGGGACCAAAATCGCTTCCTTTCAAGGCGGCAGCCAAGGAATCCAGCCGTAGCCCGTTCTGCTGCACTTCGGGACCGTGGCAGCCGTAGCAACGCGACGCGAAAATCGGTCGCACTTCTGTTGCAAACAGCGGAGAAGACTTCGCGTCGTTTGCCGCCGGAGTGCTTCCTGCCGGCTTTTCCTGCTGAGCGGCGGGCTCGGCTCGAAACGTCGCTGTGTCGATCCACTGCCGAATGAGGGCGATCTGTGCTGTCGAGAGCGGCTGCCCGCCCATCGGCATACGGGGAGCGTCCGTCAAACCAAGCAGGCGCTTTACTAGCAGGCTTTCCCCACTGTGCCCCGGCGCGATCGCAGGGCCGGAGGCGCCGCCTCGCAAAACGGCTTCTTGGGAATCGAGCCGCAATTTGCCCATCGCCGCGCTGATGTGACACTGCCCGCAGGAGCGCTCGAAAATGGGCTTTATGTCTTTCTGAAACTCTACAGTTTGGCCGCTTGCCGGGGCGGAACAAAGCACTCCGGCGCACGCCACGAACGAAACAGCGTGCCTCCAGTCCGGAATTCTGGTCATCAGCCTTTCAAAAGCGCCTTTTTGTTGAGTGTATCGAACTCAACTGTTATCGCTGGGAAACCTCTATCGATGTTCCGTTATAATCGACGACCTTATCAGGTTCAACCGTAGCATCAATGCCCACGCCGTGACCGTCTCCAACAAACACGATCTGGAACGTACGATGTTGCGGCATCCCGG
>JAFATG010000024.1 GCA_019244055.1 Acidobacteriaceae bacterium | reverse complement strand
CTCTGATCTACGCTTCATAATGGAGTTTGCGGACCAACTTCCAGTTAACCCGTCACCCGACAGCAATCAGGGAAACACCCGGGATTTACTCGTCCAACACGGTTGGACACGGACTGCGGGACACGTTCCTGTTTTGCCGGCGGTGTGACGATCTGACGCTCTAATAAAGTCCTGTTGCTGAGGCCGGCGCTTGCCCGCCTACGGGGAAACGGCTCGTCCTCGCGGGGATTCTAGTTCAGATCCATGCGGCGAAGAAGGCTTTGGAAACGGGAATCGGGGCGCAAGTTATCAAGCAGCAAGTCAGATGTCAGCGACTCCGACATCTCGAAAGACTTCTCTGAATAAGCCTTCTCCAGAAACTCGAAAGCTTTGTCGTTTTCGCCGAGGCCGGCATATATGGTTGCCATCGTGTATGGCGAAGTAGAGGTCCCTTTCGATTTGCGCTCCAAATCACGAAGGATCTGTTCCGCCGTGGCTTTTCTGCCCGCCGCTGAATAGACGTGCGCCAGCGCCACGGCGGGGCCCGGATCGCCGTGTGACATCTCACTCGCTTTCTGGTACTCGGAGATCGCTTCCTGAAGATTGCCTGTGCCTTCGTAACCGGCTCCGAGATAGCAGTGTAGAGGCCAATAATCCACTTCCAAAAGCAGCGCTCTCTTGCTTGCCTCGATCAGACGAGGGTAATTCCGCAGCAGATAGTACGTTGCTGATTCGGTCAAAGCCGAACTGAAACTATAGTCCAGTTGCTGGACCTTTGCGAGCTCGGCGAGAGCTTCGGCCCGCCTCCCCCGGAATGCGAGAAGGCCGGCGCGAACCTCGTGCGCGCAGCTGTAACTCGGCGCCAGCGTAATGGCACGGTTGAACGCGCGCTCCGCAGCGTCCCAGTCCCATTCAAAATGCCAGTTCAGCTCGCCTAGGGCAGCATAAACTTCGCCGATGCCATCGTCCAGCATCATTGCTTTGGCTAACTGTTTTTTGGCAGCCTGGTAGGCAGGCTCCTTTTGCAACGCTCCAGCATACGCTAAATAGAGGTAAGAGCATCCCAAACCGGAGTAAGCGAGAGCAAAGTTTGGGTCTTTCTGGATCGCTTCTTGGAAGAGATGCTGAGCCTTCCGAAGAGAATCAGGTTTGGTGAACTCAGTGGTGAAGTAAAGATGCCCTTTGAGATAGGCATCGTATGCCGCCGGGTTCACGGTGTAGGTTCGGTGAAGCTTAGCCTGCTGCTGTGGAGTCACTTGTGCGCGGACTTGTTGCGCTATAGCGCCGGCGACTTCACCTTGCAGCTTCAGCACATCGCCAAGATCGCGGTCATAGGTTTCTGCCCAGAGATGCCGGTCCGTGCGCGCCTGGAGAAGTTGAGCGGTGATGCGCACGCGCTGACCCGAACGAACGACCGAGCCTTCCACGATGGCATCAACGTTCAAATCCCGGGCAATTTCAGGCAGCCCCTTCTTTGTCCCTTTGTACGGCATAACGGAAGTTCGCGAGATGACGCGTAACGAATTGACCTTGGCGAGGTCTGTAATCAACTGATCGGTCATTCCGTCGGCGAAGAACTCCTCTGACGGATCGCCAGAGAGATTGGCGAGAGGCAAAACGGCAATCGAATTCAGGGGAGAAGCAGTTGTAGGGCGACTACTCGCGCGCAGTAGCCAGATGGCAAAGCCTATAAGTATCGGAGTGACGATCGCCGCCGCCACGAACTTGCGAGATTTGGTGTGCCGTACGCCTGCAGGCAGCTCGTGGGGCTGCTCAGACTGGCCAGGACGAGATTCAGACTGAATCCCTACTGCGTCCACCGGCGCGATGAATCTATATCCGCGGCGCGGAAGAGTTTCAATGTATCGCGGCGTCTCGGCGGAGTCGTTGAGCACCTCGCGAACGCGCGCAATCGCGTTGTGAAGACTGTGCTCGAAATCGACAAACGTGTCAGGCGGCCAAATCTGCGCCCGCAGTTCCTCGCGCGTGACCACATCGCCGGCGCGATTCAACAAAGCAGCCAAAACTTGCAGCGGTTGGCCCTGCAGGCGCAGCCTTACACCATGTTTGCGCAGCTCCGCTGTACGAACATCTAATTCGAAATCGCCGAAACGCAGTACACACGCCGCTGGAATCGAAGTAGGCACTTCAACCTCCGCAACGTCTGCAAAGTGTATCACACTTTATGGCGGTCCAGATTCGTTTGATTTAGGCGGGGAACGACTCTCGTATCAATGGCTTACCTATGGAGATAATTTTGGGGCGGAATGGAGACGGCGAGGGTTGCACCCATTACAGAAACGAAGGAAAGTGCGGGTGTTCGTGCAGAAGTTCACTTCCTACAAGGAACACTCGAGGAGTCGAAAATATGAAAAAGTCATCGCATGCTATGATGCTGCTGGCCGTCCTTCCCGCGTTTACATCCTTTGCGCTTGCGCAGGAAAAAACGCGGCCCGAAGCACAGGACGACGAGAACAAGCTCGTACAGACTGTTCGCGACGCCACCCAGCAGTACCTGGACGTGAGCGCCGCCATCGCCGCTGGATACAGTCCCGTCCTCGGCTGCGTCAGCGGCTCGGATCACGGCGCCATGGGCATCCACTACGTGAACGCCAAATTGCTGAACGGGACGCTTGACGCTAAGAAACCGCAAGCGCTGATCTATGAGCCGTTGGAGGAGAACGGTGAACTGAAGTTGGTCGGGGTCGAGTTCATTGTGCTCGCCAGCCAGTGGGGGAGCAACCCCAAGAACACGAGTCCTCCGGAACTCGACGGTCATCTCTTAGTGTTCGTCGACGCCCCGAACCGTTACGGCTTACCGGCGTTCTATGAAATCCACGTTTGGGCGTGGCGCCACAACCCCCAGGGTCCGTTCGTCGACTGGAACGACCACGTATCCTGCGCACATCAGTAGAGGCAGAAGCGCCCCATGGTGGCAGCGCCAGCGTTGTCGACAGCCGGCAACGCGCGCCATAGCGATTGCATCCGGCGCGCGTGAGCACCCCGAAATCGTTCTTGCGGCGCGAGGGTTAGCCAATCTGAACTTGACTCGCGTAATCTCGCCGACGTAAGCGAAGAATTCTTGGTATGGGACGCAAGGCCCAAAAGAACGATTCGTTGCCCGGTTCACTGGACATGTTAATTCTGCGGACGCTGTCGCTGCGCGAGCTCCATGGATACGGCATAGTCCAGTTCATTCAACAATCTTCCGACAACGAGCTCCTCGTCGAGGAGGGCTCGCTGTACCCCGCTCTCCAGCGGCTTGAGCTAAACGGGTGGATCGAGGGTGTCTGGGGCGTGACGTCGAACAATCGGCGGGCGAGGATCTACAACATCACTGCGGGTGGCCGCAAACAGCTGGCGGTTGAAACCCGGAACTACGCGAAACTCACCCTGGCGATCGCCCGCGTTATGGGAGCGGAGTGACGGACATGTTGATACGGCGGCTGAGGTATTGGATCGAGAGCGCCAGGCGCAGCGAGGCGCTGCGCGAGGAAATGGAAATCCACCTTGCGGAGAAGGCTGCGGAACTGCAAACAGACGGTATGACGGCGGAGTGTGCCCGGGCTGAAGCACGCCGGCGATTTGGCAAAGTTGGACTGAAGCACGAAGAATCACGGGAGATTTGGATGACACGGTTTTGGTCGGAACTTGGTCAGGATGTCCGCTATGGCTGTCGCAACATGATCACCAATAAGGCCTTCAGCGCCCTCGCGGTTCTGTTACTGGCGCTCGGCATCGGGGCCAATACAGCGATCTACAGCTTCATGGAGTCGATCCTGTTGCGCTCACTGCCGGTGGCCGATCCCGAGTCGCTGGTGGTCTTGAACTGGCATAGCCCGCCTCCCTTCAACGGCAGCAAGCAATGGGTCCACGTCATGCACGGGTTACAAGGCCTTTTCTGGCCGGGCGGCAAAGGCACGCTGGTCAGCGGAATATTCCCGTACAGGGCCTTCGAGACGCTTCGCGAGGACAATCCTGCCTTTTCTACGCTCTTCGGATACTTTAACGGACAAAACAAAACCCTGGCCATCCGTGGGCAGGCCACGAGCGTCGGCGCGGAATATGTCACCGGTGAGTATTTTCGCGGCCTGGCGGTGTTGCCGGCGGCGGGACGTCTGATCGACTCCGAAGACGATCGTCCAGGCGCAGCGCCGGTCGCCGTAATCAGTTTTGCGACAAGCCAAAATCGCTTTGGAGGACCGCCGAATGCGATTGGACAGCCGATTCTCGTCGATAACATTCCCTTCACGGTGATCGGCGTCGCGCCGCCGGAATTCTTCGGAGTAGACCCGGCGGTGGCGCCGGACCTCTATCTTCCGTTGCACACGAATCTGCTCGTGGACGGCGCCGCGGCGGCTCGTATGTATCGCGATGAAAACTTTTACTGGATCGAAATGATGGGCCGTCTGCGCCCCAGCGTCAGCATGGCCCAGGCGCAGGCAGCGCTGGCTCCTCGTTTCCATCAATGGGTTGCCACCACCGCGACGACCGACGGCGAGCGCGCCAAACTGCCCGCGCTGACGCTGAATCCCGGCGCCGCCGGTCTGGGTAGCTTGCGCCGCAGGTATTCCAAGCCTCTGTACGTGCTCCTCATGATGGTGGCATTGATCCTGGCGATCGCATGCGCGAACATCGCCAATCTGCTGCTGGCAAGGGCGGCCGCACGACGCTCCGAAATGGCTGTCCGGCTCAGCCTGGGAGCGGGACGGTTCCGCGTCGTGCGGCAGTTGCTTACCGAGAGTGTGATGCTGGCGTCGCTCGGCGGAGCATTGGGGATCTTGTTTGCGCTCTGGGGCGTGCGAACACTCACATTTCTACTCTCCAGAGGGCAGGAGAACTTTACGCTGCACGCGGAACTGAACTGGAACGTGCTGTGCGTGACGGCGGCGCTCTCAGTGGTTTGCGGACTGTTATTTGGCCTCGCTCCTGCGATTCAGTCGACGCGTCCGGATGTCATGCCCGCGCTAAAGAATGGCCGCGGGGGCGGACCGCGCCGCCGCGCGCAGCACGTTCTGGTGGTCG
>JAFATG010000255.1 GCA_019244055.1 Acidobacteriaceae bacterium | reverse complement strand
TCGGCGCCGCAGCTATCCTCGCACGAGTGCAGGAGCAGGTAGCGCCGGTTGACGCATTTATGGCAAACATCGCTGACCGGCGTATTCCTCGCGTTCCGGGGACGGCCGTGTTCCTGACTCGAACTCGAACCGGCGTACCACCCCTGATGGTCTGGCACGTAAAGCACAACCGCGCGCTGCACGAGCGGCTGTTCGTCTTGACGGTTATCACTGAGTCGGTGCCCTGGGTTCGGACCTCGGAACGGTTGACGGCTGAAGAGCAAGCACCGGGGTTTTGGCGTGCTGCCGCCCATTTCGGATTTATGGAGCGGCCTGATATTCCAGCCCTCCTGCGCGAGGCGCATCGGCGTGGCTGCACGATCGATTTACTGGATGTCACCTACTATGTCGGACACGAGACCGTAACGCCTCGTGAAGACGCCAGCGCCCTGCCCCGCTGGGTTGAGGCGTTGTTCGCGTTCATGCAGCGCAACGCCTCGCACCTGACTGACTATTTCCGGCTGCCGCCAGAGCAGGTTGTCGAGATCGGTAGGCAGGTGGGGATCTGATACGGCTCTCCGTGCAGATGTCATTGGCTGCGAGGTCGAAGAGCGATACTGTACCGCTCGTAGCGAGGGAGGAACGCAATGCCCTTCGACTGCAGCCCCGTACTCGACCTTCAGCAGAGGCTGCTGGGCCTCACCGGCGACACCGTCGAAAACGGCGCAGCCAGACCGACACCCAAGCCCATCAGATTTCGCCCGATGCCGCCGTGGCGTATCTGCCGACGAGCGGAATCCGCAGAAGCGGCACTCGCTGTGCTCGTCCGAGCCCGCGAACTGATCGCTGCCAAGCAGCGCTGGTGTAAGCGATCAACGGCTCGCGGTTGGCTCGACATCCCTGTCCCCGTCCGGTCGCGTTTTGCGCGGCGCTTCTGCGCAATCGGTGCCGTCCAGCGTGCCGCCCGAGAGCTCCGCTTACCGTTTCACGAGGCCGGCGGCGCGCTCGAATGGCAAACTATTCGCCCAATCCCGGACTGGAACGATGACGCGGTCCGCACGCACGCCGAGGTAGTCGCGGCGTTTGATGCTGCCATCGTTGCGCTGCAGATGATGCCGGTCTAACTCGCCGGCGATGTACTGCCCCCCATCGGCGGTGGAGCGGACGGCGCTTTGCGATGACAATGTGCCTCGGCCGTCATTGGACCGAGTTCGGTTGCCGTGAGTTCAAATGCAAACGCTATCTCAGCCAATCCCGCAGCGGATAGCGCACTACCACAGCGAAGCCGACAGCTGCGCCGCTTGGCCGAGGCTGAGCCGATAGCGGCGATACAGGCCGAACTGCTCGCCGTTGCACGGCAGTACCAACAACTCGCGGGTGGCCTGAAGACCGGATCGCCCTTCTCCGTCGCTGAGTCTAGCTCGTGCAAAGCTGTGCGTGGGATGCTGATACTCGCTTGCGCTCATGGCTCTGCCCAAAAAAGGTACTTGAGCGGTGCCGCGATCTCGTTGTGTTTTGGCGTGATCGCGCGAGCTCGTTGTCTGACGACCTTTAGCTGGAGCAATTCATGGCCCGCACTCGAAACCGGAACGTTGAGAGCATTATAGACCGCGGCGCAGCGCGGCTTGATAAGCTGCCGGAACTGGTGCTGGCCGAACGCGTGGAAAGGCTAGCCGCGACTACAGCCCGCTGGAGGGTCAATCGAGTGAACAATACTTGGGTGTTGATCGGCGAGAATGACCACGTTCATTTTGAAGACACCAGCCTGGGTACAGTCGCGTATTTGCTCGGTATGTATGCGGACCCGAACGGAAAACCAGATACGGTAATTAGGCGCTATTACAGTGATTTGTTTGAGGGTAATGATTTGTTCGAGTCTTGAAAATGACAAATCATGCCGGTAGCCGGTCGCGGCGAGAGTTCATCAAGCAGAAACCAGTCGGCTGAATCATCTCGGGGATGGGAGCCGTGAACGGGGGACCAGCATGAGGCAGATCACTTTCAAGGCCGGAACAGTGCTGTTAGGCACCACGATTTATGTTCTGATCGGGATGGTGTTGGGCAGTATCGGCTGACTGATCGCGTCTCCGCAGGTATGCCTGTCGGGGCCTGTCCCCACCGTGAATAACAGATGTCCAACAGTTTAAGTCTGGCAGAACATTGACACACGTTCCTCTTGCACAACCCCGACGCTCGGCTTGTCGCCGATGGCCTCGTTGCGCGCGATGGATTTATTATTACCCATCAGCAAGTCCTGTTCTTTCCGCTCGATGAGTGGGCCACAGAACGTCGCGCCGGAGCAACAGCCCCAAATTTTACGCGTCTGTGTTTCGGTCACTTACGACGAACTGAAGCGGCTATAGCGGATCACGACTAATTATAACGGCGCCACGCACGATCGCCGCCGTCTCGTCCTGCTCCATGGCGCGGCAGACCAGCTGGCGCAGATCATCGGGGTTTAGAAAGACGCGGAACAGCATGCCTTCTTCGGGGCGCTGGGCTGACAAGAGAGAGTAGGCGAGTCTCTACTACCTGTGGAGGTCGATCAGCCGAACCTGTGCCTCACTCGACCCAAGTTGCTGAGCGCGACGAAACCAGTATTCCGCCATGCCCAGGTCGCCGCGAGCCGACTTGCCGAACCGTCCCTGTTTGAGGAAATGAGGATCATAGGTTTCGCCAAGGTAGATGGCGGCCTGTGCGTTGCCGGCGTTTACAGCGGGTTCATAAAAAAGCCGCGCAGCAGGAAGGTTGCCGCTGCCGACGAGGGCCGTCCCGCGATCGACTAGCGCTTTGATCTGCGAAGCTGTTAAGGGCTGCTGCTGTGGATTAGGTGCTGTTTTCGCACCCGCCGCTATAGTCGAGATTGGCATGGATGACTGCGCGCCTGCTGTTACTGAAGTCTCCGGCGTAAAAAGGCGCAGAACGGTCGTTCCTCCGACCGTCACGACGAGTAACAAAATTACCGCCGCGATCGGCCAAATGCGACGTGACTTCCTTTCTGCTCGTGGCCTCGTCTCCACTTGAGAGTTGCCTTCCGCCTGAGCAGGCTCAGCAGTTTGCGACGCGCTAGATTGCGCCTCACCGCGTTCCTCGGTGACGGAGGCAACCGCGCCATCCTTCGCAATGGTTGGTGGCGCAGACGGATCAGCAGCCCGCAGCCCTTCCGCCGAGAGTCGTTTTATCTCATTGAGTATTTCCGATACAGGCCTGCCCGCGTCGAGCAGTTCGACGCACGCGTCGATCACTCGCTCGTCGACATGATTGGGCAGAGTTGCGCTTTCATTCGGCACGGATTGCCCCTCCACCCGTGAAAGTTAAAACGGTCAGAAGGGCGACGCCAACCCAAATTGCTAGAAATCTGCCTAATCAACCACTGCGCTACTCGCGTTTCTAAATAACGTTCGTTCGGTGCAGGGTCGGAAAGCTGTCCCGCAACTGATCCCGTGATAGAGCCTCTGGCATTGATGTCGTAGTAGGAACCGCGAACTGTCGCGCGATACCGGGCACCTGTACCGAATACGGTTCACGCCATGACAACGCGTCTCGCACGGGACGATGAGCCAATCGGTTCGCGGCGAGCGCGTGACCGAACTTCATCACGTAATTACTGCGGCCACTGTTGCAGCCGGCCCTGTCCCCGCCACGCATTGATCTCGGCCACCGTCGCTGTGGGCCAGGCGAGCGCATACAGCGCGTGACGCCCCATGAACGACAGCCAGCCGGAGAAGTCCGATATCGATAGCGCCAGAACGCCGGCCGTGGCGAAGTAGATCAAGATCCCTGCCGCGTACACTTTGCGGATCATGGTCCAGAAGTCGGCGTGCACGGTGACCCCAAGCCCTTTATCGTGCCTCCTTGAAAGCAAACGCCGCGCGCGTGCGTTCGCTGCGCGACGCGATCCACGCCGAGCCGTCCCGAGTTGGTGAATTGCGATGCTGGAAATGACTCTTGTCGGCCGGCGTTTCGCCAACGGCGGGTCGAACCCGAGCGTAAGATGAAAAGGTTGCAACGGAAGAACGAGCGGCGGCCTTGAGCGCGTAACTTATAAGAGGTACGCAGCGCTAGGACGGCTCCAATTCAAAACCGCCCAAGGAGAAGTATCCTCGCTTCCCGACGTTCACCCCACCTGTCAAACAGGTGGGTGCCTGGGGACGACGACCCAAAGCAGGATCGCCGCGATGAGCACGGCGATGACCACTGCAATCAGGGTGTTAAAGTCGAGCAACACTGTGCCTGCGTGGGGGAAAACAGGCTGTCCGGGCAAGCTAACCGATCCTCCCGGCATTTTCAGCACCCATCTTTCCAGGGGTTGGGGCGCTCTTCAGCGAAATGCGTCAGCGATAATGGCCGCGATCAGGCCGAGCGTACTCAACCAGCACACGATTGAAATTAGCAGGTCGGTGCTTGCTCGCATCAGTGCGCCCTTCCACCAGCGTTTCTGCACGATCTGGAAGTCTGACCGTATTTGCATCGTGCTTCTACAAAGATTAATAGAAAATTAACCGTGGGCAAAGTTAATAGTAAGTAATGGTTGGGGAGGCCCTTAAATGTTCCGAACATTCAAACAGCTTTTGACTAATCAAGCTGGGTTCACT
>JAFATG010000344.1 GCA_019244055.1 Acidobacteriaceae bacterium | reverse complement strand
TATGAAAGCCGCCCGCGCTTGTTCGTCAGCGCGAACCTCTACGTGCCCTCGACAGACAAAGCACCTTATCCGGCGGTCCTTTTTCAAATGGGCCACTACTACAGCGGCAAGGCGTACGCCAACTATCAAAAATGCTGTCAGGGACTCGCGCGGCTTGGGTACATTGTTCTCGCATTCGATCCCATGGGACAAGGCGAGCGAATCGCGTATCCCGATGCCTCCGGCACCAATACGCGCCTGGGTTCGGCCACGGACGAGCACGATGTTCCAGGCAAGCAGCTTCTCCTGCTCGGGGACTCCTCTTCGCGCTACCAGGTCTGGGATGCGGTCCGCAGCTTGGATTATCTGGCTAGTCACGAGCTGGTTGATGCAAAGCGGCTCGCTTCCACCGGGCAGTCCGGCGGGGGCACGCTCACCATGCTCCTGGCGTGCGTGGATGATCGGCTAAGCGCGGCCGCAGTCTCTTCCGGCAACACCGAGGACCTCGCGTGCGCCAACTTTAACCCTCCTGGTTCAACCGATGATGCGGAGCAGGATTTCATTGGATCCGGACCTGTCGGCTTCGATCGTTGGGATCTGCTGTATCCCATCGCTCCCAAGCCTTTATTGATCCAGGTGAGCGCGCATGATTTTTTCGGCACCTATTCGCCGCGTTATCTGGACGATGGGCGCGAGCAGTACGAGCGGCTCGCGAACGCCTATGCGGTTCTCGGCCAGGCCGAAAACCTGGGTTGGCGCAGCACTCCGCTAACTCACGGACTAACGTATTCGCTGCGGTTAGGAATCTACAACTGGTTTGAACGCTGGCTGAAGAGATCGGAACGTGTGATTGCTGAGGAGCCACTAGTAGCGCCAGAACCGGATAATGAACTCTGGGTTGGCGAAACCGGAAATGTCACGCGGGATTTTCAAAGCTTGCGTCCCTTCGATCTCATCCGGCAAAGCGCCTCATCCATACGCCACGACACGACGCGCTCGGATTGGACCCGCGTTTTGCCAGTGGGTTCTCCACCCGCGGACATCAAGCTGCGAACGCTTGCCACTGTTCCGTTGAAGGGCGCGCAGGTTTCAGCGGCCGAGGTGAACTCGCAGGCCGAGGTCTGGGTACCGACTTGGGTGTTCACACCCGCGAATCTCCATGCCGAGCGTTATGCCTTATTAGTGCTCGATGATCATGGCCGGAATGCGCACGCGCACGAAGACGACCTTTACCACCGCCTCGCCCGCAATGGTCGTCTGATCTGCGCGGCGGACGTGCGCGGCATGGGAGACACGCGTCCGGAAGTCGGCCGTGGTAATCCCGAATACACCATTCTGCACGATGCGGAGGAAGAGTTTGCCTGGGCCTCGCTGATTCTGGGAAATCCGCTTTTGTCGCAACGCATAACAGATATCCTGGCCCTCGTGCGCGCTTTGAAGAACGCGGATCCGGCCGCTCCGCTTGCCCTCGCCGCCAGAGGGCGCCTCACTGTTCCCGCGCTTTTTGCTTTCGCCGCCTCGCCGGATATTCGCTCGCTCTATCTCGCGGGCGGTCTCATCTCGTTCCAGAGCGTGCTCGAGACTGAGATCTATCACCAGCCGCTTGCGAATTTCGCATGGGACCTGTTTCGAGCCACCGATCTTCCGCTGTTAGCGATGCAATCGGCCCCACGGACGATCCATCTTGCAGGCGCGGTGGACGGCGCCAACCAGCGCGTGAGCGTCGCAGAATTACGGCGCATTTATTCCTCAGCAAATCTTCGATTTTCTTCGGAGCCGGCTTGGGACGACAGCGCTTTAGGTTCTATATAAGAAAGGAGCGGTTCCTCAGACCTCTTCCGGCACCACAAAGGGCGCCCGGTAGCCTCGATCTCCATCTCGCAAAAGAGTCGCGGCTTCTTCATCCCCGATCACTTCCTGCGTGTCGGGATTGAAGTTGATTGTTCTTCCCAGCCGGTACGACGCATTCGCGAGGTGCATCAGCGAAGCCGAAATGTGGCCCTCCTCAATGGGCGCATTCAGATCCGATTTATTGCGGCTCGCCACGCAATCGATGAAGTTTTGGAAGTGGGCCCGTTCACTGCCGGCATGAACAGGCTGCTGCTGCTCCTGGTCACGGCCTAGCCAAATTAAATAAGTGTCGGCGTCTTCATCGCCCATGGCCAAATAGCCTTTGGATCCGTAAAAGATATTTCCGACGGTGTTGTGGCTTCCCGCCAGCGGCCCTAGTTTCGCCTGTCCTGCCGTTGACGCTTTCGGCTCTGGCGTGCCCAGCAGCCTGGTACCGATTTCCGCCTCGTGATTCGTGATCCAGTGCCGGACTTCGAATGTAATCATCCGGCGCTTGCCGTCCGGTAGGTCAAACTCGAACGAACAGCTCAAATCGTTCGGTGTATTTTGATCGTCGTCGAACATGAAGTGTCCACCCATCGCGCACACTTTGTTCGGAAATCCGAGACCCATGCCCCAGCGGGCCACGTCGACTTGGTGCACTCCTTGGTTTCCAAGGTCGCCGTTCCCGTACCACCAGTTCCAATGCCAGTTGTAATGAAAGCGATTCTTTGTAAACGCGTGTTGAGGAGCGGGGCCCATCCAGAGATCGTAATCAACGCCCGCGGGAACCGGTTCCACCGGCGCGCGACCGATGGTATCTCGCCACTTATAGCAGAGTCCCCGCGCTATGTACGTTTCGCCAATCGCGCCATCTTTCAACTTCTGGATCGCTTCCCGTATCGCTGTTGCCGAGCGAATCTGGGTACCGTGCTGCACCACGCGGTTGTAGCGTTGCGCGGCTTTTACGAGTTGTTTGCTTTCCCAGAGATTATGCGAGCACGGCTTTTCGACGTACACATCTTTGCCCGCCTGACAAGCCCAGATGGCCATCAGCGTATGCCAGTGGTTTGGGGTCGCAATCGAGATTGCATCGATGGACTTGTCCTCGAGCAGCTTCCGAATATCGGTATAGGTCGCCGGCTTCGCAAGACCCATCTTGTCCACTTGGTCCAGACGCTTACGCAGGACGTTGTCGTCTATATCGCAGAAGGCTGCGATCTGTGCATTTTTGATTTGCGAATAATTGTGCAGGTGATCATTACCGCGGCCGTGCAACCCGCAAATCGCGACGCGCACCTGCTCGTTCGCTCCCATCACCTTTTGCGGGTGAGCCAATAGACTCAGCCCTCCCAGAGCCGCTATTCCGGCGGTTCCGCTGCTCAGAAAATCGCGCCGCTTCAATTCTTTTCCGTCTGACATCTCATCTCCTTACGCTAAATACTGCAAACTCTCCTGTACCAATTTTTGTGTTCCCACGATGGGATCGCCGGCATTCGTGTCGAACTCCATCGAGTAGTAACCCCGGTAAGAGCTCTGCTTCGCGAGGCCGAACATTCTCGCGAGGTCGACGTTCTTCCTCTGACCGTTCTCGCCCTCGACAGAATCCTTGACGTGACACATGTTCCAGGCGTGCGCGAGCATCGCTTTCACGCCGCCCTCGTTGTAGTCTTCGTCATGTTCGCCGAGAGAATTGCCGAAATCGGGCAGCGCTCGCAAGTACGGAGCATTCACCTTCTCGATCACGCTGACGAGTACAAACGGATCCTCCGCTATTGGGTTGTCATTCTCCAGATTGACGACGACATTGCGTTTCGCACCGTAGTCGGCCAACTGGCGCAAGCTTTCAGCCGCCATTGCAGGGTCAGGCTTCTGCCCGTGCCGTACTTGCAAATGCTGGCGGACGCTTGGTGACCCGATCTTCACCGCGATATCAATCCACTTGCGCCCATAGTCCACTGCGGTTTGGCGCGCTGTCGGGTCCGGATCATAAAAGTATCTGCCACCGAGCCCGAGATCAACCACGTGTGAGCCGGCCTTGTCCACAGCCTCGCGAAAGGCTGCGAGGTAGACGTCATCCGTCGAGTTGAAGTGATCGGCGAGCGGATTGATGTTGTGAACTCCGAATTTGTCGACGACGAATGCTGGAAATTCTTTCAAGTCCATGCCTGGAACGCTGGATTTCCTCCCATGATTCGTCGGACTCTCTATATAGGCTCGGAACGGCCATGACGTGACGGCCAAACGGGCGCGCGGCTCAACCGGAAACTGCGCGTGCGGTTCAGAAGAGCTATCCGCGAAAGCGAGGGCCGGTAAAAGTATCAGCAGCTCGCGGCGAGAGAGAGGCAAAAAGCAACCTCAGTTGTGCATAAACATTTCATCACATCGAGAAACGTTTACTCGACGCACCGCTCACAGATTACATGTAACCCTCTACCCACTAGCGCTGAATGGAGGGTGGACCTAGCGCTCGGCACTTTCTCAGGACGCACAGTGTTCCAAGAGCAAACGCGCCTGCCAAAATGAGACTCGGTGCTGATGGTTCCGGCGTTACCGTAGTCTGCGGCCCTACCTCAAAAGCAAAAAGTCCATTATCGCCAAACAAATACACCTCTGGAATAATATTCCCCGGAAATGCGTGGCCCGTCATGGGGTTGATGAGCGGTTGTGAAAACGCGGAGAAATCGCCAAATCGCTGCGCCGCTGTTGGTATGAAGGCACTCGAGAAGAACACCGCGGGGGCAAGTTCCACAGAAGTGTTCGAGAAGGCTTCGTTTGGCAAAGTGGGTAAGGGAATCGAGGCAAGGGCATCGTGCAGCGCCACGTTTGTATGTCCAAGGACGAGCATGTCTCCACTCGCATCCTTGGCTGTCTCATTGGCGATGGAATTAAACGGAACGAGACCTGAAGGGAACGCGATTGAATCTGCCTCCAAGCAGCCAGCGAAGAAACACGACGCAAATAACAGCGTTAGGGGCTTTGGTAGTCTCATTGCAACGCTATCGATATTATCAGGGAATTGAGCTAAGGGTAAGTTTCAGGTCATTTGCCATTTTGTTTATCGAGAGCCGGAATAATCGGCAGGACGATACGGGAGGGATGTGCAGGATCGATGTAGACGGAGTTCTCGGCAACGCGCCAGCGCCGGTTATCGTTCAACGGCTCCCCTGTGTTCGGGTTCAAGTCAAAACGCGGAAAGTTGCTGCTCGAGATGTCGAGACGAATGCGGTGGCCGCGCTGGAACACCAGCGACGTCGGATACATCTCGATCGTGAACTCATAGGGCCGACCCGGTTCTAGAAGCTCTGCCTTGCTGAGGCTATTCCGATAGCGCGCGCGAACGATGCTGTCGCCGATGTTGAGGTCAATACCGGACGGGAAATCCGAGCTGGGCGGATATACATCAATTAGCTTGGCGGTGAAATCGGTATCGAGCGCATTCGAGGAGGCCCACAGCTTTACAATCAGGCGTCCGGTGACTTCAATATCCTCAGTCAACGGCTGCGTCTGAAACACGAGAATGTCGTTGCGCGCCGATAGCGGCCTCGAGTCGGAGCAGAGCCAGAAACTGGGGGTGCACCATTGGTCCTCCGCCCCGGCTGACGCAAGATTCCCTTGCGAGGAAATGTTGCCGCCGAGCGTCGGAACTGGATTCTTCGGGTCAAACAAATAGGTCACCGGCAGATGATCTTGCGGTTTCTCTGTGGAGAGAGCACCACCGGCATGTAGGTAAAACGGCGTAGGCTTTGTGCGCGCTAGCGGCCATTCCTGTTCGTCGCGCCAGTGGCCTCCAACGAAGACGCGCCCCTCAGGCGTCTTATGTGCGTCGCCTCCTCCCATCACGTAAATATGAACCGGCGGTTCGCGATCGATTCCGTTATCTATGCCCTTCAGCCAGTGATCGAACCACCGCTGTTCGAAGGCGTTTAAATCAATAGCGGCATCGGGAGTGAACTGCGCCTGTCCGGCGTAGCTGATATTTGGCCTGCTATGAATCCAGGGGCCAACAATGAGCCGTTGCAGGCTCTTCTTGCTTTCACGCAAACGCGGATAGTTAAGATTGGCTACCTGCAGGCCCCAGGAATCGTACCAGCCGGTGACATGATAGACGGGAATGTCCTTGTAATCGGCGACATGATCAACAACGCTGACGCCTTGGTCCTTCCAGAATGCGTCATTATCGCCGTGACTCATCGCCTCGATCAGCCATTTCTCGTAGTCGGGCGCGAACTTGAGCGGTGTCGTTCCGCTGCGCAGCGGCAACCCCTTCACATATTCGCCAACGTGATTGACTAAGTCAGCGAGGGCGGGTGCTGCTGCGGGGTCGCTTGCGGCGCGCGCTGCTGCGGCCAGATTGGGGACTCCTGAGGGATCGCCGAGGGAGAATACCCAGTTAAAAAATCGCAGCTCGAAGGCGCCGTTGTGCCGGACTCCATATTGACCATAGTTCGACATGGCGAAGAGCGGAACCATCGTTTTCAGGAAGGGGGCATTGGAGATCGCGAGAGCATGCTGCGTTCCCCCTTCGTAAGACGTTCCGATCGTGCCAATGCTGCCATCCGACCAGGGCTGGCGTCCGATCCATTGCGCGGTATCGAATCCGTCGTGGGCATCATCGGTCAGCGGGCGCCAGTGGCCTCCGGATTTGTATCGTCCTCGTACGTCCTGCACGATGACCACGTATCCGCGAGCGGCGAAGTAAGGACCCGCACTAGCGGCGCGCTCGGTCTTGTTGTACGGTGTGCGCATCAGGATCGCTGGAAATTTGCCATCGACCGGAGCGCCATTGCGCGCCGGGCGGTAAACATCTGTCGCAAGCTTTACGCCGTCGCGCATCGAAACCATCACATCCTTCACAAGGGCGATGTCATAAAGCTGTTGAGTTTGAGCTTGAACAAGCAGTCCGGCAAACGGCAGGAGAGCTACAACTTGTATTTGAATAAGTAGCATTCTCGTGTATTCTAAACAGACCTGCCGGCGCGTGACCCAGCATAGCGATGATCGCACCCATAATCGTCGGGTCTGTTGAACATTCGACCAAGCAGATGCGTATCGACGAATGTGGTTGATCTTGATAGGCGTGCCTGTTTCCGTGGTGTTGCGGACTTGGTAGAGGATTCGCTGTATGACTGGCACACCGCGGGTTCCGAATTTCCGCGCCTGGAAGGCAAGTATTCGAAGAGCGAACAGAAGTGCCGCGAGAACCTGCTCGATTCTCACTTGGAGGCGATCGATGCCGAACTGCTCCAGGCGTCTCGAACACGAACGGCACCGGAAGCCACGTTGGCACGCTTGGCTTCCGAATTCGTTCAGATCTCGAGCTATGCGCTTGAACTCGAGGATCCCGCAATTAAACTCCTGTTACGCGACGGGTTCTCGCAGATAGCGCTGGATCTGGCGCGATGGGCTCGCCGGTTCGACCCGGCTGTCAGCATGGCGGATATTTTGCAGGCAGCCCGAAATGCCTGGACCGCGTGCGGCTTGCAATTCCTGTTGGGAAAGACAGTGCGTCTCACGCCAGCGATCTTCGCGTACAGCATGCTTTATCCGTACAGCGACAACTACCTGGACGAGAAGACGATTACGGGAGATGCGAAGCTGCAATTCAGTGAACGCTTCAGGCGGCGGCTAGACGGCGAGCGGCCGGCGGCAAGAAATGAGCGCGAGGAAATGATCTCGCGGCTTGTCGGCCTGATCGAATCGGAATACCCGCGCCGGGAATTTCCGCACGTTTATGGTTCACTGCTCGCGATTCACGCCGCGCAACAAGACAGTATCCGGCAAATGCAAAAGGATCGAGGCGGCCACCCAATCGAGGTTGCGCGCCTGACTGTGACGAAGGGCGGAACATCCGTGCTCGCCGACGCGTATCTGGCCGCTGGGGATCTCTCCCAGGACGAGGCTGAATTTGCGTTCAACTGGGGTGTCGTGCTCCAGTTGGGCGACGATCTTCAAGACTTTCGGTGCGATAGCGAGCGGGGTTCCTTGACCTTGTTTACTCAGGCAGCGCACCGAGAAACGCTCGACCGGATTACGAACAAGACCCTGCATTTTTCGCAAGCCGCGATGCTTCGAATGGCGCGGCTTTCGAATGGCACTGACGTTCTGAGGGATTTGCTCACCCGAAGCTCGCGGATGCTGCTGATCCGCAGCGCGGCTAATCTGCCCGAGCTTTACTCCGAGGCGTATTTGGCGGAACTGGAGAACTTCTCGCCGTTCGGATTTGAATTCCTGAGGACGCGAGAGCGAAGGTTTGCGCGCCGCCGGAAATCCTACTCGAGATTGTTCGAGCAGGTAGTCCGTGTTCCTGGCGAGTCAAAGGCAGATCGCTCGATAAAATGGCCGCTATGTGGCGATCCTTCGCTCTCTTCTTCTTAGCTTTGGCGGTGCTGGCGGATGAGCCGCATCCGACGCTCGAAATTGGCTCCCCTGCCCCGAATTTTTCACTTCCGGGAATCGACGGTAAGACTCATAGCCTGCACGATTACGACTCAGCCAAACTGTTGGTCATCGTGTTTACCTGCAATCACTGTCCTACGGCTCAACTGTATGAGAGCCGTATCAAGAAATTGGTCGATGATTATCGCGGGAAAGGCGTCGCGCTCGTTGGTATCGAACCAAACAATGCGGACGCGATCCGTCTCGACGAACTCGGTTATACGGACGTCAGCGACAGCCTTGAAGAAATGAAAATCCGCGCCGCATACCGGCACTTCAATTTCCCTTATCTTTATGATGGGGAAACGCAATCGGTTTCAAAGGCCTACGGCCCGCAAGCGACACCGCACGTGTTCATCTTCGATCAGGAACGGAAATTGCGATACCAAGGCCATGTCGATAATAATCAGCGCGAATCTTTGGTCACGCATCAGGATGCGCGGAACGCGATAGACGCGCTGCTGGCGGGAAAGCCTGTTCCGGTGGACCATACGCGAGCATTCGGATGTTCGACCAAGTGGATGTCGAAGGAAGCCGACCGGCTCGCGGAATTCAAGAAGATCGAAGCGGAACCGGTAACGCTCGAACTTGTTTCCGCGGCAGATCTGACCAAATTGCGCTCCAATCCGACCGGAAAGGTGCTGCTGGTGAATTTCTGGGCGACGTGGTGCGGTCCGTGCGTGCACGAATTTCCGGATCTGGAAACTACGTGGCACATGTATCGCCTGCGCGATTTCGATATGGTGATGGTGTCGGCCAACATGCCCGATGAGAAGCCGGCCGTCATGAAAATGCTCGAGCGGCAACACGCTTCCAGTCGTAATCTTCTTTTCGGATCGACAGATACGGACGCGATGCAGGCAGCATTCGATCCGAAATGGCAGGCTGGCGTCCCCTATACAGTATTGCTGTCGCCCGACGGCAAGGCTTTATATCGTGAGCAGGGCGAAGTCGATATTTTGAAGCTCCGCCGCACGATTCTGGCGAATCTACCCGATTCAGATTATGTCGGGCATCGCGCTTACTGGGCAAGCCAATAGGTTTGTAAGTAGAGCTTCTCAACGTTCAGTATCAGTACTCTTTCAGTACCAGTACTCTTTCGTAAGTCGAAGTACTGTAATTGGCAGTGCTAGCGTTACCGTTTTATTACTAACTGTATTCGGAACTACAACGTGCTTAACTGAGGGGGTTGTCACTTCGTGAAGTGGGTCACTCTGCGATTTGTCCGCGCGACTAAGAGAACCGGTGTTGTGGATCTAGGGCCTCTCGCTTGACGCGCGTGGTTTTCGGCAGGAAGGACCAAATCTTTGGAAATCACGAAGTGAGTTGGAGGAATGTATGCTTAAACGATCCTTAATTGCCCTTATAGCTGCGTGCCCGCTGTGGGCCCAACTCGGCAACCCAGCCATCACAACGGGTCAATACGACACCGACCGGAGTTCGGCCAACCCGAATGAGACGGTGCTCGATACTGCAAACGTGAATGTTAACCAGTTCGGGAAGCTTTTCTCATGGCCGGTCGATGGTTGGATCTTTGCCCAACCTTTGTACGTACCAGGAGTTTTGATTAACGGCGCAACCAGGAACGTCGTTTATGTCGCGACGATGAACAACAGCATTTATGCGTTTGATTCCGACAATCTGAGTGCGACGCCGTTGTGGCACGCGAACTTCGGAACGGCGCTAACTGCGCCCGCGGCCAATGGATGTCCCGACGCGAAGCAGATCGGGCCGCTACTCGGAATTCTGAGTACCCCGGTAATTGACCGTAGCCATAACACGCTTTATGCCATTTCGGTAACGCCTATCGGAGTCAGCTCGTCGGCTCCGCATGGAACAGGTTACCAGCATTATCTGCACGCGATCGACATCACGACAGGTCACGAAAAATCGGGAAGCCCCGTTCAAATTCAGGCAAGCGTTGCAGGCCAGGGCTACGATGCGCAGAGCGGAACGGTTGCCTTGAGCGGGACCAGTAAGGTTATCCAGCGCACTGCTTTGCTGCTCGCTAATGGAACGGTTTATGCCGGTTTTGGGGCTTGCGGCGTGGACTCAGATCCCTGGCACGGCTGGGTAGTCGGATACAGTACATCGAATCTAAGCCGGACGGCCGTATTCAACAGCACGCCGAACGCGGGAGAGGGCGGCATCTGGCAATCCGGGCGCGGCCTTGCTTCGGATGCCGCTGGCGATATATATCTCAACACTGGCAACGCGACAAACCTCACCGCGAGCGTTACTACCGGCAACAGCACAACGGATGCCCAGAATGACAATTACCCAATGAGATTTGTTCAGTTGAATGCAGCGGGCACATTCATGCACTCGTACCCACCGGTAAACTACGCAACGCTGAATAACGATGACTTGGATTTTAGCTCCAGCGGCCCGCTCGTGATACCCGGAACCACCCCCAACCTCCTAGTAACAGGCGGGAAGGACGGAATCATCTATCTCTTCGATTCGAGCAGCAACTTGTCGACCCCGTTGCAAACTTTTCAAGGCACCGGGGGGTCCGCCTGCAATGTGAGCTTTGACGGCTGCAATCAAATCCACGATCTAGCCTTCTGGAACAACACTCTTTATGTGTGGGGCGGGTTCGACGTGCTTCGGGCCTACTCGTTTTCTACTTCGACAAACAGGTTCAATACGTCGCCGGTCTCCAAGGGCACAATCAACACCAATACAAAGCCACCCGCCTCCTTGGCGGTTTCGGCCAACGTCACGGCCTCGGGCACCGGAATCCTTTGGGCTGTTCTTCCGGATAGCAGCGTGCACGCATTCAATGCTTCTAACGTGGCTTCCGAGCTCTGGAACAGTAATAAAAACTCGGCACGCGACGCTTTACCGTCATATCCGAAGTTCACGGAGCCAACAGTT
>JAFATG010000274.1 GCA_019244055.1 Acidobacteriaceae bacterium | reverse complement strand
GGAGACGACGTAAACCACCCCAGCCTGGATACTGACGGGAGTCGCGAAGTTGGCCTGCTGCCACCCGGAGGCAGTCTCGCCCGAGAACGTCACCGTCTCCAGCATAGAGCCCGAAGAGGTCCACAGCGTACCGACGTGAGTGCCGGTGTTCTTTTTGCTCTTGTAGAACCGCACGGCGGTCACGGTTCCGGCTGTGTCCGAGTAAAAGTTGAGCCCTAACGTCACCGCGGCGGTATCGTTCATCTGCACCGTTCCGGGAACTGTCGAATTGGTCCAAAATGAGATCTGGGCGTGGGCAGGCATTCCGAAACACCCTGCAAGAGATAGAACAGAAATTACGGGCCTAACAGCCCTTAGTCTTATATTGAAAGCCGCCTGCAGGACTTTTCCTGGGCAGAGCCATACTGACGTCAATGATTAACCTCGACCAAAAATGTTCAACTGCGTTCTGAGTAGCCCGGACAGGCTTCGCCCCTTATTTGCCGTTGACCATACGGTCCGGCACCAGCTCCGACGTTAGCGGGTTATATGTCCTTGTAGATTGCTTATAGATCTATAAGCAATCTAGCGGGCTATTAAGTCGAATTATGGGCAAACAATCCGAATCTGTCACCTCGTAAAACTACTAGGCGTGCGCTTTCTTGAAAGGCAGCCCCAACCGTGGATTCAGGGCTTTCTCTCGCGGGGCACGCGGATCCGGGGCCCTGGATGTTTCGATTCATTGATGTTCTGCAGGACTGCAGAGCGAAGGAGCTTATGAAACGATAAGCTTTTCGGTGAGCTATTACAATCGTATGAAAATGTATGTGCGGCCGTAATTACATAAACCTACTACAGTAGCTGATACGAGGCGGACGGTTACTCCGCGAGCAGTTACGGTAACAAACGCGGCGCCAATTCGGAGGTTATCCAAAGGCTGGCGTTCACGTGAGACGTGTTACCCTCTTCGATTTCTTAAGTGGGGAGGTACCGAAAAACTCTCAGAACGGCAGTGCGTCGTTCCTGGCGAGATCATCGAGATCCTAGCCCGGCTCGCGGTTGTAATGCGCCGACTGATTTTGAGCAGCGGCCTTACAGTGCAACCAGAGGACATCTGCCAGGCGCGGAGTACTATCCACGCGGATCATTTCTTAATCAGGGTTTCATCAATGGATTTCTCATCCAGCTCAGCACGATTTCTTATTTGTTCGCCTCCCGGACGGCACAGCACATGTTCGAGGCAAGGGTGCCGCAAAAAGACGCGGACGCACTCGAGCGGAGGGAGTAATTCAACATCACAGCGCATCCGATCACCGAAAACCACCATCAACTGGTTCATGAATATGTCCAGCCTTGGCGTTTGGTCCCGCGAGTGGCAAAAATTGTGAATGTCGAGAAGAGTGATTTTGACCACTGGTCGGCAACTTTGCAGAAGGGGCGATCTCTTCCGGGCGTCTGGGTCCATAACCTGGGGATCAAGCCGCAAAATAAAACTGCCGTTTAGCGCCTTTTGTCTCCGAGTGTTGACCGCTGTGGAACGAGCTGCCGATCGCCTGTCTTCCAGGCTCGCAGACACGGCCGGAGCAGCATGCCCCTAGGCCGACCTCGGCAGCCACTCACTCCGCTCGTAACGATTTCAGAGGATCTACGGAAGCTGCATAGCGGGCCGGAATATAGCTCGCCGCAAGCGCGATCGTTGTGATGCCCATAAGTGCGAGGCAAAATGCCATCGGATCAAGCGGGCTGAGGCCAAAGAGCATGGATCGCAAAGCTCGGGCCACCAAAACCGCAACCGGAATACCGAGTCCGAGCCCGATAGCAACTATCCATAGGCTGTCCCGCAGGATCATGCGCAGTATCTCCGATCGCTGTGCGCCCACTGCCATGCGAACTCCAATTTCTACGGTTCTGCGGCTCACGTTGTACGCAAGCGTGCCATAGAGGCCGATCGCCGCCAGTAGCGCTGAGAGCAGGCCGAAGAATGTCGAAAGATTTGCAGTGAGCCGCTCTTGCGACACTGACTCTTCGAACTGCGCTCGCTGAGTTATTGGCTTCTCCATTGGCGCATTACTATCGAGAGCCCGCACGATGCGGGCTATCACGGGTATCAAGGCCTGAGGATCGCGAAATGTGTGAACTTCGTAGTCCATTTCCAACACGCCAGCGACTTGCGTGAATGGGAAAAACGCCATCGGCTGATCCCGCTCGCGAATGCCCGTGTACCGGCTGTTCCGGGTGACACCGACAATCGTGTATTGCGCGTTGCGATCGGACAGAAACGCAACATGATGGCCGAGCGGATTCGTGCCCTTCAGATATTGTTCGGCGTAGGTTTCGTTGACCACGACGATCTTCTCAGAAGAGGCGGTATCGGACTCCGCTATATCGCGTCCGACCAATAGCGGAATGCCGAGCACATGCAAAAACCCGGCACCCACCTCGTTGTCGCGCATCTGGGCGAATCGTTCGTTTGGCAGCGGGTTGCGTCCGTCCACCAACGTGCCGTTATTGTTGCTGATTCCGCCGCCTACACGGTTCTGGACCACGGTCGCCGATTCCACGCCGGGCAAGGTCCGAATGCGGTCCAGCACTGCTTTGTGAAAGCGGATCGCATCCGCGTCGGAGTGTATGTCTTTTTGCGGATTGAGGCCGAACATGAGTAACCCATCGGTGCGCATCCCAAGGTTCCGTGATTCAAGATTGCGCAGAGTCCCTGCCAACAGGCCCGCCGCGACGAGCAGCACAAAGCAGAGCAGAATCTGCCCGACAATGACAAGCTTGCGTCCCAAGTATTGCGTCCAGTCCGTGTTGGATGTTGCTGCGGAAGCCTTCATCGCCATGCTCATCGGCACCGTCGTAGCCGTACGGATCGGTGTCAGGCCGAAGGTCAAAGCGGCGAGCAGGGCAATTGTCAAAGTGAAAGCAAGGACATTGCGATCGGGACGGACCACAACATCCAAGCCCGACCACGCCGTGAGTACTTCCGTTGCCCAGGATGAGAAGAGCCAGCCCGCGATCGCTCCAATGCCGGCCAGCAGAACGCCTTCAATTAGGAGTTGACGAAAAATCTGCATCCGGCTCGCGCCGAGAGACATGCGGATTCCGAACTCCCGCCGGCGGTTGACGTTCCGCGCGATCAGCATCATCGCCACGTTTGAGCAGGCGATGATCAGCACTACCAACACCATTCCCATCAAGAACGTGAGCGGGCGCTGAAAATCCGCCCGGAAGTCCTCGATCCCGCGCGCTGAAGTAAAGTACAGCCGCGGCTTCGGCTCTTTCGGATCGGTCTTCTTGATTCCGGTATAGATGGCCCGCTGAAACGCCGGTGTCAGTTGTGCGATTGCTCGTTCCTGAGCGACCCCGGGTTGCAAGCGCCCGACTAGCAGCAGGGATAACCAGGTCCCGGTGTGCCTCTTGCGCAGCTTGCTCATATCAACCAGGGGGTCGTTAGCGGAATGGACTACGTATCGCCACGGAATGAACAGCGCGTGCAAAACGGTGTCAACCGCGGCGACGGAGTCTTTGTCTTTAATCTGAGAGTCGGTCCTATTCTGTGGGAACTGCTTAGAGGTCGATCGGAGGGATTGCGGTGCACGCATCCCAACCCACCGCCGCTGTGTAGAACGGCGCATCCGGCACGTTGCCCGAGTCGTTATTGCCGATCCGGATGTCGTTACAGATCTCGGGGCCGTACTTGTACGGGCTGCCATACACTGTTTGCACGCTCGCAGGCATGCCCCACGCATTCAGGTTGGGCAGAGTTTGCAGGGGAATCCAGAAATCCGTCGGCTTCTCCAGATCAGCGCCCTCGAACCCGCGCGGCGTTGAATGACACGAGGGAGTCGACGAACAACTCCGCGACTGCGGGATGACTAGTTCCGTGCACGGGGAATTCGCCGATGCGGATCGCTTTGCGCGGGAGGAACCAGGCGAGCAGAAGGTACGCGACCAAGGCCAGGTAAACGAAGACAAGCGGGGTCCGCAGCTTGGACGAGAGGCGCGCCCAACCGGCCATGAGCCCGTAACGGGGGCCCCACGTATCTTTCGAGAATGCGAGGCGATCCATAGCGCGGCGGGCAGCGCCGCGGACGCAGGGAGTGGTGGAATCGACGGCGGCCAGATATTGTTTCTCGGCGGTGTCGATGTCTCCGTCGCGCTCCGCCTCCCATGCGGCGCGGAGGCGGAGTGCAGCACTGGAGTGACGATCCTTGGGATCGGAGCATGAAGTGTCGGGGGAATGTTCGGAAGGTTGGACGTTGCGGCCAAACCAGATCGGTTCGTACAAGAATGCGGTGAGCAGCAGCGTGGCGAGGAGAAACAGGAACGCGCCGTGGCCGAGCAAAGTTGCGAACTTTCCTCGCGTTGCTTGAATCAGTTTGGCGATTTTTTCGCGCATGTTGCGGTCCGAGAGCCCGCGGGTGTGCTTGGCCACTGATAATACAACGGAATGCTTCCTGGCGCTCGCGGCGTTGGTTGCCGGCTTTCAGGTTGTCGGTGCCGGGTGTTCGCGCGTAAAGGCTCCCGCCGCGATGTTGCCTTTTTCGCATTGGCGCCATATCGACCAGGCATCGACCGAGCCGATGCTGCAAAGAAATGGGTGCGAGCGTCGACACGTATGCCTGGATCGAGAATGTTCCGGATGCGATTCTGGTGAAATACCGAAGAATTCGTAAGTAAAGGATCTCGGCTCGGGTTCAGCCATAATCCTCATTCCCCGCTACCAGGAATTCACAGACTTCGTTTCGCGCCCAGCCAACGACGACGTGCACTTTGTGGAGATCGCCAGCAGCAGCCAAATCCTCCTGACCATGATCGGTCCCCCGACTGACTCCCGTCGCCCCCATCTATAATTCCCCTATTCAGCTCAAAATTGCTCCCAATTTGATACATTATTCCGACTGGCTTCACTCTTTCTTGAACGCCCGGAGGAGGCAACTTGCCCAGCTTTCCGCTTCTCGACATCGCCATCGGACTGACCTTCGTCTTTCTGCTGTTGAGCCTGATCTGTTCCTCTCTGAACGAAGGGCTCGAATCCTTGCTTCGCAATCGCGCCAATGATCTCGAGAGGGCAATTCGAAAACTGCTCGGCGATGAGCCAGGAAGCTGGTGGGCCTCGTTCTTGCCATGGGTCAACTCCATCCAGAAGCAATCCATCACTCGCGAGTTCTATCAGCATCCGCTTATCCGCAACCTGTTCCGGACGGAAATGAGGCTCCCAAACTATATCCCGTCTCGCAGTTTCGCCCTGGCCGTGATGGATATCGCCTGCCCGGATGGCGCCCTGGTTCGAGGTGCGACCACGGGCCATGGAACCGCGAATTCCGCGTCCGTCGAATTCATCGACGAGGTGAACAATGTTCCGCTGCCTGATCACCTGAAGAACTCGATCAAAACGCTAGTCATGGCCGCAGATGGGGATGCACGGCAAGCGCGCCTCAATATCGAGACCTTGTTCAACAGCTCGATGGATCGCGTATCCGGCTGGTACAAATCCCGCACGCAGAAGATCCTGTTCTGTTTCGGCGTCGTCATTACGCTTGCGGTCAATGCCGATGCGATCAGTATCTTCCGGAACCTCTCTCATAGTAAGAACCTGCAAGCCGTCGTGGGCGCAGCCCAGCAAGTAGCGGCTCAAACGCCGCCAGGCCAGAATCTCCCGGGCCAAATCAGCGATGCGATCAACCAATTGACCGGGCTCGATGTCGGGATCGGCTGGGCCAGGGAAGTCGACCAACACGGAACCCTTGACACGACCAAACTGCCCCCGTCGCTGAATTCAAGCTCGTGCAAAATGGAAACCGAGCCATGTGAGCACCCAATTCGCTGGAGCTTTCACCTTCTCTATATCCATGGCATCGGATGGCTCATCACCGCTGCCGCCATGATGCTCGGTGCCCCATTCTGGTTCGATACCTTGAACCGCTTTATAGTCGTCAGGTCGACCGTAAAGCCACAGGAAAAGAGCCAAGAAGAAGGCTCGAAAGATAGCGCCACAAAGCCATAGGTCCTGAACCCCTCTGGCCCATCCTCTCAAGATTCCTGCTGTGGAATGACAACGATCCTGCGGCCCTGTTGATCACGTTCCCACGCCTTCTCGATGTCGGCGAGCGAAACACGCTCTGTATCTATGTGAAGCTCCCCGCTAGCCGCATACGCCATAACTTGTTCCAAGCCGTTGACCAGAATGTCACGGGGTGGAATCCCAGCCGTGCCGAGGATTGTCAATGCCGTGCTTCGCAGCACGGCGGCTGGAAGCGAGATGGTCGGTCCAGCGCTCTCCCCGACTTGAACAAAACGGGTCTCGGACTGGATTACGGCGAATTCCTCACGTGTGATTGCCATGAATGCTTCTGCGGGCTGACCCCAGACGTAATCGATAATTACTTGAAAGCCGGCCGAGCCGGCCTCGCGCGCAAAGGCGTCCTTAAGCTCATTTGTCGGAGCATCGAGGCGAATGGTCGCATCGGCACCGCGCCCGTACAGCGTGTTCAAAACCTCTTGATTGCGTCCTGCGGCGACAACACGACCCGCTCCTAGGAGCTTCGCTATTTTTACCGCTAGCTTGCCCGTTATTCCCGTCGCGCCGAGAATAAGGACGTTCTCCCCCGGCCTTAGCTTTGCGCGAAAAGCCAGTGAGAGCCAAGCCGATACGCCAGGGTTGGGCAGAGCGGCGGCCGTGTCATCATCCAGAGTGTCAGGAACCGGGAACGTAAATGCACGGCACACAACTGTGCGTTGCGCCATCGCGCCGTATGGTCGTCGAGTTCCGCCGAAAAACACCCGCTGTCCATCGCTGAGATGTCCCACCCCGTCTGAGCCGCAGATACCAGGGAGTTCCCGTGGACTCGCGTAATGCGAGCCGTTGGCCATCTGTTTGTCGACAGGTTTCAACGCTGCGGCACGTACATGCACGACTACCTCGCCCTCGTCAGGCACTGGCTCGCCGAATTGATCGAAACGGGGCGGTTCCCCGATCCTGTGCAGAACGGCAGCGTCCATGGAATTAGGTTACGCAGTACCGTAGAGTGAATGGGCTCTGTGCGAAACGGAACTGCGGAACCCGCACGAAATTGGTGGTTAGCTGTTCTGGTGGACGTGCAGTTTTGGGTTCCCTTCGTAGTCTTCCTAATAGGAGTCGTGCTGCTGTGCTTCGTTCAATAAAACAGCCGGAGGGGAATGCGTGAGCCAGACCATTTCCGAAATGGAGACAGATCGCGCTCGGCAGCGAAAGCTGCACAAGCTTGGAATTTTTTGCGGGATATCAGCAGCACTGTGGCTAGCAGGGGCGGAAGCGCCGACAAAACTGGTGACTGTGGCGGTCTCTCCCTTGGTGATCTCATTCATGATGGTCTTCGGCGCTTTTATATCGCGCTGGAGCCTGCCCGCTGTTATACGCAGCACCGCGGATACTTTCTCCGACGTGCGGCATGTGCCTCACCTCGTCGTCTGGGGCATTATGGCTGGATGCCTCTGGGCCATTGGAAACACGTTGACGATATTCGCCGTCCGAGACATCGGCTTGAGTCTCGCGTTTCCGTTGTGGAATTCAAACAGCCTCATCGGCATCCTGTGGGGCACTCTCTTGTTCAAAGAGCTGCATCGGGCTGCCTGGTCGCGCAAAGTCGGAGTCATTGGCGGCGGGCTCATCATTTTTGTTGGAGCAATTCTCATATCTAAGGCTTCAACCTCAGAAGCGGCACATGTAAACGCCCTTCGCGGCATCGCGGCCGCGCTGGGTGCGGGACTCATGTTCGGGTCCATGTACATTCCCTACCGCAAGGCGTACATAACCGGCATGAACCCCCTCACCTTCCTGACGTTGTTCACGTTTGGCGAGATCGCCACCGTTACGGTGTTGGCGATTTCCTTTCTCGGCGGGGTAAACGTGTTCTGGCATGAGCTTTCATCGAATCGCCACATCCTCTTTTGGCCGCTCCTCGGTGGATTTATGTGGGTCGTCGGAGATTTGCTGCAGAACTACGCGGCAAAATACGTGGGCATCAGTCGCGGGATTCCTCTGTCGAATACGAACCAACTCTGGGGCCTGCTCTGGGCCATCTTGGTGTTTCGCGAACTGCATGGACTCAGTCCAAACGTCTATGTGGAAGTAATCGGCGGATCGATCCTAATGGCAGCGGGAGCCGCCGGCATCGCATCTTCGTCCACGTCCGAGAACGAATATTCGAGTTGGAAGGAAGCCGCGCGCCGGGAAACCGAACTCTACAGGATCGATCCTGTATACGTCATGACTCGCATGGAGGGCCGCGACGTCGACTCGAACCGCGTGCGTCGAACATGGACCGATTGGCTCCTTATTACCGGCGCCGTTGCCATCTTTGTGGTATTTGGAATACTCGCGCGCATTCCTCACATGGAAATCCAGATGGGATGGCTCGTCGCTCTAAGCCTTGCGATGCTGCTGGTTCTCTTCGCTGCCGGACTGGCTTTGTGGCGGGTCACCAGATTCACTTAGGCGTTACGCCCGATTCCACCCAGGCTGCCTGCTCGGGTCCGGCTATGCCCCGCATTCCCGCTGAAATCACTTCTTGTGCGCGAACGCCATCGCAGTGGCTAGTGGGAAACGGAGCCCCCGTTCTGCAGCAATCTACGAATGCCGCTAGCTCAGCCTTGTACGCCTGCCCAAAGCGATCGACAAACTCAGGTAGGGGGCGCCCATAATTCCGCATCGAAAACCTTTTGTGCGCGAGCGGCTCTGAACGGCCGCGCCGTCCATAAGCCTCAACCACAACTTCGAGAAAGTTCTGCTCGAAATGCCCGACATGAATTTGACCCTCTTCGCCAAAAATCACTGTCTCGACGCGGTAGCCCGAGACGTGGTTGCGGCTGACCTGCACCTGCGCAACAAGATCGCTTTCGAACCAGAGATACAGTAGTGCATCATCAAAGTCCTCCACGCAGGTGGTGAGCGCATGACTGTAGACCCGTGACCCAATTGCGAGCGCCTTCGAGGGAGTCCTTCCGGTTAACCAGAGGATTTCGTCGACGTTATGCACTGACATGTCCGCGAGAATGCCGCCGCTTCGATACCCGTTCGGAGCCGGATTGGAATCCTCCAAAGCAGAGTAGATCTTGAAGACACGCCCGATTACGCTACTCTCCATGAGCTGCTTCGCATAAATGAGAGGGTCGTCGAACCGCCTTTGAAAAGCGAGCATAACTGCCTGCGGATGCTCGCGGTCAAGCTTTGCGGCAAATTCTCTATCGGTCTCGAGAGTTCCGGTCAGCGGCTTTTCCAGCAGAACACGATTACCGGCCGCAATCATCAGCGCGGCATGATCCCGGTGATTTTCGGTAGGCGTGACGATGACGGTGGCGTCGGAAACGCCCGCCTTCGCAAGTTCCTCTATGGACGAAAAAATGGGGACTCGGCAGCCCACGTCGGCACTGAAACGGCGAGCCCGCTCGATATCGAGATCTGCCAAGCCGGCGAGTTCACATCCCCTCCCCTCGCGCGCGAGTTCGTCTAGATGCAGCGCGTGGACTGTTCCCATACGCCCCAGACCAGCCACTGCAACTTTGACAGATTCGCCCATCTAGATCGCGGACCTCAACACATTGTGGCAGAGCTAGCCTCGCCCTCAACTCGATTCTGAGCCGGCGCCCCACAGGGGGCAGCCCGGAGGGGGCACCAGCGATGAGAAATGCCGGGCCTAACATGAATCGTGAGCTTTTCATCATGGTTCGCCTCCACCGAACTATGCCGACTGCACGCCCGCCTTTGGGGCTTGTTTGGTAGCGTGAATGAGCCAGTCTTCGAAACGCGAGTTCATCCAGACGAAACTGTTCCGGCCCCCCGATTTCAATGACGCCATTCACGGGTGAATTCGTCGCAATTCTGGGCTACTGCACTGGCTACATCATCGGCTGCCATCAGCTGGATGAGCGCCGGAGGCAGGCGTACTTGAGTCCAGTACCGCCAACCACTAAGATTTTCATAATCGTCCTTTCCTTTCTACCGGCCGATTTCCAAGCTGCCGGTCTCACTCGCTAAGATCGAACAGCCCACGCGTTCGTGACAGTGGTCATCCGTTGTTTATACGCAAAGTGGTAAAATTCGCGCCGTGCGATTTGCTGCAATGTATGCATTTCTTCTCCTCGCACACCGAATGCTGTTCGGGTCTGACGCTGTGGGTTAGCATCTATGCGCCGCAAGAGACGATTCCTGCAATCTACGTAGGCGAGGCTATCCTGTATGCGGGACAACGCGTGTTGGACGAGTCCCGTTCAAAGTGCAAGTGGCGCGGAGCGCCGTTCCCGCCAAGCAGCGTTAAAAGTAAGTAACTGGTCTACTTCGATGAGCCAACGATGGCGCCGTATTTCGATGTACAAGGAAACTCAGAGAAGTTGTGGGACCTGCTTGGCAATATAGGACGCGTGATGGCCGCACACAAGCAAAATGTTTTTCTTACGCCGGTATTGCTCTAACAGACGCACACTTGGTTGGGGAAAACTTGAATATGATTTTTCTCGCCTGGATAGGTTCGTTGACACCGTATCGCAAACGGGCGCGATGGAGTGGATCGAGGGCAGCCACGTAATCGAGCGTGCAGGCGGATATGACGGGCCGGTCAAAATTCCTGCGTTCGAAGCGCAAGGCGGGGAGGTGAAGCCCCAACAATTCGATCCGGACGACCCGCGCGCTAAAAACTCAACTCGAATCGTTTCTGCGCGCCTTGTATGTTCATTTGAAGGACAGGGGATGGCTGCAGAGATACTTGCAACACGTGCTCGATGAGGCTCACGGAAAAGAACCGGGCGTATATCGGCAGTATGCGGCGATCGTTCGGAACAGTATGCCTGGTGTACACACGATCGATGCGTTCGATCAGCCATCCAGCGGATGGCTAGGTGACGCGTGCAATATCGAGGTCCTGCAGCTCGGAAAATTCGACGACACCTTGGACGTCGTGCGTGAGCATGTGGCTGCGGGAGGCGAAGCGTGGTATTACACCTCACTGCTGCCTCGTGGGCGGTATTTGAACCGGTTTATTGACTTTCCCTTATTGAAAACGCGTCTGCTTGCGTGGCTGGACTATCGTTACTCACTCAGTGGGTTTCTTCACTGGGGCGGAGATTCCTGGGGCTCGAATCCATTCGAGATAACAGAATTAGGCCTACAAGTCGGGGCACCGACTACCGGCGCACTTCCTCCCGGTGACGCATTCATCACGTATCCGTGGCGTGAGAAGAATAGCTTGCACTCTTCAATCCGGCTCGAGGCCATGCGGGAGGGCATCAAAGATTATGAGCTCCTGCACGCTCTGGCTTTGCGGAACCCGGAACACGCAATACGCTTGGCGCAGAAAGCGATTCCCCACTTTACGGATTACGTTCGCGATATATCTTCGTTCCGGAAAATGGAGGCGGAGCTCCTTGTGGCCACCGAATAACGACGGTCCTCCAATACCGTACTGACAGCGCGCGCTTTACCTTCTCACCTGCATGCTCAAGATCAGACAATCATCGCTCAAAGGATGGTCGTTCCGATACGTAATTCAAGGCCGCTGCGGGGCATCTCGTGCCAGGCTTCGCTTAGCTGCTCCATTCCTGTCTTCAGCGATTCCGCGTCGAGCAAAAAAGGAATCCGAACGTAATCCGCATAAGAGTCTGCTATCGAGAACACGTTCCCCGGCGCTATTGCTACGCCACGCCGTAGCGCAAGCTGCGCAAAGGCGGTAGCATCAGCGCCCTGCAATCGCGCCCAGATCGAGAGACCTCCACACGGGTGTGTAAACGTCCAATCTGGCAGTCGCTCGAGCAAAAGTTGTTCAACCAGGTCGCGTTTCTGCTGCAATTCCACCCGGCGCCGCTCAACCGCCTCGTCGAGGCGCGTTAAAAGACGTGCTCCGATGGCTTGCGGCAACACGGCTGAGCCGAGATCGATCGAACTCTTGATCCTTGCGAGACGAGCCGCCTGAGCAGCCGAAGTGCGCACCCAGCCAACGCGCAGCCCCGCGCAAAACAGTTTGCTTAATGACCCTATCGTGAAGATGTTCTCGCCTCCGCCGAAAGCTGCAACGGGTGTGGGCCGGTTGCCTTCGAGAACCATTTCGGCGAGTGTTTCATCTTCGATTGTGGGGATCTCAAATTCGGCAATGAGCTCGGCGAGGCGATGACGGGACGAGTCACCCATAGTGGCGCCGGTTGGATTTTGGAACGTTGGCGTTACGTAGAACAGCCGGGGGCGGACCGTCGTGATCCGGTTGCGCAGCGCCTGCATGAAAATGTGATCGACGCCAACCTCTAAGGGAGCGAGGCGCGCGCCAGCCAACCGAAACGCTTCGAGAGCGCCGAAGAAGGTCGGGTCTTCGGTTAACACAGGATCGCCTCGCTGAACATAAAGCGCAGTGACGAGAGAAATAGCTTGCTGCGCTCCCGTTGTGATCAGAATCTGTTCGGCCCTTGTCTTTACGCCTAGCTTGCAGTAACGCGCGGCGATCCTTTCGCGAAGCGCAGGGAAGCCGAAGGGCATGTAGTCGCGCTGCTCGAACAGCCAGCGGCGCTCTTCCGCGGGCAGTTCGAAGGCGTCTTCGGACAAGCTCGTCAGCGGCCTGGTCGTAGCAACACTCAGGTCGATAACGCCAGAGCCCTCGGCCAGCAGAAAATTCAGTAACGGGCTTCGCGCCAGCATATCGGCGCGCACCTTGGCGCGAGCGTTAATCGAAGTCGCTCGGTTCACCCAGGTTCCGCTACCTGCGCGACTCTCAAGCCAACCGGACGACCGTAGATCATTGTAGGCAGTTAGGACTGTTGTGCGGCTTATTGCCAGGGTTTTGGCAAGAGCCCGCTCGGATGGAAGTTTCGTCCCCGGCGGCAGATCTCCGCGGCGGATGGCTTCCTTTATACTGCTCGCCAGCCGAGCGTGAAGGGGACCTGAGGCGGTAGCCCAGGCCGAAAGAACCTCTGACAGGTGGCTCGCTTTCATCCATACCACTTATAAGCCAAGTGGCGCTTGTTTTCAACGCCAATTCGCTCAAATATGGGTTATGGCTCCTACAAACACGCTTGAAATGGGAACAATTGGTCTGCAAGAGGATGCGAGGGAATTGACTCGGCATGAGGAGCAGCAATTGTTCCTTGATGCTGCCAAGCGTGGGAGTGAGTATCTGAAGGGGGTCAGAGACCGGTCTCCGTTCCCGGCAGAAGAGGCGATCGAGCGCCTTCGAGTATTGGACACCGATCTGCCGCGAAATCCTGAAGATCCGTTCGCCATTCTACGTGAACTTGACGAATTTGGTTCACCGGGAACGGTGGCGAATAGCGGAGGGAGATACTTCGGCTTTGTGATTGGCGGCGCGTTGCCAGCAGCGAGAGCCGCAACTGTGCTCGCAGCAGCCTGGGACCAGAATGCCGGCTTTCGAGTGCTGTCGCCGATTGGCACATTTTTGGAGGACATCTCTCTCGGCTGGCTTGCGAAGTTGCTAGGTCTGCCTGCTACCGCGGCCGGAGCTCTCGTCACGGGTGCGACGATGGCGAACTTTACGTGCCTTGCGGCGGCGCGGCACGAACTCCTTCGCAATCTTGGTTGGGACGTTGAAGCGGATGGATTGTTTGGCGCACCAGAGATTTCGGTGTATGTGAGCGAGGACTCTCACACCTCCGTGCTGAAGGCGCTCGCGTTGTTGGGCTTGGGGCGGGCCCGCGCAACGCGCTTGGCAACAAACGGCCAGAGCCGGATCGTTGTATCGCAGCTACCGAAGATCGAACGGCCATCAATCATCTGCGTTCAAGCGGGGGATGTGAACACGGGCGCCTTTGATGATGCAAGCGAGTTGTGCGCGTGGGCGCACGATTCAGCATCGTGGGTTCACGTTGATGGAGCGTTTGGATTGTGGGCGGCCGCATCGCCGCGAAAATCGCACCTGACAGCCGGGTTTTCGGAGGCCGATTCGTGGGCCTGCGATGGCCATAAGTGGCTTAATGTGCCGTATGACAGCGGGTTTGCATTCGTCCGCCGGGCGGAGGCCCTCCGCCCCGCTATGGCGGCCGAGGGAGCGTACCTTGAATTGGGCCAACAGCGCGAGCCCTCGCATTACAATCCGGAACTCTCCAGGAGAGCACGAGGAATCGAAGTCTGGGCAGCTATCCGTTCTCTGGGCAGGACCGGGATTGCCGAATTGATTGATCGTACTTGCGATCACGCAGCGTTGTTTGCTAAGCGGTTGAAGAGCGCCGGATTCGAGATTCTCAATGAGGTTGTTGTGAACCAGGTCCTCGTGTCGTTTGGTTCAGACGCGCACACCGAAGCAGTCGCCAAGGCATTGCAGAGAGAGGGAACATGCTGGTGCGGTTTGACACTGTGGAAGGGACGGCGGGCTATGCGAATTAGCGTTTCATCGTGGTCCACAACGACTGAAGATGTGGAGGCGAGCGTGGCCGCGATGATCGGGGTCGAACGAATTGTTCGAGAAGGATCACAGAGGTCCTGAGCGATGCGTGCGAGTACCTATGCCGAAGCGACTCCAAGCTACCTTGAAGTAGATCAATCGACGCTGGGATTAGTTCCTGCCGCCCACACAGAGCAGAGTGCCACGTTGCCAAATGCAGGAAAACTGCCAGCGAAGCGACGTGTCCGGTTCGGACCGTTTCTGCTGAGAGTGGAAACCAGGGAACTGAGCAAGTCTGGGAGTCTTGTGAAACTCCAAGGCAAACCGGCGCAAGTTCTTGAAGCCCTGATATCGCGTCGAGACGAGCTGGTACGGCGCGAAGAACTATGCGCGGTGCTATGGCCTGAGGGCTCTTTCGTCGATTTCGACGCCGGACTCAACACGGCCGTCAACCGGTTACGCACTGTCTTGGGCGATAACGCCGAAGCACCGCGTTACATTCAAACAATCCCGCGGCTCGGGTACCGCTTCATTTGTCCGGTTCAGGCCATCACTGCAGAATTGCCGGAGGTTGAAGGGCGAGACTCGCTGCCCCGGTCTGGCGAAAACGCTTCCGCTTGTGCTGATCTAGCCGCGACATTATTCGCGACGAGTATGCTGTGGAGGTTGGCACTGGCGACTGTGCTGGTTCTCGTCTGCAATTTCTTGTTGTTCAAGTTCACTTAGCCGCAAAATGATGCTGCGGCCGTGGGCAGCCCAAGGCCTCTGGTCGGTCCCGCCGACTCGCAAGACCTATCCTCCATTGTCCAGATGGCCGACAACTCACGAACAATTCGGAAGCTAAGTACTAGGTTGCTCGGTACGTGATTGAGGAACTCCGGGCGTTTCTTACCGGAATCCCTCGACGAGCATCAACTGGCTGCCGGCAACCTCGTCCTTGTCCTTCCCATACAGTAACCAATGCTCATCAGGCGAAACAGCGACTCCATGATCCTGAAAAACCGGGCCTGGAAGCATACCAAGAACTCTCGTGCGCGCGGAGGCGAAATCAAAATACTTCAGAGTCGCGGGGGCTACCGCCTCAATCAAATATGCGCCACGAACTCCAAGCGCGAACTGCGTTGCGTGCGCCAGGGCGAGCAACTGAGATTCCTGTCCCCCAGCGGTGGGGATTCGCCACAGCTCACGATCACGCGATTTTGAGTAGTAAACGTATGCCCCATCAGCCGATTCCATCTGATTGCACCCGCCA
>JAFATG010000225.1 GCA_019244055.1 Acidobacteriaceae bacterium | reverse complement strand
GTGGCCACAATCCGGCCCACCTGGCGCGTCGAGATCCCGCCCAGAAAGGCCTCGCGAATGAGCATTGCAATATCCCCGCACGTCACTCAAACTCCTCCAGCCCGCGTGGCAGGAAGTTCTTTCCTCGCGTCCGCGCAATCCGTAGCCGAATCGTTCCCAACCGCGTCACGTACTCCCGCTCGTAAAAACCGTTCCGGTAATCCGCCCGCGTGCTCGGCTCCGCACGGTCATACCAGCCGGTCTTCATATAGCTGTCGCGCTCACGCAGCGATTGTGCCTCCCAAAACTGTTTCCAGGCCAGCCGGGTTTTCCCGTACAAATCGCCCCAGAAGCTCTCTTTAAATCCTTCAGAAAATGCTCAAACTGCTCGCTGACTCGTATCGGTGTTATCTTTGCCATGGGTGTAAGCTTTCTTTCCAGGTCTGGTTTTGCTTGCTAAGGCGAAACCAACTTACACCCCCTTCGTCTTTACACAGCCGAATTTAACATCACCCTCCAGAGAGGCTTGGTGGCTCAATTTGAGTATCCCAGGAATCCGCTTCTTCCTCCGGCTACCCGCCGTTTCAGGGCTAGCGTGAATGCTTCAGGCGCTATTCGAGCCCTGTGCTATGCTGACCCTGCACCACCGAAAGGTGATTTCCTCCTAGCTTGTCGGGATTTCTCATACAAAGCTTCGCGGGTCCTGTGGTTGGTTTGCCCAAGATGAAATTAGTGGACTTGGGCGCAAGCGAAGTCATTGGAAGCTGGGAACTGGGGAACTCGAGAGTCGCCATTGGTCACTGGGAAAGCAGCCGGCATTGGCGAATCACCCGTACTCCGAAGCGGCTGGTTCTAATCGAGGGTCAACCAGATCGTCATCCCGCCCTCGGCGAATCCATCGAGGATTGGCTGATTGGCCGGGCTGGCAGTTTTCGCGGTTTTGAAATTGAGGAGCCTGCAGAAACGGCTTACGCCAAAGTTCGGGTATTCACAGATCCGCTCGGCACGCGGCCCGTGTACTTTCTCGTATCTCGCGATCGAGTTTGTATTTCCGACAAGCTTTCCACAGTCGTCCTGAATTCTCCCTCGGGTGCTGAACCGGACTGGGGAGGACTGCTTGAAGCTGCCGTTCTCGGGACGCTCTATTCCGACAAAACAACCGTTAAAGACGCTGTTTTGCTGGTGCCTGGCGAAGCTTTAGAGTTCGAGGGCCGAACGCTTGTCCGGAGATGGAAGAACACTTTACCGTTGGACGCAAGCTTTACAGCCGGCGAGGTCATGGCGCGTCCAGCCGAGACCCTACGCTTTGCTCTCGAGAAGGCGATCGGAGAGACTTGGACAGATCCGGAAATCAGGCTACTCCTAAGTGGCGGCCTCGATTCCCGAATCCTGCTGACGTTGGCTCCCGGGCCACGCAAGGCGCTCACGGTTCAGCTCTACTCGCGGGAGACCGACATCACCCAGCAAGTTGCAGAGGTGGCAGGGGCGGATCTGGAAGTGGTTCCGGTACCGGACTACGAATTCCCGTTGCGATGGGCTTATCTGGTGACCGGAGCCTCCCATGATCCCAAATTCTTAACTCATCTCGGCTTGGTGCAGAACTGGCGCAAACAAGGCATTTCCGGCATCACGCATGGCTATTTCCATAACACCTTGTACCGGAGCTGGGCGGCGGGACCCGTGCGGCGCTATCCCAATCAAAGCTCGCCTTTCTTCGAGTGGATGGGACGCAATGGTTATTATCTCGATAGATACGGCTGCCGTCCGGCAAACCTCCCGCGCCAGTTTTATGAGCTGTTGAGCGAGGAGGGAAAGATTGTTCTCCACCGTCAGTTCCGGGAGCTTTCGGATTCGCTGATCTCCGTCATAGTCGATGGCTATGATCTGACTTTTGAAAGGCGGCTGATGGGATTCGTTGCGAGGCAGATTTACTTCGCCGGAATGTTGGCGTGGTACGAAGGTGTGGATGTTGTCTCGCCTGTGTTTCAGCCGTCGCTTTGGACGTGGTACACCTTCAGCCATCCCCGTGATCGTGAGCGCGATTGGGCCATTCGAGAGATATTTCTATCGCTTGAACATCCCGCGGCCAAACTGCCGGACTCGAATACAGGACGGCCGATAGCGCATCTGAAAATTGACTGGCGAGACCGGATCCGAAACCAGTTCTGGTATCCGACGTTTCGCGCGATATACCAAAGTCTATTTCATCAGCCGCAACCGTACCCAGAGAGCGCTATGAGGTGGGGTTCTCGGTTCCGGGAACTCGGCACGCTCGCCGCGTTAGAGGATGGCGTAAGTGTTCTGCGCGATAACCCCCTATTTGACCGATCCAGAGTTCAGGTGGCCCTGGATGCTTATCGCGGCGGCGACAACCAATTTGTGGATGCAATCTGCGCCCTGGCGAAATTTGGGCAATGGCAGCGCCTTGTGACTCGCCCTGAGTCACAAACCGAGCACGTTCTCCTAATGGGAACTGGACAGGCAAAAGAGGGCACGCGCGGAGTGAGTATCAATTAAAGAAGGCGGCTGACTCCCCGAGACCCAATCTCGGATCCTATGCTGTCGTCCCCCTCATCCCCGCCAATCGAGCGCGAACAAAAGAATGTACTCGCTGCGTGGACATGACCTCCCATCCGGGAAGACGCATGAAATAAAACGGTGGCAGGTAGAGGAGGGCGAAACAGATCGCTACCGCCGATATTCTCGGAACCAGCAGAGCCGGGCTTATGAAGTTTCGGACGGTATAGGAGAAAAAGCCCGCTGCGGCAGTCAGAGCCATTATCTTGAACAAGTCATAGTACAGTGCCAGATGCCTGAACCTCGCATTAACGGTCTTAGCCGCGGCGAACGCAGTCAGCACTCGCTCACAGATCTGAATGGCCACCGCCACCACGGCCGCGCCCATCATCCCGAAGTAATGAATAACCGGGAATAACGCGCAAAATAGCAGAACAAAGTTGAAAATCTTAATTCCTAGGACAATATTCCGCAAATGAGCGTATGCTCGAACGATCGGTTCCGATAGGAAAAACGTGAAAAGGAGAAGTGTGATCGTAACTGCAAAGATTCTGGCGCTGGGTTCGTATATTTTTGTATAGAGCAGCACGATTAAATCGTGCCCAGCCACAAGTAAGAAGGTATAGATCGGCAACTGAATAGCCGATAAGCGCGTTGCCGCGGCTGCCGTTGTGCGGATGATATCTTCTTTGCGGTCTTCTTTCTGAAGCTTACTTACCCTCACCGTAAGCACCACGACAACGGATTCGAGGAACAGCGAAATTAAGGGAATCTCAAGCCATCCGACAGCGTAAATCGCATAGTCACGTGGCCCAAGCGAGGCGCTGACGAAATAATTGTCCAGATCTTTCTGGATCACCCATATGATCCCAACCGCCCCGTAGGGCAACGCATACGCGAGCTGTTCACGAAATGCTTTCCACTCGAACTGTGTCCAGAATCGCGGGAACCGGAGGTTGAGATACCAGTAAAGCAGTGCGCCGTTCAGCAATTGATTGAGGACCGCGGCGATGATCAGACTCTTTACTGTGTGAAATAGCAAGACAGCGGCCGCCATCATAATCACCTTGGCAAGTTGCGTCCCAACGATAAGAACGGTGGAGTAGCGCACGTCTTCCAGTGCGCTGGGCAGGTTTTGCACAAGGCTGGCGGTCATCGTCAGGAACACCAGAAGGCCGAGCAGAAAAGCCAACGGAATCAACTCGTCGGTCTTGAACAGCATTCTGAGCACTTGCGGGTAGAATGACAACACAATCAGCGGCACCCAACCGGCCACCATGTTGTAGAGCAGAATGTTGAACGCGACCTGACCGCCGCGTTCCGGATGTCGCGGTATGAAGTAGAACGCGCTCATACTCACTCCCAAATTCGCGACGTTTGTAGCTGTGCCCGTGAAAAGAAATGCCTGCTTGAACACGCCATATTCGGCTTGGCTCATGAGGCGAACCAGCAGAATTGGCAGGGCAATATTCAGAAGCGCTGTTATTAATTTGGAGAACGTCAGCCAAAACGCCTGCACTGAAAGTCGCGGCTGTTTTGGCACCACGTCGCTGGATGCGTTCATGCGCTAGCCGAAACTCGGGAGCGATAAACCCAGAAGGCCCTTGCCCCGGCTAGGACCGACGTCATCGAAAACGCACACTTGTTATTAGAATACTGCGAGCTGGACCGCCGAGGCGGAACAGTGCCAATTGTGTCGACTCGGAACAGCAGGAGGCAAGCCAAAAAAACGGGCTGATCGACGCTGCCGATCAGCCTGTATAGTTTGGGTTGGAGGAGAAGTACCTTAGTACGTCTGCAGCAGAAGCTGCAAAAGCTTTATCGTCAATCGATCCGCCGCCCGAGACTTTCTTGGAAGCCCTAGCGTATTAAATTTTCTTCAGTATGAGCTAGCGCGTCCCTCATGTCAAGTTCCGGGTATTAGCGAGCAGGCCGTAGGAGCCCACCACACTAGTCCAGCGGAACCCACAACGAAACTCCGGAGGAAAGGACTTCCTCCGGAGTAAACCAACGTACGAACCTACGAATCGCCCGGACAAGTTAGACTTTCTGAGCTTGCTTGCGGGAATGAACGCGAAATACGAGAAAGGCGATCGCGAGACTCAGTCCCATCAAGCCAACTGAGGCCGGCTCAGGAGCGTCCACAGAAGCTGTCAACCCACTTAACAGAACGTTGCCGCAGTCCGCGCTGATAAAGATGTAGCGTTCGCACAAAAGACTGTCAAGGTCTACGTTGCCTTCCTTCGTCCCGGTGAGGACGCCGGAAAAGGGCGCGGAATAGAAGTGTTCCGAGGTCGGTGCAATGTTCGAGCCCCAGATCGCCCATGTCTCGCCATCTGTGGTGCTCTCCATGGAAACGCTCAGTGAGGTGAGCACAAGCTTATCGAGATTATTCAGGTCCAGGTAAACGAGACTTCCCGGTGTGATTTCATGATCGCCGCTGGGATCGTTCACCAATCCTAGACCGTTCTCGTCGCCACCCGAACCTTTGCTATACAGGTCCACGGCGTGAATGCCCTGCAGGCTGCCTAGGTTGCTGTAACCGACCGCGGTAACAGTGGGGTTAGGACCACTCGTGTTCGAAAAGACATGGGTGTTTGATCCCAGATCCCCACCCGGTCCACCGAATGAATAGTTGTAAGTAACGCTTGCTTGTAGCACGCCGCCAAAAATCACTAACGCGCCGAAAATAAATGCGAGTTTCGAAAATTTCATTTAGTTCCTCCGAGGAATTTCATGGCTGGCTCCTCCGACAGTTCTCGCCAGCCACGAGTGCTGCAAGTTGCTTTACGCTTTGAGCTTACGGGCAGATTTGAGCTATGGCAAGCGCGCGGCGTACTAAGCATCGGAAGTTTCGGGGGCCATCTGCCCATCGTTCAAGCTGGGTGCGTTCTTAGGATTCAGCGCCAAATTATAGAGAAATACTCGAACTTCGACGCGAAACAGCGTTAATTGCCTTTTTAACCGACAGCCCGGTACTAGGACGAGAATTCATTCTTCTGCTACAATTGCCCCGGAATACGCGTTCAGAACTGCGACAAACCAATGACCAACACAAAAGCCGAAGCTGGACTGATCGTAGCCCTCGATGTCGAGGACGCTGGCGCAGCCGAACGCATGATAGGAGCCCTGGAAGGCACCGCCCACTTCTTCAAGATCGGTTTGGCCCTGCAACTGGCGCCCGGGGTCGATGAACTGATCCGATCGGCGATAAAACAGGGCAAGGAAATTTTTCTGGATTACAAATATTACGACGTTCCCGAAACGCTCCGGAAAGCGGTTTCACGGGCGGCCAATCTTGGGGTTTCGTTCCTGACGATCCACGGGCCCAGCAATCTGATCCGCGCCGCCGTCCAAGGCAGAGGTTCCAGCGACCTCAAGTTGTTTACGGTAACGGTGCTGACCAGCATGGATGCCGGCGATATCGCTGAGATGGGATACATCAACCATTCGGTCGAGGAGCTTGTACTGATCCGCGCGCGGAAGGCGCTCGAAGCTGGCTGCGACGGTGTGATTGCATCTGGGCTGGAGACGCAGAGGATCAAGCAGGTGTCGGGCGATAAGCTGCTCGTGGTAACCCCCGGCATTCGCCCCGAGGGCTATCCCGAAGATGACCAAAAGCGTAAGGTGACGCCGGGCGATGCGATCAGAGCTGGTGCAGATTACCTGGTGGTCGGCCGGCCCATTACGGGTGACAACAATCCAGCCGAAGCAGCCCGCAGAATCTTAATTGACATGCAAGAGGCGTTCGACAGCCTGTCGTACCTTTCCTCCGGAGCCTCAATTTAGCCTTTCGGGGGAGTAATGTCCGTCACTGGAAGGTCCCAGTGCGCCAGTAAGATTTCGAAGCGGCGCTGTTCTTCGCGTTTGTAAGCATCCTGATCGGGCCAGAGTTGTTTGATAAGCCGTTCTTCCTCGGGATTAGCGGTTGTCGCCGCAGTCGAATTCTTGAATCGAATCGTGACCCGATAATCCCAGCGCGCATCCTCGGTCATATGATTGGCCGGGGTCTCGATTTTCACCGAAAGCATCCGGCCGCTCTCGACAATTTTCTTAAGCAATGGGTAGTGGTTCTTAAGAAACAGTTGTAAAAACTCCTGCTGATGTCCCCATTGCACCTTATAGTAATACTCGACGACATAAGGCTGATCTGGTGTACCCTGCGGCGGAGGCCCTTGGGCAAGCAGCGGCCGCGCAAATGTCGCCAACAACAGCGCAAGGATTAGGTTCTTCATCGATCTCCTCTCGGAATGATTTGGATTGTAGCCGATTAGATCAACAGGTTCCCTTTTGCACAGCCCCACCGTCGCGCGCACACCGTTACAGTAAGTGGGAAGGACGGAGCGCGTTTAATCACACAGGACAACTTATGTCATTTCGAAACTTTTTAGAAAAGCAATTTATTGAGGTTATCCAATGGAACGAGCCCGAAGAGGGCTTACTGGCTTTTCGCTATCCCATCGTGGATATGGAAATCCGCAACGGAGCGCAATTGACTGTGCGGGAGTCGCAAATGGCCGCTCTGGTAAATGAAGGGAAAATTGCCGATGTGTATGGCCCGGGTCTCCACACCCTGAATACGCGAAACATGCCGCTCCTGACCGATCTGATGAACTGGGACAAGGAATTTCAGTCACCGTTCAAATCGGAGGTCTACTTCTTCTCGAAGCGGCTCCAAATTGACCAGCGGTGGGGAACCAGCACGCCGATCACGATTCGCGAAAAGGAGTTCGGGGCAGCCCGACTGCGCGCGTATGGAATTTATTCCTATCGCATTGCCGACCCACAGGCATTCTTCACGAATGTGAGCGGCACACGCCAGGTGTATCGGGTAGAAGACCTCGAGGGCCAGCTTCGAGAGACGATCGTTGCCCGGCTCACGGACGTAATCGCGCCGAGCGGCTTGGCCTTCCTGGACATGGCGGCGAGTCAGGCAGCGCTGGCCGAAAGGGTCGCCGAGCAACTGAAGCCATTGTTCGCCGCACTGGGCCTCTTCCTGAATTCCTTCGTGATCGAGAACCTTTCGCTCGCAGATGAGCTTCAAAAGGTGCTGGACCAGCGGATCGGCATCAACATAGCCGGCGATCTGGGGCGTTACACAACGTTCGAGGTCGCGCAGTCGCTTCAAAGCGCCGCCGGCAATCCGTCCGACGCGGCAGGAACGGGAGTGGAACTGGGCGCTGGCGTCGCCATGGCCCAGACATTACTGAATACGATCAAACCGCCGCTCGTTCCCGCGGCCGCGCCTGTATCAGGCGTGGGGACCAAATCCTGCCCGCAATGCGGAAACGCCATCTCGGCAACCGCCAAGTTTTGCCCTGAATGCGGAAGACCGCAAGCGTAGCCGGCGATGAATTGCCCGAACTGCGGTGCGCCGATGCGCGTGCGGGATGGCGACGACTGCCTCGCCTGCGAGTACTGCAAGAGCGTGCATCTTCCGGAAAAGAGCAAGGACGGAGTCGCTCTTCTGAGAGAAACGTCCAATTTTCAGTGTCCGCTCTGTGCAGTGCCACTTGAACACGCTTTGATTGGCCGGTATCGAACGCTTTACTGCATTCGTTGTCACGGAAATCTGATTTCAATGCCTGTCTTCGTGTCTTTGGTAGAGCATCTTCGGGCACAGCAGGGCGACGCCTGGGAAATTCCGCCTCCTCCGGATCCGCAGCGGCTACGACGAAGGATCCACTGCCCCCAATGCAAACAGACGATGGACACGCACTATTACTGCGGACCCGGGAACGTCATCATCGACGACTGCGATCGTTGCGAACTGAACTGGCTGGATAACGGTGAGCTCATGCGCATCGTTCGCGCGCCCGATCACTCACTCGAAAATAGCCCAAGCTGGTAGACGACACCAGCCATCTGGTCAGGTTTCAGGATCGAAACTGCGGATCGACAACTTTTTGGGCAGTTTCTGCTCCAAAAACAGGGAGCTTCTCATCTGTAAGAAGCCCGAGCTGTTTGAGCACCGAAGCCTGATCCCAGTAGATGTGTTCATGCTGCAGCTTGCCTTCACGAAAATGGACGATCGCAACCAGGGGCACCTCGACACGCCGCTGAGTCGGAGGAACTCCTGGGAGCATCCACGGCATCTCCTGGCTGTGCGTAAACGAAAAGATCATCTCATCGACAAGCTGGTCGTTACCAACAGTTCGGGAGATCGGAGTAAGTTTGGTATCGGGCGGCATACAGGGAATGAAAAGCCCCGAGTAGAAGACACGTAACTCATCTTTCCCGCGCCCGCCGGTCATCACAGGAATGTGATTGACATAGGCGTCCTCCGTCATAGTCGCTAACGTGGCCTCGGTGTCACGCGTCGCGAATTCATGCTTCGTATGCTCTTCCCATAAACGGCTCAAATCAAGTTGCGGCATTGAAGCGATTTTAGCTGCTGCCGGAGTTGCACTGTCGTGAATACGCCAGAATCGATGGAACATCCTGTGCAGCATATACGGTGTAGTGGTCGTAATCCGGATAGCGTTGGCCATCAGCCATCAGGCCCGCAATCATCCACACCAAGGCGCCGGCTCCATCGCTCTGAACAACTTGATTGAGCCAGATCTGAAACACCGCATCCCGAGAAGCGGTCCCTGAGCCGCCCGTGTCGGAGCTGTCGACCTTCCACCCATACTCTTCGATGACCATCGGCTTATTTGCTCGTTGCCCCGCTTCGATGTGCTCGCGAATCCAGTTCCCACCAAATTCGACTGCATCCTCGTTGCCGGCGAAGGTCGGGTATAAGTGGCAAGTCCCGAAATCTATGGTTGGCACACCGAGTAGCCGTTCGCAGTCCACTCCGAACGAACCGTTGTACAAAGCGTGCCCGCCGGCCAGGCTTCTCCGGAAGTAGCCTTCGTCCCCCACAGCGACCAGATGATTCGGATCAATACTCTTCAGATAGGCACTCATTTCTTCGACCCAACCAGTTAGAGTGTCCGCTCCGTCGGGCAATGGACGCCCATCGTCGGCTATACAGCGTGGCTCATTGGCAAGCTCCCAAGCCAGGATCGCCGGCTCATCCTTGTACTGTCGGCCAGTCCTGGTGTTCACGCGCAGCAGTAAGTGCTCAGCGTAGTCTCGGTAGGCCTGAGTTACAGATGGATTTCGATAGAATTGACTTTGTCCGCTTAAACCAAACCAACTCAGATACTGCTTCATCCCGCCGAAGTCGTCCCAGTAATTCACTAACGGGAGGATCAGCCGAATACCCGATTTCTCAGCCAGCGCGATAGTGCGATCAAGTCGTTCAAGCCCGTTCGGTCCGTCGTTAAAGGCCGGCTTACCCGCGTCCGAGTCCCAGTAATGAAAAAATACGCCGTTTTTTGCATTCGCGGGAGTCAAGCCTGAGTTAGCTTCTCCGCAATCCACGAAGGCCCAAGTGCGAAGCACATTGAGTCCCATTTGCGTTGCCAGCTCGAAGACCGATTCAACCATGGAATCCGCTTCGAATCCCAGATAGTAATTGTTTCCTCCAACTAGTCGAAATGGTCGGCCATCGAGCAGGAACTCCTGGCCATCCGGACGAACGAAACCGGAACTGGAGAGCAAGTTACCTCCTGTCATAGGGCCTCAGTTTATCGCGCGCCGAGCACGCATGTTGCCCGATAGACTGGCTGGATGCACAGAATGGTCGTTTTTCTGTTCGCCGCGTGCCTTCTACCGTTCATCAGTGCCGGTTCGGAGGACCAAAGTTCGACCGCAACAGTTCAGCGGCTCTTCGACGCCATGTCCACGCACGATGCGGATGCAGCTCGTGCGCTCTTTATCCCTCAGGCGTCACTTTTCTCCGTTCAGCCCGACGGCACGGCTGTCGCGGTCCCATATGAGAAATGGCTTGAACATCTGAGCGCAAGCAAAGACTCGTGGCTCGAGCGGATCTGGAATCCGAAGGTCTTGGAGCACGAGTCGGTTGCGATTGTCTGGGCCCAATACGACTTCCACCTCAATGGAAAATTCAGCCACTGCGGAATCGACTCCTTCAATCTGCTCAAGACCGCGGCCGGATGGAAGATCGCGGCGGTCGCTGACACACATGAAGTCTCCGGCTGTTCTCCCAGCCCGCTTGGTCCACCCGCGAAATAGATGCTTTGCAGGTCGCGAGCCCCAGATCAGGCGCCCAGGGTGCAAACACCTGGGTCCGTGTCGCCCAAGTCTCCGAGACTTTCCAGAGATGCTGACGAGATCAGGTACGACGAGCCCCACATTTTGCGCCCAGTCCGTAGAAATGGCACGATCCGCTGGAGCAGCAAAGAAGTATTCGTCACAGACGTGCTCCGTCCCGAGCGAGTTGGTTTGCTTGCAGCATCAGCGGATGAAGTTTACTTTGGAGGACTCTATCTCGGAATGCTCGGTGGTGAGACCTTCAACCCGAACCTGGGTGTGGGGTCCGATAAGTGATCGGGCTGCCCACCGGAAGACCTGAAGGCTACTTTGTTTCCGGGTTGCGCGTGAGAACGAACTCGCTGACGCGTGTGCGGCGGAATTGGTGAGTCAGGCGCTATCGTCTTCGTGCGCGGACCCGATCCCGCCCGCCTCGGTTACGTTATGGCCCATAAACTTGGACACATGTTGCTCGGTTCCAATGCTCGCCCACTGATTGGCATCATGCGCGGGACATTTTTCTCCGAAGACTGCGAGAAAGCCGCGCAAGCACTCTCGGCTTCAACCGACGCCCGGGCAAACAAAACCCGAGAGGTGATCGCACGGCGAAGTCATAACTGAGTTAGGCGGAATCACGCCTTATCGGACAAGTGAAATGCCTGCCGACTTTGGACCACCCCATCATCACTGCTTTTTGAGATCTGCCGTCCAGTTCACGCGAAGGATCAGCTGTGTGTTCTCGTCACTAAAGGTGTTGATCACGAACTTGCTTCCATCTGGTGAGACGTCATATGGGGCAGATGAAGGGAATGAGGGTATGGAGATCGGGCACGTGAATAGAGGCCCGGCTATCCGCACGGCGATGCTGTCGGCACCTGCTTCAATTTCCGCTGCCATCATTTGGCTTGCGGCCGAAAGGTAGAAGATTTCCTTGCCGTCCTTCCGCCACCGGGGACAGCGTCCCCCGCTGGCTGAAACTTGCCATCTGCCGGTGCGGTCGCTATTCTTGGGGCCGCTACCATCGGTCAGGATTCTGCCTGCCTCGAACGGTACTACATAAACCTCAGCTCTGCCGGATTGCTCGGATGTATATGCCACCCATCTGCCGTCTGGAGAAAACTGACCGTCGTATGCCCGTACCTGGGCAAACACAAAAACCCGCGGCTTTCGGTCTCCACCGGTCGGTAGAACCCAAATCGTGGAGTCCTCCGGCTGTGACGGACTGGAACCACGCGAATAGAGAATGAATCTGCCGTCGGGAGACCAGCTTGTTGGCCATATCGGCACTTTGGCCTCTACAGCTACCAGCAACTCTGCGTCACCTGCGCCGTTCGAGTACCTTTGGTAAATTCCCGTCCGGACGTGTGGTCCGAATTCCTCAAATGCGATCCGGCTGCCGTCCGGCGACCAAACCGGCACACCCTCGTCCGTCTCGGGATCGATTGTAAATCGCATCCGTACGGAACGCACTAGATCGTCGACTGAGATCTCGCTGTACGGAAGACCCGCGTTCGATGCCAGTCTTCGACCATCCGGCGAGAGCCGGACGTCGAAATAGTCTCCAGCCTCACCCGTCGCTCCCAGGTTGAGTCCAGTGCGGTCAAGCCAAATCAGTCTTTTTTCGTTTGCTCCGCGATCCGTCCTGTATATCAGGACGCCATTTTCGGAGGCGTCAAACACACCGCGAACGTAAGCTCGCGGGATACTTTCTGCGATATGGTAAGCCTGATCGCCTTTTAGCGCCCCCCGATCTGCGTCGAAAGAATGGGCCACGAGAATGCCGTCCCGGAGATACAGCAAGTGCCCAGAAGCGAACGCGGCGGATGTGCGCCCTCCGACTACGAAGCGGTGCTCTTTGCCATCCAGGGACGCAAAATACGTGCCCGGTCCGCGATCACCGTGAAGTGACATGTAGAGGAAGTGCTCTCCATCCGGCAGGAACCTAGGCGCGGCGAAGTACTCGAATAATTTGTGAGGATCCGCGCGTATAACCGGAACTGGCTCCCCGCCCGTGGCGGACACCTTGTAAATACCCTTCGCGAAATCCGGGACAAACAGGATCGTGCCATGACGGCTCCAGCTTCCGCCACTTTCATTTAGGCTGCTATTCGCCACAAACACCGGCGTGCCACCCGCCACTTGAATGGTTTTGAGCTTGCCGCCGGCGAAGAATCCGAGCGCTCGGCTGTCCGGCGACCAGAAGGGATCCGCGGCCCCTTCCGTTGCTGGCAAGGGGCGAGCGGCTAACGAGTCAAGCGAACGAACCCAAAGCATGTTCGGCCCATTCTCGGCCGCTCCGCTAAATGCCACCACGTGCCCGTTGGGCGAAATCGCCGGCGCTCCCCCAAGTACGCCCGGAAGGAATCGAACTTTATCTGGTGGCCTGATCTCGGCGGTGAACGCGTCCGCCGGAGCGCGCGGTAATAGCCAGTACGCAACTCCGGCGGCAATTATTGCAAGAATAGGAACGACTGCCAGCGCCCAATCTAGCAAATGCCGTCCTCCTACTTTGCTGAATTCTCCGCCGGCCTGTAGGGCGACAGGGGCGCCAGACTCGGCGATCCACCTCAGCTCACTTTCGAGATCGTTGGTGCTCTGCCATCTGTCTTCCGGGCTCTTTGCAAGACACCGTTTCACTAATCTTTCCAGCGCGGGCATCAGTGGTTGCGATGGGTTGAGTGGCTCCGGGTCTTTTTCCAATATTGCGTTCATGAGCGCCATCTGGCTTTCGCCCGCGAAAGCTCTCCTGCCCGTTAGCATTTCGAACAGCATCGCTCCAAACGCAAACAAGTCACTGCGAGAGTCTGCCTCATGCCCCCGAATTTGCTCCGGGCTCATGTATTGCACCGTTCCCATCACCATGCCCGGTGCCGTGATAGGGGCGGAGGTGTCGTGCGTTTCCTCCGTGGCCCCAGTGGCCACCCGGACCTTAGCCAGTCCGAAATCCAAGAGCTTCGCTCCGGATTTCGTCAGCATGACATTGCCTGGCTGCAAATCGCGATGCACGATGCCGGCCGCGTGCGCGACCGCGAGCGCACTGGCAATCTCGATGGCTATTTCCAGCAGCTCGAAAAGGGGAAGTGGCCCGCGTTTCAGCCGCTGTGCCACGGTGTCGCCTTCGAGAAGCTCCATTACGAGGTAGTCGATGTCGCCTTGGCGGCCAATGTCATAGAGTGTGCAGATGTGAGGATGGTTGAGCGAAGAAATCGTCTCAGCTTCCCGCTCGAAGCGCTGGCGCCAACCGGCGCTGTGAGCCAACTGCGGCGACAAAACCTTCAAAGCCACGGTACGGTTGAGGCGCTTGTCTTTGGCTCGATAAACTTCGCCCATGCCTCCTGCACCCAACCGGGCCTCGATTACATACGGTCCAAGTTCCAGCCCCTGGGCGAGCCGGTTTGGTCCCCCGTCTTCATGCGGGTCAACTTTGTTGCGGGCTTGGAGCATGATCGGCTGTTCCAGAAAGCACGAGCCGGATCGAGCTGTAGCCAGCAGTGATTCCACCTCGCGCCTGAGATCTTCATCGTCCTTACACGATTCCGCAAGAAACGCGGTTCGATCGCCTGCCTCACGTTCCCGAGCAGCATGATATAGCTCTTCAATCTCGTGGAGACGTTCCGGTGTCACAGACTCTCCTAATGATTTCTTAACAATACGGGATCCTTTAATGACCGGCAATGTTGCCTGGCGCTAAGGTACCGGCTATGCGGCTCTGCCGCGCTTTCAGCCCGCTATAAATTAACTCGATATCGTCCGGAGCAAAATGAAGAGGCTTCCGGCGCATTTCCTGGTAATCGTGATCGTTCCATCGCTCCTTCATGATTCCGCTACTTGAATGCCTGGGTATTCCTTCAAGCATATGCGCGATCTCGTGTACCAGCACATGGGCCAGAACGGACGGCCCTCCGGCGCGGTTCAATTCGTTGATCCGGTCGGGAAATACTACTATGCTGTCTCCGAACGGCTGCGCATAGGCCAAGGTCTGGAGTTTATGACTGCCGCGAGAGTTGTAAGAAGCGCTCACCCGGATTGCGCCAACTCCTTCAGGGCACGAATCCAGCTCGCGCCAGTCGATTCGCACACCAATATTACCGAACATAGCTGAAGCTAATGGCCGGATGCCAAACTGGAAATGCGGATCCGACTGGAGACAGATGATCACGGTTGCTTTCACTGGTGGCTGGGTTTTCCCCGCGCAGAAGGTCGTTTCCGCGATGGCCAATACTGCAGCCAATTGTGTTGTCTTCATACCCTGATCCACCTCCACCGCTACGGGCGGAAGCGGATCGGAAAACCGGCCACGGCCGTGGTATTTTCTTCTCGATGTCGCTGGCGCGATCTGCGGAAATTACGGCTCTATTGAAGGCTTGGAGCGGGGGTGATCAAACGGCGCTAGATCAATTAGCGACCAAGGTTCATCATGAACTCCACCGCATGGCGCGGCATTACATGAGGAATGAGAAGGCCGGAAACACGCTCCAAACCACAGCTTTGGTGAACGAAGTTTACCTTCGTCTGATAGACGTGAAAAACGTTGACTGGCAGCAGCGCGCCCAATTCTTTGTAATTTCGGCTCAGATGATGCGGCGGATTTTAGTGGACGCGGCGAGGGCGCGTGGCTCAAGCAAACGGGGCGGGGGCGCAGCTAAGGTGAGCGTTGACCAAGAACCGATCTACTCGCCTGAACGTGATTCATCACTGGTGGCGTTAGACGAAGCATTGGAGTCATTCTCGAGAGTAGCTCCACGTCAAGCAAGGATCGTTGAGCTACGTTATTTTGGCGGGCTAACCGAGGAAGAGATTGCGGACGTTCTCCATATCTCACCCCGAACCGTTAGGCGTGACTGGGACTTTGCTAAGTCTTGGTTAATGCGCGAACTGAGTTGCTGACGATTCGCTAAAAGCGCTGATACGTCTGGGTGCATACATCGCTCACCGCGAGTCCGATCGGCGGATATCTGTCGAAGAAACGTATGTGCACGACTTTGAAAGGCAGATTGGCAGGATTAGGAACGGGAAGTCCCGATCTCAGAAGTTGAGGTGGCTCTGTCTGCGTTGTCGGCCATCCACAAAGTGACCGGTGCTGGGTCGCAAGTCTTAGGAAGCAGTGTCGCCCTTCTCCCGACCTATACACTTTCTTCACCCATTATGCTGGGTGGATTGATGTTGCAGCGGAGATTGTTCGCAGGCGCGGTCTTGTTCTGTACATTCTTGGCCAACTCTCCTGGCCAGAACGCGGCGCACGTGCTGGAGAAAGAGCTTATCGGTTCGGACCGAGAGATCTGGGAAGCGATCGCCGCTTCGCATCCCGACATTGATCAGGTGAGCGCGGCGCTCGCCCCGGACTATATCGATATCGACTCGGGGGTTCGTCATTCGCGCGAGGAAGTACTTCAATACCTCCAGGGGCTGACGAGGTTTTCGTTCCAGTATGAATATGCGCGCTTACGTCCTTTCGCCTACGTCCGGGTACGTGATAGCCGAGCTGAGTTATTCCTCCGCGCAGAACGGGCATGCGGCGACAGGCAAAGTGTTGACGACCACGGTTTTCTGCAAAGAGCACGGGCGATGGATGGCGCATCTGCATACGGAGATGGATGTAAAGACGGACACGCGGTAAGTTTGGGGACTGATGAAAGGCCCGATTCAACAGGCTTCGAAAATCTATTAGAATTGCGTTCAGGCAATTCGCCTAGACCAAAGTACGTGGAGAGAAGCCGTGTCAAAGATTCTGGAAGAAGTTCTGAACGCAAACAAGTCGTATGTCGAGACGTTTGGCGAGAAGGCAAGGCTCGCAATGCCGCCAGCTCGCCAGTTCGCGATTTTAACGTGCATGGATGCCCGGCTTGATCCAGCCAAATTTGCCGGACTTTCTGAAGGTGACGCTCACGTTATTCGGAACGCTGGCGGCAGGGCCAGCGAGGACGCGATTCGTTCTCTCGTGATCTCGTACAAGCTACTCGGCACCAACGAGTGGTTCGTGATTCACCACACGGACTGCGGGATGCTCACGTTCACCAACGACATCATGCGCGACCTCTTGTCGAAGAGCCTGGAAACGGCCCGAATCGAGGATGGCCGATGGGAAGACGTGGGAACTGGTGGCGGCTCCACGGCAGGAGACTACATAGAGTGGCTGACAATTCGAGACTTGAAGCAGAGTGTTCTTGTTGACGTGACGCGAATCCGTACGCATCCGTTAGTGCCGAATACAATTCCGATCTATGGCTACATATATAACGTGGCCAGTGGCGAGCTCGTCGAAGTACCCGAGGCAACCCAAGCGGGCAAAGCAAGCGCGCAGGCGCGGGCGGCCAGGAACTAGCAGGCGAAATTTCGAAGAACCGCTGTTTCGTGAGGAAGTCCCCGCGTCGCCGATGGTATTCTGACTCCGGTATAGGTAATTCTCATCTCGAGGAGGAGCATGGATGTCATCAATCGACATCCCGTTGCAAAGCGGTCGCTTTGGCAGCACGAAACGCCGCGATCGCTGGTGGACTCAGCCCATCTTCACTTTTCTCGGGCTTTCCGTCTTCATCGTGTACGCGACCTGGGCAGCCTTTCAGGGCCAGTATTACCGGTTCGGTCCCTATTTGTCGCCCTTCTATTCTCCGGAAATTTTTGGTAACCCTCTGCATTCCTGGTTAGGGGCATGGCCGGCCTGGTGGCCATCTTGGGCACCCATATCCGCAGCGCTGCTCATCCTCTGGGCGCCGGGCGGATTCCGCTTAACCTGCTACTACTATCGCGGCGCCTACTACAAGGCCTTCTGGGCCGATCCTCCTGCCTGCACGGTTGGGGAGCCCCGGAAGAGTTATCGTGGCGAGCGCTCGTTCCCTTTGATTCTGCAAAACATTCATCGCTATTTCCTCTATCTCGCATTGATCTTTCTCGTGATACTCGGACTGGATGTTTGGAGGGCACTCTGGTTTACGGCGCCTGATAGCGGACACGTGCAATTCGGCATCGGTGTAGGGACACTCGTCCTGGCCATAAATGTTGTGTTGCTCGCATGCTACACGTTCGGGTGTCACTCTTTGCGTCACCTGATCGGTGGACGCGTTGATGAAATCTCCAAGTCTTCCGTCCGGCGTAATAGTTATAACTGCGTGACCTGTCTGAATGCGCGCCATATGCTGTTCGCGTGGACGAGTCTGTTTTCGGTCATGTTTGCGGATCTGTATGTACGGCTTTGCGCAATGGGGATCTGGCACGACTGGAGAATCATTTGACAACTGAGTACCAGACGTTCGACTACGACGTGCTGGTAATTGGGGCCGGGGGAGCAGGGCTGAGAGCAGCAATCGAGGCGTCAGCCAACGGCGTTCGCGTCGGTGTCATCACCAAGAGCCTCCTTGGGAAAGCCCATACCGTAATGGCGGAAGGGGGTATTGCGGCAGCTCTCGGCAACGTTGATGACCGCGACAACTGGAAAGTCCATTTCGCCGACACTATGCGCGGCGGACAGTACCTGAATGACTGGCGCATGGCCGAGCTGCACGCTAAGGAGGCGCCCGACCGAGTCCGTGAACTGGAAGCATGGGGCGCGCTTTTCGACCGCACGAAAGACGGCCGGATTCTGCAGCGTAACTTCGGCGGGCACCGCTATCCGCGGCTAGCGCACGTGGGTGATCGCACTGGACTCGAGATGATTCGGACATTGCAGGACCACGGTATTCATCTCGGCATCGACGTCCACATGGAGTCGACTGTCCTCACTTTGTTAAAGGACAGCGGCCGCATCGCCGGAGCGTTTGGCTACGAACGCGAGCGCGGCCGGTTCCTCGTCTTTCAAGCTCGGGCGGTTGTGCTGGCAACGGGCGGTATCGGCCGCGCCTACCAGGTCACGAGCAACAGTTGGGAATACACCGGCGATGGGCACGCGCTGGCTTATGACGCGGGGGCGTCCCTGAGTGACATGGAATTCGTTCAGTTCCATCCGACAGGCATGATCTGGCCTCCGAGCGTTCGAGGCATCCTCGTAACAGAGGGAGTACGCGGCGAAGGAGGAGTTCTCCAGAACAAAGAAGGACGCCGTTTTATGTTCGACGACATTCCCGAGAACTACCGCGCGCAAACGGCCGACACCGAAGATGAGGGATGGCGTTACACGCAGGGCGACCGGAATGCGCGCCGTCCTCCGGAGCTGCTGACCCGCGACCACGTGGCACGCTGCATTGTCAGGGAGGTTCGCGAAGGGCGCGGGACGCCGCACGGAGGCGTCTTTCTTGACATTTCGTGGATCAAGGCGCGAATGCCGAACGCGGACGCCCATATCAAGCGAAAGCTCCCGAGCATGTATCACCAATTCAAACAGCTAGCCGATATCGACATTACCCAAGAACCGATGGAGGTTGGGCCGACAACTCACTACATGATGGGTGGAGTGCGGGTCGACGCGGATACGCAGATGTCCGACGTTCCCGGGCTTTTTGCAGCCGGTGAATGCGCGGCGGGTTTGCATGGAGCGAATCGGCTGGGGGGAAATTCGCTTTCGGATCTGCTCGTGTTTGGAAAGCGCGCCGGCGAGTATGCGGCCAGGTTTGCCAAGGAGAACGCGACTGTTACGTTGGACTCTAGTCAGATCGACGCCACCGCTCGGGAGGCACTCGAGCCGTTCGAACGAAACGGCGAAAATCCCTATCAAGTCCAGCACGATTTGCAGCGCATGATGCAGGATCTCGTCGGGATTGTGAGGCGTGAAGACGAGATGGAACGTGCGCTTGAAGAACTCGGCAAATTGCGTGAGAGAGCCCGTAACGCGGGCGTCGTGGGAAATCGCGAATATAATGGCGGCTGGCACACGGCCCTGGATTTGCACAACTTGCTTACGGTGTCCGAACTTATTACGTGTGCCGCCATCGAGCGCAAGGAAAGCCGGGGTGCGCACTTCCGTGACGACTACCCTCAGAAGAGCGAGGCTACAGGAACTTGCAACATTATTCTGCAGCGAAGCGACTCGGGTGAACTCAACCTGAAGCGAGAGCCCCTGCGCGAATTACCTTCAGAGCTCAAGCAGGTCATTGAGGAGATGAAGTAGGATTCATGCCCACGGCAACGTTTCGAATCTGGCGCGGCCAGAACGGAAAAGGAGAATTTCAGGATTACGTCACCGAGATCTCCGACGGAATGGTGGTCCTCGACGCAGTTCACCGCATTCAGGCAGAGCAGGCCAATGACTTGGCTGTGCGCTGGAACTGCAAAGCCGGAAAATGCGGATCATGCTCGGCCGAGATCAACGGGAATCCGCGATTGATGTGTATGACGCGGCTCAGCTCTTTGCGACTCGATCAGGCGGTCGTCTTGCAGCCGATGAAGTCCTTCCCGTCTATAAAGGACCTGGTGACCGATGTTTCCTGGAATTTTCGGGTGAAGAAGGCAATCAAGCCCTTTAAGCCTCGACGGCCGGACGCAGCGGATGGAACGTGGCGAATGGCACAGGAGGATGTAGATCGAGTCCAGGAATTCCGGAAGTGTATCGAATGTTTTCTCTGCCAGGACGTGTGCCATGTCCTACGCGAGCATTCGCTTCATGATCACTTCGTCGGGCCCCGCTTGCTTGTCTACACGGCGGCCCTGGAGATGCACCCGCTCGACAATGAGAACCGCGTGAATGAGCTTCGCAACGGTAACGGGATAGGTTATTGCAACATCACCAAATGCTGCACAAAAGTCTGCCCGGAAGGCATCCGAATCACAGACAACGCCATAATTCCGCTAAAAGAGCGCGTAGTGGACGAGCACTTCGACCCGCTGCAAAAGCTGTTTCGGATTCTTCGCAAGTAGAAGGAGAAATGAAATGAAGTTCGAGCTGAAACCGCTTTCGAGTTCGGCGATCCCGGCAGCTCTCGAAAAAGCGCACTTATACCGGCTGCTGAACGAACCCTGGCAAGCGGAAAGCATTTGTGAAGACGTTCTGCGTGTGGACCCTCGCAATCAGTCCGCGCTCGTGACACTGCTGCTCGCCATTACCGATCAGTTTGGAGTTCACATCTCGCCGAGCCGGGCCCGCGAGGTGCTGGCCCGCATCGACGGCGAATACGAACGAGCTTACTACGCTGGGATCATCGCGGAACGATGCGCGAGGGCTCGCATCCGGCAAGCACTTCCGAGAGCAAACTTCAAAGCATTCGAGGAATTTTCCGAAGCTATGCGCTGGTACGAGCGTGCCGAAGCGTTGCGGCCGCCTGGCAATGATGATGCCGTTTTGCGTTGGAATACTTGCGCACGCACCTTAGCAAGCAATCATGAACTTCGTCCGGAACCGGAAGAGATTCTAGCGCCGGTACTCGACGAGTGATGTCCTTCCAGAGCTCTTCGAGAGCCGGATCTTTTTTGGAGAATTTATTTCGCGATGCCGGATATGCTCTGCGCGTCTTTTCTCATAATGTAGGTTTTTCACTCATCATCGTAGTCACCCTGGCCCTCGGCATCGGCGCGAATACAGCGATCTTCAGTTTAATCGACGCGACGATCTTACGCCCTCTTCCTTACCCGGGCGCGGATCGCCTTGTCGCACTGTCGGAGGCTGACCGCAAAGGCAACGATCTGATGGTGTCTTGGCCAGATTTTGTCGATTGGCGGAATGAGACGGGAAGTTTCAGTGCCATAGCGGCGCTCAGCGGCATTAATTTCAATCTGACAGGGAACCGTCGGGCGGAGCGGCTTCATGGTCTCCGCGTTTCCGCCTCGTTTCTTTCCGTACTCGGTATTCGTCCGCTGTTGGGTCGAGACTTCCTTGATACCGATGACAGACCGGGCGCAGTTCCCGTCGTCATGCTCTCAAACGCGCTGTGGAAGCGCCGTTTCGAAAGCGATCCAGCCATCATCGGCCGCACTATTAATCTGGACGGTCGTGCTTATTCGGTTATAGGTGTTCTAGCTTCTGGCTTCCGCTTTCTCTACGCCAGGGACGTCTACATTCCCATTGGGTTGGATGCAGATAAGCAGCCAAGCCGTGGAGTTCGCTCGGTCGCGCGGGTCTTAGCCCGGTTAAAGCCAAATCTTTCAATTCGGGAAGCCGGGAGTGAATTGAAGACAGTCTCAAACCGGCTTGAACAAACGTACCCCGAATATGACAGCGGAGTGCAGGCCACCATTCGCCCCTTCGCCGCACTTGTCGCTGCGCCGGCCAGGCGCGGGCTACTCACGCTTTGTACTTGTGTCGGATTTCTGCTGCTCATCGCCTGCGCCAATGTCGCGAGCCTGCTATTGTCAAGAGGCGCTAGCCGCCAGCACGAGATTGCAATCCGAGTTGCTGTCGGTGCAAGCCGTCGCCGGTTGATTTCGCAGTTGCTAACCGAAAGCGGCCTATTCGCGTTAGCGGGCGCTGCCGCTGGATGCGCTGTAGCCGCCGCCGCGCTACCCGCACTAGCACTCCTTGTCCCTATGGATCAGGGCGAAATGGAGCAGTACGTTCGTCCCACATTGAATATGGGAGTTCTGAGTCTAACGGTCTGCCTAGCGTTATTCACAACAGTTCTAGCCGGCCTAATACCTGCTTTGCGAATGTCCTCAAGCGACGCCGATTCTTTGCGGAGCGGCACGCGATCGACGAGCACCGCGTTTCATAAACTCTCTTTACAAAATTTACTGGTTACGGCACAGATCGCTCTTGCGGTCGTTTTGCTGGTGGGCGCGGGCCTTCTTCTTCAAAGTCTGCTCCGCCTCGGGACCGCCAATTTTGGTTTTCGACCGGATCACCTACTCACTGCGCGTCTGAAGCTGCCATCCAGCCTCTACCCAGATACTGCCCGCCGATCTGCTTTTTTCGACAGCCTTGTGGATCGGCTCGATGCCCTACCGGGCGTGGAAGACGCTAGTGGCGCAACCTGCCTGCCGTTCACTGGAAAGGACTGCTGGCCCTCAATATTCCTTATCGAGGGACAACCAATTCCCCGTCCGGAAGATATGCCGCATGCGCACTTCAACGCGATCGAGACCGGCTATCTGAAAACGATGCAAATTCCTTTGATTCGCGGAAGAGATCTGAACAAATACGACGACCTTACTCACGAGCGCGTCGTTTTGATAAACGAGAGCTTCGCCGTTCAATTCTTTCCCCGAACTGACGCGCTTGGAAAGCAAATCTTCGAGGGCTATGGGCCAGGCAAGAATATCTATCGAATTGTGGGTGTGGTTGGGAACGCTAGACGGGATTCACCCGATATTCCAGCGGTACCCGAAGCATTCCTCTCGGTCCGTCAGACTGGGCCGGATGCTCTTGAACTGGTTATCCGGACAGAGTTC
>JAFATG010000238.1 GCA_019244055.1 Acidobacteriaceae bacterium | reverse complement strand
GAGCCAAATCCGATACATCATGTTTCTTCCAGCCAGTGAAATAGGAACCGTGAGCGACTCGAGTAGCTCGAAGAATTTTCGCTGTCAACTTGCACCGTTGCTTTTTGCTGTATTGTCCTCGGTGCTCGCGCTCTCAACTTCGTACCCTCAGCAACCAACAACCGGCGAGCCAGAGTTGTTTCTGCAGGATGTATCGTCGCAGAATCCTATCCTTACAAGCTCAGCGAGAACGGGAAGCTGTTGTTATCGGGCGACGATCCGTTCTCGCAACATGAAGCATCATCGTCCGGCGCAGATGTTTGGTATACCGATCGTGGCATGATCGTGCGCAACTTTGTGTTCGGTCGAACACCAGCCTCAGCGGCAGCCTTGAGCTCGCGGGAGCAAAGGATCGCAGTCGTATTTCAAGATGCAAACGGTGCGTCGGTCAAAGTTTGGGATCTGAAGGGTGGTTCGGAAGTGAAATCTCATATCTTAGACCTAAAATCGAATCCCTTTGCAGTCGCCCTCCGGGTTCATGGGAAAGAGCACATCACCGATCTCTGCTTCAGTCCCGATGATCAGTGGCTGGGAGCACTGGATAGGTTGGGAGGCGTGTTTGTAATCCCTCAGAAGTCTCGGGCGCAGGGCATGTATCTCGAACCGGCGAAGCCGCCGATCTTAGGGGTCGCCGAACTGCCAACTTCGGCGTTTAGCCCCGATGGACGTTGGCTGGCTACGACAACCGGGGGGGTGTGGTCGCAATTTGGGACGTGCAGACTTGGAAGAAGGTGAAATCAGCTTCCCTCGAGAACTGGCATCAATTCGACAGTAATTCGGCAGCCTCCCAAACAGCTTCGTTGAAAAATGCGCCTCCCGGCTCATTCTCGCCCGCAGCGCGCTCAATTGCGGCAACGGTCCGCTCGCGGTCAGTGGTGAACCCGTCTATCACGCGTCCGTGCGCCGCATAGACCATCACGGCAACTTCATCGCTCGGCTTCAACTGTGTCAGTGCGGATCGTGCGCCATCAGCGAGCCCTTTCAGCACGGCCTGCGACGTGGCCGTCATATCGAACATCATCGCGATGGACAACGGCAGCTCATCGCGGCTAAAGAACGTGATCTTTTGAGGCCGGCCGTTCTCGAAGACCTGCAGATCCTTCGGGCGAAGTGCCGCCGTCGAAGTGGCGGTCTTCTTGTGAATCACCTGCACATCCAGCAACACGAGCTCGGTCGTAGTTCGAAACACTGGCGAGCCTTCCTGTCCTGCGGCCGTTGCGGCCAGCCAGGTGCAGCAGAGGGCGGCGACATATAACCGACAAAGACGGCTCATGCCATCGCGGACGTGCTTCGCCCAGGATGGGTTACCTCTGCAAGAACTGGCCGAAAATCGGACTACGATAGGAATTGTGAGACGTTTCCTCATTGTTTCGGTTGTTCTTCTTGCCTGCTTGACCGGCTATTCCTTGCTTTACCTGCACCAGCACTTGCTCGCCATGGACCAAAAGATCTCCGCGCTGACGAAGCAAGTGACCGAAACTGTGCAGATCGCCCAGCGGGACGCCGCCGCCATCTCAGTAGCAAGTGCTCGTGCAACCGAAGCTGCGGGTCGGGCCGAAGTTGCAGCAGTAGGACGCGCCCAGGCGGAGCAGCAGCGCGATCAGGCTCAGGCAGCACAAGGCCAAGCTGAATCTGCCGCCCGGCAAGCCACCGAGCAGGCGAACGAGTCGAAGACACAACTCGAGGCTCTTCAAAAGCAGCGTCAAGAAGAGCTGAATCAAATGCAGCAAGCGCTGAACCATGTTGTGGAAACAAAGCGCACCCCGAACGGGATGGTCATGGTACTGCCCGATTCCACTTTCAAGTTCGATTTCGATAGCGCCGATCTGAAACCCCGCAACCGAGAGCTTCTGAGCCGTATTGCAGGAATTCTTCTTGCTTCGAAGGGCTTTGGTTTGTCGGTCTATGGCTACACAGACGATATCGGAACCAAGCAATACAACCAGAAGCTCTCAGAGCATCGCGCGGAATCCGTCCGCGATTACCTGGTTCAGGCTGGCATTGAGCCTTCACTCGTGGACGCGAAGGGCTTCGGGAAAACGAACCCCCGGGTCGAGGGAGAAACAGAGCAGGCGCGCGCGATCAATCGTCGCGTCGAAATTGCCGTCACGGACAGCGAGATCAAATACACCGGTCTAGCGGACCAATAAGCTTACGCAACGTACTGCTTCTCTATTAGCACCTACGCACGGCTTGCATCCAGATGGGCGTGTCCGTTGGTGGGACTTGCAGTCGCGTCACCGAACAGGTCAATGAGAGTAACTGCTCGCTTGGCAATTCCCTGGGCCCGCTAAGTTTGGAATACGATGTGCGTCAACACACAACCATATGTCGGCTGTCCTGCAGGATCTCCGGTTTTGCTATCGCGAGTTGCGGAAGAATCCCGGCCTTGCGCTCACTGCCATCCTGTCGATAACGCTCGGCATCGGCGCGACCACGGCCGTCTTCAGCGTCATTTACGGATTGCTGGTAAACCCGTTTCCATATCAAGGCGCGAACCGCATGGTTTACCTGAATGTCGTCGACCAAGCCGGGAACGATCGCGAAATTGAATTCACTGGCCCGCAACTGAAGGTCCTGAAACAAGCGAAATGTATCGAGAGTCTGGCGGTCGGCTGGGGATGGTGGAATCTTACCACCACCGATGAAGATCTGCCGGAAGATGTGCCGGCACTCTACATCAGCACCAATTTCGGGAGCCATTTCGGCGTTCCGGCGCGGTTGGGCCGCACACTCATCCCTTCAGACGCGCCCCCAGGCCAGGATCCGCAACCGGTCGTCGTACTGAGTTACAACTTCTGGGAACGGCATTTCAATGCTAACCCGAGTATTGTGGGCCGGACCCTCCAGCTTCTCCATAAGAACTACACGGTCGTGGGAGTCATGCCCTTTCGCTTCACCTGGGGGGGCGCTGACGTTTACCTCCCGCTGAAAATGACGCAGGACGCCACCATTCAATATAATTCGTTCATCAAGTTAAAGCCTGGCATCAGTCGTTCTGCGGCGAACAGCGAGTTCCAAGCGCTCCTGGAGCAATTTGCCAAAGAAACTCCCAGCCATTTCCCCAAGAAGTTTCGCGCGAATGTGACGGGTATCAACGACTATTACGTCGAGCATCTCGGGCACTCGCTCTTCCTATTGTTCGGAGCGGTGGCGCTTCTCCTTTTAATCGGATGCGCGAACGTATCTATTTTGTTGCTCGCCCGCGGTACGGCACGGCAGCATGAGCTCGCGGTTCGCGCGGCCATCGGAGCGAGTCGTTGGCGAATTCAGCGGCAACTTCTTACCGAAGCGCTTGCGTTATCGCTTG
>JAFATG010000163.1 GCA_019244055.1 Acidobacteriaceae bacterium | reverse complement strand
AGGGTCAGCTTACTATTAGGTGACGGGGCAGGTGATTACAAACAGCTTCGGTTTGCCCGCTTCAGTCCCAGTCTCGAGAGCCGCGGAAAGCTGCTAACTCAGCCGTCGCAATCCCATTCAAGTTAGCACTGATCAGCAGCAGTAACTGCGGAACCCCTTGGGGCCAGAGCCTCGGCTATGACGTACTTGGAAATCTTATGAAGGCGGCGCTGCCGGCGATTCCGGTCAACGCGGGTTTTGAGACGGGAACAACGGCGGTTGGGCGGGGGAGATGCATCCGCCTGTCGCTCGCGGTTCCGAAGAGCCGACCACTTCCTTCGGGCGCGGCTCGGAATCGGGTGATGGTTCCGAATGAAGGAGGGGTGGCAGGGAAAGCGGATCTCTCCTACGCGCTTTGCGCGAAATTATTGCTCCGTGACGCTCAGCACCTGATCTGCCTTCACGTCTGTCAGTTTCTGCCTCGTCCCACTCGGCCATACGATGTCTATCGTCTTCACCACCGAGACGTTTCCCAAACCAAAGTGCAGACCCCAGTCGGCTGACGAAGCGTAACCAGAAGCGGTGTTCATTTCGGCGTACTGGTTTCCTATGCGAACTATCGCTCCGATACCATCGCGGTTTGATTTGACACCGTGCAATCGCAGCATGATCCAGTGCTGCGGCGTAGGGCTGACATTGCGCCAAAGCTCTGTTGGTTCCCCGAGAGAAGTGACGACCGCATCGACACGACCATCGCCATCGAAATCGGCGAACGTCGCACCCCGATGCGCTTTTACCAGATTCAGGCCCGCTTCCTGGGAAACGTCACGGAATGTACCGCCGCAATTGGCGAAAACACTGTTCTTCTCCCGATACGTGTATGACTCGAACTGTTCTACGTGGTCGTTCACATGAGAGTTCGCGGTGAAGAGGTCTTTCCAGCCATCATTATTAAAGTCGAACAGGCCGAGGCCCCAGCCGCTGTATGTAATCGCCGCGGCACCTAAACGCGAAGAGTACGTCATGTCTACAAAGTTGCCCTTGCCATCGTTCTTAAAGACGGGAAAGGTTTCGCCCGATAAAGCAGTAACAAGAAGGTCCGGCTGACCATCGTTGTCGTAATCCTTGAACTCCACGCCCATGCTCGCTACGGGCTTTCCGCTGTCGCGCAGCGCCGTTCCGGTTACCAATCCCACTTCTTCAAACGTCCCGTTTCCCTTGTTATGAAACAGAAAATTTGGCATGTTGTCATTCGTGACGAAGACGTCGGGGAAACCGTCGTGATCGTAGTCGGCGAAGGCGACGCTCATGCCGCGACCTGCAAATTGTGCCAAGCCCGCGCGATCCGTAACGTCTTCAAATGTGCCGTCGCCACGATTCCTGTAGAGGGTGCTCGGCAGCCCTTGATAGTACTTAGGATGGCAGTAAACGCGAATGCCGCGATTTGAATCGCCGCAGTAACGGTTATCAGGCAGTTGCCACTTCGTGTAATGCACTACCCAGAGGTCGAGTTTGCCATCCCGATCGAAATCAAACCAGCCGGCGGCAACAGCCCACCCCTTGTTTTTGATACCGGCTTTCGCAGTTACATCCTCGAACCGGCCATTCCCTAAATTGTGATAAAGGGTGCTGCCATTCACACCGGCCACGAACAAATCGGGCCGGCCATCGTTGTCGTAGTCACCCACGGCCGCGCCCATGTCATAGCCGGTGCCTGCGACTCCGGCCTCCTCCGTAACGTCGCGGAATTTCATCCCACCTTCGTTGCGATAGAGTCGGTTCCAGTATTTGGGTGAAGACTTCCGCAGCGCCGGCACTTCCGCACCATTAGTAAAGAATATGTCTGGGCGGCCATCGCCGTCGTAGTCGAAAACCGCCAAGCCGCCCGCCATGGTTTCGATCAGGTGCTTGGTCGCGGTCGGGTTGTTTTCCAAAACGAAGTTTAGTCCAGCACTAGATGCCTGTTCGACAAAGCGAATCGGAAGCGGCGTCTCCACTTCCGCGAAACCAGTGAAGCTAAGCAGCAGCAGGGCCAAACTAAGTACGAATAGCCAAGAACGCATCTAAAATAGTGCAAAAGGGGGACTGGTTGTGATTGTTGCACAGGTCTCACTCGAGTCCCACAGCCGCTGCGTTAGCATGAATGCTTAAATGCATTGCAAATGCCTGTGCGCGGGTTTGCTGGCAGTTGTTTTGAATTGCAAAGCCGCCACTGGGCCAGCGCCCGCGCCCACGTTTTACCGCGACATCGCGCCCATCATTTATCAAAATTGCTCGATTTGCCACCGGCCAGGTGAATCCGGTCCCTTTTCTCTGCTGAATTACGACGACGTCAGGCGCCATGCATCGCAAATTGCTGCCGTCACCAAGAGGCGCTACATGCCACCTTGGCTGCCGGAAGCCGGCTACGGCGAGTTTGAGGAAGAACGGCGCTTAAGCGACAAGCAAATTCAACTCATTCAGGACTGGGTCAAACGTGGAGCCCCGCCCGGCCGGCTCGCGGACTCTCCACCCGCTCCCAAATTCAATTCCGAATGGACGCTCGGTCCCCCAGACATGGTTTTGCATGTGGCGCAGCCGTATCATGTGGCCGCCGATGGCCCTGAGATTTTCTGGAATTTCGTGATTCCGGTTCCCGTCACCAAGCCACGCTGGGTGAAAGCAATGGAAGTTCGGCCGGGTAACCAGCGAGTGTTCCACCACGCTAACGTGATGATCGACCGTTCGGGATCCGCACTACGGAAAGAACCCACGCCGGGCGCCGGCTTTCCAGGCATGGACCTCACGATCGAGGAAGACACGTTCGATCCCGACGGTTACTTCTTGTCGTGGAAGCCAGGAAGCCAGCCTATTGTTGAGCCGGACGGATTGGCGTGGCAAGTGGAACCTGGCATGGATTTGGTGTTGAATGTGCACATCCGCCGCTCGGGTAAAGAAGAGACGGTGAGCCCCGAAATTGGGCTGTATTTTACCGATTATCCGCGCACGGAATTTCCCATGCTAATTCAGTTGGAGCATGACGGCGCGCTTGACATTCCCGCGGGCGACAAAGATTTTGTCGTTAGTGATGAGTTCCGTTCTCCAATTGATCTAAAGGTTCTTGCCGTTTACCCACACGCTCACTACTTAGCCACACTCATGGAAGCGTATGCGACGCTTCCTGATGGCACTCGCAAGTGGCTGGTCCGCATTCCGCACTGGGATCTGAACTGGCAAGGCGTTTACCGGCTCAAAAATCCGCTCACGCTGGCTAAGGGAACGGTGGTGTCCATGCGATATCATTACGACAATTCCTCAGCCAATCCCTTGAACCCGAACCACCCTCCAAAGCGGGTGAAAGGCGGCAACCAGGCGACCGACGAAATGAGCCATTTCTGGCTTCAGGTGCTGCCCGTGGGCGAAGGAGATCAACGCGCAGCACTCCAGGAAGCGGTGATGACGCGGCGGCTCGAAAAATATCCGGGCGATTTTG
>JAFATG010000110.1 GCA_019244055.1 Acidobacteriaceae bacterium | reverse complement strand
TTGTTCGTATGCGCGGCGAAGGTGCGCTGATGTGTTTGGTCCTGGCGCGCCAGAAAGGTCGTGAGGAGGGATGTGCCGATAGCGCCGCCAATGTTGCGTGCGAAATTCGATAAGCCCGAAACCTGATTGTTCTTTTCACGGGGAACTCCGATGTAGTTCAGCGTGCTGATCGGGATGAAGATCAAAGGCATAAAGATAACCTGGAACATCCGAAGCAGCACAAGCGTACGAAAGTCGATCTGCAGATAGATGATCGTCATCATGTGGAGGGAGATGGAGGTGCCCAGGAATCCGAGCGCGATCAGGACACGCGGATCGATTTTCGTTGCCGTGAGCCGGCCAGCGACAGGCATCATCAGCATGAGAACGAACCCGGCAGGCGAGAGCGCGAGGCCCGCTCGTTCCGCCGTGTAGCCGAGGCTCACTTGCAGGAATTCGGGAATCAGCACAGTCGATCCGAATAATACAATGCCAAGAATAAACGAGAAGAACACCGCCGTGCCGAAATTTCGATTTCGAAGCAGGCGCACATCCACGATGGGATTCGGGTGATACCACTCCCACAAGAAAAAAGCAACGAGAGTGGGTAACCCGACGCTGAACATGATGCTGATGAGGCGCGATGCGAACCAGTCGTTCTCCTGGCCTTTATCGAGCACAAACTGGAAGCACGCAACTCCGACGACGATCAACCCGAGGCCGACGTAGTCGATCCCGATACCCGCGTCCTTCTCTTCCTTCAGCCACGGCGGATCTTCGACCAGGCGCTGCGTCAGAAACAAGGACAGGAGGCCGACGGGCAGATTGATGAAGAAGATCCAATGCCAACTGTAGTTATCGGTGATCCAGCCGCCGAGCGTAGGACCGATTGCGGGTGCAACAACGACGGCCATGCCGTACATTGCGAAAGCCATGCCGCGCTTCTCAACCGGAAAGGTATCAGCAAGAATGGCCTGTTCCGACGGTTGAAGACCGCCGCCACCCGCGCCTTGCAAGACTCGGGCAATGATTAGCATCGGAAGGCTGGTAGAGACTCCGCAGAGGAATGAGCAACCCGTGAAAAGAGCGACACACAGCATGTAGAAGCGCTTGCGTCCGATGACAGTGGAGAGCCAGCCGGAAATTGGCAGCACGATCGCGCTGGAGACGAGATAGCTGGTAAGCACCCACGTCGCTTCCTCGTAAGTTGCGCCGAGCGAGCCGGCAATATGAGGGAGCGAGACGTTCGCGATAGAGGAATCGAGCACCTCCATGAAGGTCGCAAGCGTCACCGTCAATGCAACCACCCACGGATTGTGCGAGGGCTTCCAGTTTTGGTGGCTTATGCCCTGCGGAGCCGGCATCAGTTAGTTTCCGATCCGCACTTTGGGTTCGACGGACATCCCCGGCCGAAGACGATCCATTCCCGCGTGGTTAGGCTTGAAACGGATGCGAACGGGAATGCGCTGCACGATTTTGACAAAGTTTCCGGTGGCGTTTTCCGGCGGCAGCACACTCGCGACGGCACCCGTCGAACCGCCTACATTTTCGATATAGCCGTCGAAGTCGAGTTTCAGAGCATCGACGTGGATGGTCGCCGGCTGGCCCGGTCTGATATTCCGAAGCTGGGTCTCTTTGAAGTTCGCGGTGACCCAAACGTCGCCGATCTGCGCGATTTGGAGCAACTGCTGGCCGGCAGCGATGTGCGCGCCGACTTCAGCGGAGCGCTTCATAACGATTCCCGCTACTGGAGCCGTGATCTTGCAATAACTCAGTTTTAGCCGCGCCTGCTCGACCTGAGCCTCCGCTGTTTGGGCGCTGGCCTGCTCCGATGCCAGGGTTGCGCGGCGGATCGCGATCTGTTCGGGAGCCGTGCTGCGGTATTGCGCGAGTTTGCTTTCAGCTTGCGCAAGCTGCGCTCGCCTCTGGTCAACAATTTGGGCCGAAGATCCCAGGGCAGCCTGATTACCCAAGACGGTCGCCTGTTGAGCCTTCGCGGTGGCTGCGATCTGATCGTATTCTTGCTGCGAAATCTCTTCTTTCGCAATCAAGAGCTTGTACCTCGCCAGATCGGCTTGTGCACGGGCATTGTTCGCTTCCGATTCCGTCAATTTCGCCTGAGCCGTTTCGCGATCCCGTTCGGCTGCGCCGAGCGCGGCTCGTGCGTTGGCGACATCGGCTTCCGCGGACGAGATATTGGTCGTGTTTTCAACTTGCGTAATCGGCACGTTTGGCCGCTGCGCAATCACCATGCTCCGGGCTTGCGATAGTTGGGAGAGAGCCTGATCGAAAGCGACCTGGAAGTCGCTGGGGTCGAGATCCACCAAGGGGTTGCCAACCATTACGGTCTGGTTGTCGTCGACGTATACGTGCGCGATTGTTCCGTCAACTCGAGCACTGATCGGATTCAGATGGGCGTCGACTTGTGCATCATCGGTATCTTCGAAATTACGCGCGTGAAGCCAATAGAAGAACGCAGCCGCAGCAATGGCAGCTAGGACGAGAAAGAAAATGGTGAAGGCGCGGCGGCGGCCCTTAGTGTTCGCGGTCGTGGTCTTCTTCTCCGGAGGCAGCGCCGGGGCTTTTACGGCGTTCTCTTCAATCGCAGCTTGCCTATCATAGGCGCTCATGGGCGGGTCTCCTTTAGTAGATCCGGCAAATCATTCGCGGCGTCGCCCGTTGCCCGTGCCAGCGACAGTTTGGCCAGATTGAACGAAAATAGACTCGAAATGTAGCTGCTTTCGGTGCTCGCGACCTGTTCTTGGGCCTGCACGACTTCGACAGTGGTTGCCACTCCCGCGCTGAAGCGGTCGCGTGCTTCGTTTAGGGTTTCCCGAGCATAACTCCTGTTGTTTTCGGCTACTTCTACCTGGCCAATGGCGGTTTCGAGTTCGATAAGCGCTGTCCGGACATCCTGCTCTACTTTGCCGCGCTGATCGGCGAGTTCGGCCTGGCGCTGGCGCAACGTGGTCTCGGCTTCCTGAATATCTCCTTTTATGCGATTGCCCTCCCAGATGGGCACATTTACGGCTCCCGTTACGGCAAAAACGCCATGGGTCGAAGCCGGAGTGGGGCCGAGCACTCCGTAATAGCCGTTTACCGAAGCAGAAGGCCATCGCTCGGCGCGAGCTGCTGACAATGCCAGTTCCGCAGCTCGAACCTGTGCTTCGGCCGCGCGCAGATCAGAGCGGTACTGGAATGCCCGCTCAATAGCGGCGGCAGTGTCAGGCACAGAATGGGCATTAAAGGCGAGCACTTCCGAAAGGACAAGCTCACGGTCAAGCGGCAGTCCGATGGTCCGCGCTAGCGCGATCTTTTGCTTGCGAAGATCCGCCTGGACAGCGCTAAGGCGCTGCCGCTGCGTCTCGAGCTCAACCAAACTGCGCATCACATCAATCTTGGCGTTTGTTCCTGCCGCTTTTCGCGTAACAGCCTGGTTATAGACGGCTTGAGCGTTATCAACTTGCGCCTGTTGCGATTCCACGGCGGCCGCGGACGCCAACGTCTGAAGATACGTGCCGCCGACGGCGAGGGTAATCAATTCTCGGGCATCCCGGGCGGAGAGCACGGCAGCGCGTTCGGTTTCCTTGCTGGCGTTCCAGTTCCTCCGCTGGACCGGATCGTAGATAGATTGGCTCAGCGAACCTTGAAGCTGCGAATAGCTAAACGGGCCGACAACCGAGGGAATGGAGAAGTTCACGCCGGGAGGAAGCTTGAATTGGAAGCCGTAGGCTGCGAGATTGATCTGCGTGACGGTCTCACTTGCACTGGCCGATAGGTTGGGTAGCAAAGCACTCAGTTCCTGAATTCGTTGCGCCCGGGAGGCCGCAACGGAGTTATTCGCCGAAATCGCACCCAGATTCGTAGCCAGGCCACGCTGAACGGCACCAGCGAGCGATACGGTAATCGGTCCAGGTGGCAGATCCTTCGCGGGTACGCTTCCGGTGTAATCGCCGCTCACTTGGATCGAGCCCGATACGGTTTCGGCTCCATTAGGCGATGCAGACTCTTGGCTGAGAACGGCTCCAACCTGGTTCGTGCGGCCAGACGCCGGCAAGGGAACTGCACGGCTGGACGGGGAGCCGCTTGGACCGGGCATCTGACCATAACCACTTTCAGGCGCGAGACACACAAACCCACAGATGGTCGCCAGTACGAACAGCATGAAGCCAGTGGGTTTCACAAAGGATCCTGAAGCGGGCGCGATAAAAACGGCGCGCCGCAAAATAGATACATACATACATGTACCATATCTGATGGCGGCTGTGCCTATAATTACTTAGAGCAAGTGAATAAGCACCAACAAAAGACCGAAGCCACGAAGCAAAGACTTTTGCGGGCGGCGCGCCAGATTTTTGCCCGAGATGGTTTTGACGCCGCTCGCATCGAGGACATCGCGGCGAAAGCGGGCTTCACGCGTGGAGCTTTCTACGCGAACTTCAGCACGAAGGAAGATCTATTTTTCGCCCTGCTGGAACAGCAGTCCACGCAGCATATGGAAAGGCTTCGAGGCTTAATGGAAGCGTGCTCGAACGAGCAGGAGCGCCTGGAGGCGTTACGGACCTATTACGCTACGCGCGCCGCGGACAAGCAATGGTCGATTCTTGTACTGGAGTTCAAGCTCTTTGCGCTCAGGCATGCCAAGCTTCGGGCCAAACTAGCGGAAGCGCATCGCAGGATTCGGACGAAGATGAAGCTGGAAGGTATCCAGTGCCTCTTGCCTGCTCAGCTCCAACGCCCCCAGAAATCGAAGGAACTGCGGAAAATTGTTTTGGAAGCGCTGCTCAATGGACTGATGCTGGAACATGCCTATGATCCCAAGGCCATCACCGGCGATCAGGTCACTGCGATCCTCGGGAAGCTGTTCGACACGCTCTTTCGGCGTCTCGACCTCATACCTTGAAGAGGCGATCTTGTATCTTTAGAAGCGATGCCTAAGCTATCGGGAAAGAATGTCTTGATCACAGGAGCTTCGTCGGGTATCGGGGAAGCAATTGCCATCAAATTCGCCGAGGAAGGCGCGAGCGTTGCGATTAATTATCACAGCGGAAAGGATCGCGCCGAAGCTGTTAAAACCAAGGCCCAGCAAGCGGCTCAGAAGGCCGGCCAGAAGGTCAAAGCCATTACTGTCGGGGCCGATGTTGCCGACGAGGCACAGATAAAGAAGATGTTTCAGGAAGTGCTTCACGATCTCGGCTCGCTGGATGTCTTGATCAACAACTCGGGAATTCAAAAACCGGCGTCAAGCCATGAACTCAGCACTGCGGATTTCGATCGCATTATGAATGTCAACCTGCGAGGCGCGTTCCTATGCGCGCGAGAAGCGATCCGCCACTTTCTCAACAGAGGCGGCGGAGTGATCGTAAATAACTCCAGCGTCCATGAAATCATTCCAAAACCGAAGTATGTTCCGTATTCGATCAGCAAGGGCGGCATGGAGAACATGACCAAGACACTCGCGCTCGAGTATGCGGACAAGGGTATCCGCGTGAATGCTGTAGGACCGGGAGCCATCGTCACGCCGATTAATATGGCATGGATCAACGACCCGAAAGCGCGGGGCGAAGTGGAGAGCCACATCCCCATGGGCCGGGCAGGCACATCTGAAGAGATTGCGGCGGTTTTCGCGTTTCTGGCCTCCGACGAATCGTCCTATATCACTGGACAAACGATCTTTGCATGCGGAGGTCTCACGTTGTACCCAGAATTCCGCGTTGCCTGGTCCTCGGGCGAGTGAACCAACCGCCATCTGAAAACCGCCTCACTTGAGCGCCTTCAAATGGGATCCGGGCGGTTGATTCAGGACAAACTTTGCCGGCGTGACATCGGCCGCGTTCATCTTCATCTCCACAATCGATAACTGGACTTCGTATCCGTCCTGAGGCCGTTGAATATCAATGAGCGAAGGAAATCGGACGTGGTTGTAGTATTTCCAGTCAGTATATTGCGCGTCACTCGTGATGTAGCCTTTGTCGTCAAATGTCTTCTGGCGTGAGATTTCGAGCGTGTGGCGATCGAAGTAGAGACTCCGCATGGGCCGCAAGTCATCCGCATCCCGCCGGAACATCATGAGGATATAAACGGCCTTCGTTTCATCTATGTCGTCTTCGAGTACGAGGATGTCCTCTGGGTCAGGCGGCCTGATCAGCAAGGAATTCAGGAACGCCACGGGGCGTAGATTTTCGAGCTTGTTGCTGGAGGCCGGTGGAGAACTGTTCTGGCCGGTGATGAATTCGCTCTTGGGTGGAATATAAACGCGAAAGTCATTCCCCATGGAGACCATGTCAAACGCAGTGGAATGGATTACGGGATCCTGTCCGATGACACGAATGTCGTCAGGCCGAAGGAACAGGATATAACCGGTAATCGTTGCGAAATCGGTGACCTCGCCACCATAGAGGTTTCCGATAGAGGGCGACATGTCGACCTTTAAGGAGAATGAGCGAACGGGATCGTAGACCGCACGCACTCGCTCGATGAGGTCAGCCTTAGTGGCGGTCAAAAGGGGCCGGTTCTCTTTTTTCCCAGTTTTCCCGGGAACTGCCACAACGCGCCTTCGCACCAGGCAGGATGGGAAACAAAGACTCGTGAGAAGGACAATGACCGCAAGCTCCCGTCTTGCGCCAGAAAGGCCCATGACTGAAGTGTAGTCGAGCAATAAATCTAGACTTCAGGAACACGTTTATTACGCAAAGGGATGCTCGAGCGATGGACTTTGTGGCGTGAAAAGTTGCGCTCCGTCTTCGGTGATGTGCATGTCATCTTCAAGCCGGACGCCAAATTGACCGCGAATGTAGATGCCTGGCTCGTCGCTAAAGGTCATATTAGCCGCAAGTGGAAGTGAGTTGCCGCGCACGAGGTAAGGCCATTCGTGTCCATCCAGGCCGATGCCATGACCGAGCCGGTGAGCAAAGTACTTGTAATCGTTCCCATAACTGGCGTCGGCGATTACCTTGCGCGCGGCGGCATCTACTGCTTCACACGCCACACCGGGTTTTGCGGCCTGCAGCGCCGTGCTCTGAGCGCGGTGAACAATATCGAAGACTCTCCGCATTTCGTCTGAAGGCTTTCCGAGGACAAACGTGCGCGTGATATCCGAGTTATATCCGTCCACTGTGCAGCCGTCATCGATCATGACGACAGTTCCTTCGTGAATCACTTGCGGTGCAATCGATCCATGAGGGAACGCCGTGTACTCCCCGACCTCGATAGTGGCAAAGCCGCGAAATCCTACTTTGTTGTACGCTTCCGAGACCAACCCAGCGGCATCGCTCTGCGTCATGCCAGGTTCGAGCGACTCGTACACGGCCTTGTAGACGTTCCATGTGGCTCGATTGGCGATCGACATTAGCTCTAATTCCTGAGTGCTTTTGATCATCCGGCAACCGGCGGTTACCGACCTCGCGCTGAGCAACCGCAACGCGGGCGCGGCTTGCCCGACACCTTCGACGAAAACGTAAGGAGTCTTCTCTTCTACCCCAAGCACACCGGCGACGATGCCATGTGATTTCAGGCCGGCCGCAAGGAGCTGATACGGGCTTTCATCCTCATGCCAGGTCAGAACGTTAGCGCCCTCTAACGGGCCTTGGTTAATTTGTTCTCGCGCTCGGTCTTCCTCAAAGGATGGGCATACGCAGAACGGCTCTCCTCTCGCAGGAAGAACCACCGCGAACAGCCGCTCACTGTTGCCCCAGTGAATCCCTGTGAAGTAATAGACAGAGGAGCCACCCGCAAGCATAATGGCATCGAGTTTGCGATCAGCCATGAGCTGCCGCGCCCGTTCAATGCGGCCGCGGCGCTCTGTTGTGGTGATTGGGCGAACCTGATCGCGCATTGATTTCAACCCGGCGATAGCTGGTGGCAGCGCGTTTCTGCCTTGCTCCTGCGCAAGCAATCGCGGTGTGGGTTTGAGAGCCGAACTTGAGATCGCAGCGCCGATTTTCAGGATCCCTCTGCGCGTCAGCATCTATACGCTTTCGAAGCGAATGATTGCGCTGCCGAGGTGAATCTCATCGCCGGGTTTCAGTAGCGTGCCGCGGCTGTTTCGATGGACGGGCTGCCCGAGTCCCTCGCGAACGATCCAAATTCCGCAGTTCTCGTCTCCTTTGTAAGTGCGGTCGTTGAGAATGCGGCACTCGCCCGTCTTCTGCGAACGTAAAATATGAGCGTGCTCCCGCGAAACCGTCCGATTTATCGCGTTATCCTCGGCAAACGCCAAATCATTCCGGCGCAGGGGGCCGGACATGCTTGACACTTCGGCTGTGCGGCCTATATTGGTTCTCGTTTTTTCCAGCACGAGTTCGGGCACGTTCGCGGTTCCAGTCATGATCACGAGTTTGTGCGCGCCGGATGGCGTGGGACCATTCACAGGATCCTGCTTGAGCATTCCGGTTTCAATCGAGAGCCACTGTTCAGCCGGCGCGGGCAAGCGCGGATTCGGGCAAAGTTCGATAACCAAATCGTCCGGGAAGCGGAAACTCGATCGAGCCAACGCCGTTTTCAGTTCCTGGGCGAAATAGGTGGACAGGAACTCACCCCGAAAGACGTCGGCCTGCTCTTCTGGAACTCCGAGCAGATGGATGCGGATGAGATTATACGGAAACACGTTCTTACCGCTGACCCGGTGACTTCTTTCTTTGGCGGCGTCAATCACCGCAAGCCGAATCTCAGCCAGCTCCGGAGCATCCTTCGCAATGCGGTTTGCGCCGAAGGGTGCCTCGAACACCGCTCGCCCGAATTTTTCGATTACATCCGAGATGGCCATCAGTTGCTCTTCTCCGAACTGTCTGGGTTGATAATACCGAGTTGTTTCGCGGCTTCCACGACCTTGCGCGCAATTGGGGCTGCGAGTGTAGCTCCGTAACCGCCATGTTCCACAACAACGGCAAAGGCGATGCGCGGCTGCGAAGACGCTTCGTACGGTGCGAATCCTGCAAACCAGGAATGAGGTTGCCCGCTGTCGAGTTGCGCGGTGCCCGTCTTGCCCGCGACATCAACGTCCAAACCGGTCATCGCACTCCTCGCGGTTCCACTCGTTACAACAGATCGCATCGCCTTCTGCAGGAAGGTCGAGGAATCCGCGGCAAGCACGGGAACCGGCGGATTGGTGCGGGAGTTGGTCGAATCGAGAATCCAACGCCCCTGCGGCATCGAGCCGCCATCGGCAATAGTGGCCGCCACACGCGCCATTTTGAGCGGCGTAATAACTACGGGACCCTGCCCGTAAGCAGCAAAAGGTAGCATGTGCCTCAGTTCGGCATCGCTGCCGATCGGTATCCCCAACACTGAAGCCGTTTCGCGGAGCGCTCTTGCACCAACCGCAAACACGCCGAGTTGGGCAAAGTAGGCGTTGCAGGATACAACGATGGCACGCTCCATATTCAATCTTCCGTGCGCATGATCCTTGATATCGTCGCGAACGGGCCGGCGCCAGCCAGGAATAACGGTTCCGACTCTGCCATCGCCCAGGCCGCGGCACGAAAAGACCCGCTCGGTCGCCTTCGGATCCAGCCGAAGCGCAGCCATGGCGGTTACCAACTTGAAGGTAGAACCGGGCGGATATTCGCCATAACGCGCGCGGTCGAGCAGCTCATCGGTACTTGCCTTCCCTTTGTCGGGTGGAACCGGCCAATTGGCGAGTGCGAGGGTTTCGCCATTATCCGCGTTCATCACCACAATCGCGCCCTTTTTGTTTGCCGGCTCGAGGCGCTCACGCAGAATCGACAGCGCCTGCTGTTGGAGACGGACATCGATCGTCGTATGTACATCACGATCCCGGCTCAGCAGCGCCTTCACCAGCGGATTGTCCCTCTGATGGCGGTAGCGAACCACGGGCGCCAAGTCGTGGTAATCGGTGTAGCCTTGCAGCTTCACGTT
>JAFATG010000027.1 GCA_019244055.1 Acidobacteriaceae bacterium | reverse complement strand
TCCCGTAGTGGAGCGTGAAGCGAATCCGATCGCCCTTGGGCGACCAGCGCAATCCGGACGGGGCGCCGGGCACCTCAGCAAGCATCCGAATTGTCGTTCCGTCCGTCCGGCCAGTCCAATCTGTTGCGCTGTTGAGAAAACAATCTCGCTGCGATCCGGAGACCACGACGCGTCAAAGGCTCGGAGGGCTAACGCGCTCGGCGGACCTCCGGCGAGCGGCTGCGACCAAAGGTGCTCGGCAGGAACATCCAATCCGTCATTCGATTGCCGCAATGCGGACGAACCGAGCAGCAGTTCGCTATGGTCGCTGGAAATACTGAACGGGTCCATGGCTTCCGTTACGGAAGAAAGCGGACGGGGTTCGCCGCCGTTGAGGCCGACTTGGAAAGTCCACCAGTTCGATAGATCTCGGTTCATCGGCGAAGAGTAATAGACTCGGACGCCGTCCGTCACCAGTTCATCTTTGGGTATGCCGTCATTCGTGAGCTGAATTGGGGTCCCAAGTACGGCTGTTGGGAGCGCTTGGTTGTACTTGGATGTTACGAGAAGAACGCCGATGAGGCAGATGCTGGCTCCGACTGTCCATAGCCACGGAGAGCGTCTTCGGCGCATCGCCGTGGCGGTCGTACCCAGAAACTGCGGATGCTAGCGCAGGCTGCCTTGCTGGAATGCTCTCAGCTCGTCCGGCCGTGAACCCGAAGTCCGGGGCCGAACTTACCTTCTCCACGTCAGCAATAAACCGGTACCCGTGGCGAGGAATGGTTTCGATGAAGCGCGGCTGAGCGGCAGAATCGCTCAAGACCTCGCGTAGTTTGTTAACCGCGGTGTTCAGACCCTTATCGAAATCGACAAACGTACCGTCCGTCCACAGCAAACGCTGGAGTTCCTCCCGCGTGACGAGCTGGCCGGGCCGTTCCAGCATGGTGAGAAGAATACGGAAAGGCTGCTCGCGCAACTTCATCCGCACACCGCATTCCCGCATCTCGAATGAGTCCGGAAGGACCTCGAACGTGCCGAAGCGATAGCTCACGGGACTGTTTACTTTCCGACCCCATGGCGCCTGTAGGTCTAGAGTGTACCAGCTTCGCACCTGGACCAGCTCGCGCCTTTGGCTTGGCCCCCATTAACTTGGGCGCTGATCCTAATTTGATTTGGATTTTACTTCGCGTGGATCGATAAACGAGGTGTGGCTCGCGGACAATGCGGCGCAGAGACTGCCATGTGCCGTTCAAGTCTTCAATTTGTAACGTTGTTCTTCGGAGTTGTGTGCTGTTGTACCGCAGGTAGGTCGGACACGGCCAAAGTCGCTGTGCGGATTTATGACTACGCTGGCGTGCCTCGTCAGATTCTTCTCAAAGCCGAAGAAGAATCCTCCCGGATTTTTGAGACTGCGAATGTCAGCTTGGCATGGGCCAACTGCGGTGTTTTCAAGAAGGGGGAGGAAACATTTGCGAGTTGCCAACCCGCACCCGGCGCCTTTCGCGCGACCGTCAAGATCCTCCCCGAAAGCGGTGTGCGGGGCTTGCACCGGCCAATGAAGGAATTAGGTTTCACAATTCCGGGAACTTCGTTTGTGTTCTTTGATCGCGTGCATCAGGCGTCAGCGTTTCTGGACATCTTCGTCGTGCTCGGCCATGTGATGGCACATGAACTCGGACACCAACTCGGGTTGCACCACTCGCCGGGGGTGATGTCGGCGAGTCTAAGCCATGATTGGCTGCTAAGTGCCGAACTCGAAATGCTGAGGTTTACTCCCGCACAGGTACGCGAAATGCAGAGTCATGTACAGCCATTCGGTGGATCAATGCTCAGCGTGGCGAGGCCACGTATGAGTTTGGCCGTACGCTGAGATTTTGAGGATTGACTCGACTGTGGTCTATTCATAACGCAGAGCAATCATTGGGTCGACCTTCGCGGCTCGGCGTGCAGGCAGAAAGCTGGCCACGGCTGAGATGGCTGCCAGCAGCGCACTTGCGGCGGCGAATGTGAGCGGGTCATCAGGCTTCAAACCGAACAGTAGAGATCTCGCTTCGCCTCCAGCGATCAGCGAGAGCACGGCTCCTAACGCGACTCCGGCGGCAAGCAATAACCAGGCGTCTCGCATCACCATGCCGACCACCTGCCACCGGCTTGCTCCTAAAGCCATGCGGACGCCGATTTCGTTTCTCCGGCTCGCAACCAAATAAGACACGACACCATATAGCCCGACCATGGCCAGGAGCGCTGCAAGGAAGCCGAAGAATCCGGATAGCATCGCCATAAGTCGTTCCTGAACCATTCCGTCGCGGATCCCGTTCTGAAAATTGCCGCCAACCGTTACGATTTCCGGGTGCTCTTGCGCCATCACTCGCTTTACCGTTGATATGACCGCGCTTGGAGCTATAGTCGAATGAATCATCATTAGGGTCCACGGGCCAGGTGCCGGAAACTGTGATGCCGGTGCAAAAGTCATTGGGGGCGTATCGCCGCGAAGGCTGTTGTACTTGGTGTCCGGAATGACTCCGATGATCTCGTAGACAGTTGAGGGGTAATTCCCCTCCGGATCGGTGCGCAGCGTCTGTCCGATAGGACTGCCGGCGCCTAGAAATTTGCGGACGAATGTTTGGTTCACCACGGCCACTCGCTGCGAGCTATCTGTATCGTTCTGGTTGAAGCCTCGGCCAATGATCAGCGGGATTCCCATGGTGTCAAAGTAGCCGGGACTGACCCAGGTGAATTTCGACGTGCCTTGGGCCGATCCGATGTGAATACCGTGCTCCCAGCTTCCTCCGACGAGCGGAATATTGGTAGTGGTTGCGGCATTGCGGATCCCGGGAATGGAGCGCACCTCCTCGAGCAACCGGCGCTGGAAATCGCGGTAATGGGCGGGCGCGATGTTTGATTTCTGAAACGCGAGAATCGCGACGGCGATGTTGCTTTCGCGCATTCCGGGATCGAAGGTCAACAGTTTGCGGAAACTCCGTACAAACAGCAGCGCTCCGATCAGCAGCATGAGCGAAACCGCAATTTGCATCACGACTAGAGCCCGCTGGGTAAAAAAACGTTGCCGGCTGCCTGTTACCCCGCGGCCGCCAGCTTTCATGGCGCTGACCGGATCCGCACGCGATGCGTCCCGGGCAGGAACGGCCCCGAAGATCATACACGTCAGAGCCGAGACCGAAGCCGTGAAGAGAAGTACGCGCCAATCAGTTGCAATGGGAAGGCTGACAGTGTTGCCTTCGGTCGAAAGCGACCACACCAGAACGCGGCTGAGTGAAGGGGCGATGGCGATGCCCAGCAGTGCTCCGATGGTAGCGAGCAGGCCTCCTTCGATGAACAGTTGCTGCAGAAGGCGCCGGGCCGATGCGCCGAGCGCCAGACGGATTGCCATTTCACGCTCGCGCGTGCTCGCCCGAGCAAGCAGCAGATTCGCGAGATTAGCGCACGCAATCAATAACACTAGGCCTGTAATGGTCAGAAGCAGCCATAGCGACGAGTCATACTGCTCGCGCAGCAAGCTCACTCCACCCGAGGCGGGAAATGCAGCCAGGCGGAACCGCTTGTACGCTTCGATGGATTGCGCGGTGCGGCCGGTGGGCGCCGTTGATTCGAAAATTCCTGGACTAACGGTTTCGAGATGCGCGGACGCCCGTTTCAGTGTCCAGCCTGGCCGCAAACGGCCCATCACAGCTATATCGAAGACATCGCGGCGCAGTTCCTTGGGCCGGCAAAGCGGAAAAATCATGTCGAACCGGTCTCCGATGGACAGGCCATCAAAATCAGGAGGAGCTACGCCGATGACCTGCACCGGCGACTCATCCACGAGCAGTGTAGTGTGGTCGATCGGCGCACCGCCCATTGCGCTTTGCCAATAGGCATAACTGACGACGGCAGCCGATTGCGGGCATGGTCCCTCATCGGCCGGCAGAATCGGCCGACCACGCCAGGGTCGAATTCCGAGCACGCGAAAGAAATCTCCGCTGACCCACATCGCCTTCACGCGGTGCATTCCGGCGCCTTGGCCTATGTTCACTTGATCTGCGGCCCAGGCAAAGAGGCCCGAGAAGGCCTGCTGCCGGTTCTGAAGTTCCTGCCAGATCGGCCGCGTCAACTCCGGGTATTCGCCAGGATTCACACCCATGCCACCGTGCCCGCCCACAATTTGCACGGCGGCGAGTTCTTGCGGGCTCTGGACCGGTAAACTCCGCAGCCGGACAGCATCGAGCAGTTGAAAAATTGAAGTGTTCGCCCCAATTCCCAGGCCCAGCGAGAGCAGAGCGCTGGCCACCAGTGTGGGACTTTGGCGGAGTCCCCGGCCTGCATAGATCAGGTCGCGCCAGAAATTCTCTACGAAATTGAAACGCCACAGGTCGAAGGCATGCTCCTTGATGATCGACAGGTTGCCGAGACCCACCGGGTTCTGATGCTCGCAGGACATCTCAGCATGGAACGCGAGCTCGCTCTCCAGATCCCGCTGGAGCCGCTTGCGCCGTATGAGTTTCAGAAATAGACGGCGCATGCTGCTTACCTCGCCAGAACGCGCTGAACCGCGGCCGAGAGCCGGTTCCAGGTCGCTTGCTGCGCGGCGACGATCTTTTTGCCGCGTTTGGTAATCGCGTAATACTTGGCCTTGCGATTGTTCTCCGAGAGGCCCCAATCGCCGGAGATAGCGCCGTCGAGTTCGAGACGGTAAAGCGCGGGATACAACGAGCCCTCCTCGACTCTCAGTACTTCGTCTGATAGCAAATGAATCGTTTGCGCGATGGCATAGCCATGCATCGAGCCGCGTTGAAGCGCGTGCAGAATGAGGAGGTCAAGCGTTCCTTGGAGCAGCGACGGTTCTTCGGATTTGGCCATCAGGCCGTTCCTCTGACGATCTATGGGAAGTATGAAGCAGCCCCCAAAGATTGTCAAGGGGAGACCTATGTATGTGCTCGCGTTCGGTGCATAGAACGGGGATTTACTTCTTCTGCTGGTCCTTGCGGGCTGCGTCATCCCATCCTGCCTTAGCATCGTGGGCGGCCTTATCCAACTTGCGGCCGACGACCCGGCCCGCGTGGTCAGCTTCCACTGCAAGCTTGTGAGCAGCTTGTCCGGCCTTTCCGGCAGGCGTGTTGGCGTCACCTTGGCGCGTTTTCGGTGACTCACGAGATCCGCAGGAAGCCAACGCAATCAGACCAGCAAAGAAGAAGAGGGTGGTAATCCAGCGCGACGCCATATTCCTATTGACGGTCTTGGCGTGGCCCGGATTTCCCTCTAATGAGAAAACAATCGTTAGCCGCTACTATCAACAAGCATTTCCCCAAATTGAGCAAACGCCAGGGCTAGCACTGCCAGGCGAAAGGATAGGAACACAAATTGAAAGACGGCCGTTTAGAGGCTTGCGAAAAAACTGGTTTTTACCCTCCCCATGCGGGGGCATGCGAAACGGTGGCCGAGCGCGTGAACTGCATCATTCTGTTCAGGGAGCCCGGCGGCATGGCACAGGGTCTGATTGCAGAGGGCTACGGCATGAAAGGCTTTCGCATCGATACCAAATCGTGCAACTGGGGTCCGATGAGCGGCTTTGTTTGCGCCGATCCGCGTCTTACCAAAGACTCGGTCTACGAGGCCAGGAACAAGGTCTGGACTCATGAAGCTCTCTCCGGACACATCGTCGAGAAATTTTTCGGAAAGGTCGAAGATGATTCGTGGGTGGCCGATGTCATGCCCATCGTCATTTCGAGGAAGCGCATTGACGAATTGGCCGGCAAAGGAGTGATTAGCCCGAAGAAGGACGGGAACGGTCATTACGTGGGCGAATCTCGCGCCGCCAAAGGTCCGACCGTGCTGTGCTGGCAGCTGGTGCCGGTGAGCAACGCTTCGCAGAAGTGGCTAAACGGAGCTACCTCCGATTACTATGTCCTGTGCGTGGATAGTTCGGGCTCGCGCGCGTTTAAGCAGGAATACCCGAGTGGCGTGAAGCCCATTAGATTCCGTGGCTTCGAAGCCATTCTCGGCCTGGTGAATCCGGGAACCAAGGCACGCGGCTTCAAGGCTTGTGTCACCGCCGACTACGATCTGTTTGCGATCTGGCCGGGAGGAGAGCGGGGCGGTCTCATGGCCCGGCAGCATGAGCTCGTTTCGGCACTCAACTCGAAGTTCAATCCCGGTCAGGCAAAGCAGTTCCTACCAGGCGGCGTGGCTCGAATGCCAAATGTGGATACGCGTCTTCAACAAGGCGGGAATCGCGAACATCACCGCTTCGGCGATGTCAGCGCTCGTACCGTCAACGTGAAAGTTCTGCTGAACACCGCTCTCCAGAGCGCAGGCTATCCGGGCGGGAACGCGATTCATCATAATGATGAGGCCGGTAATTTCGCCCTTGCCAAGGGCTCTTTGAGTGATTGCCTGCCGTTAATCGGTTTCATCCCTGGTCCGAAAACGATCCTGATCGAGAACCTCCTGGATTTCAAAGAACTCGTGCTTTACGCCCGCCAGAACAGCTTTCAGGAAGTGGTGAAGGAAGACTGGTTGATGGCTGCCGGCGTTCCCAAAATTTAGCAGCAGCGGAGAGACACTTACCGCGGATAACGGGCGTGCATCTATTACGGCACGTCTTTCCCGTGCCCTTTAGGGGACAGCTTTTTCGAAATATCCGGCCAAAACTCGACGAATACGGTTCCGATTGTGCCTTCCGCCGATACGGTGAGCGCCCGGTCGAAGGTTAGCCCGGCACCCCGCTCATCCGGCGGATAATACAGATTTGAAATGCCACCCGCCGCCAGATTCCCGAGAAGATTCGAGTAATTCGGAGCGAGCTTTCCATTATCGTTTCTGCAGATTACTGTAGCAGCCAGCGCATGCATCAGCCGGCTGGAGAAGCTCCCGCTCCCTTTGCGAAAATAACGCGGGTCCTGGTGTAGCAGCATCGGGAAGAGCGCGTTGCCAAGCATGGTTCCACTAAAGCTGTCGGCATAAGACGCTCCCAACCTCTTTCCGTAACCCTCCGCGCCCTGACCATAGCCGGCATGGTCATCTGTTGCCTGATTCAAACCGGCATCTATCCCGGCTGCGACAAATGTAAATGGATCGATCGCACTCTTCAGCGCAAGGTGCCATTTCTGCCCGGCAGACAGCGGTTCCGCATCCTGCACGTTGGACGTGTTGAAGTCGGGTATCACGCCCAGAATCCTTTGATGCTCCTGCTGCTTTAATTCGGCACCGGCCTTCAGCTTGCGCTGTGCTTCGTCAAGTTGATACCGGCTCGTTCCTGCGGAGGCGGTTGCATCGGCAATCTGTGCGGCTACGGGAAAGGTCAGAAGTGGAATTCCCATGGCGAAGGCCATGAGATCGATACCTGGGACACGAAGGAAGCTCAACGCAGGACTCTCATCAGTGGCGATGCAGACCCAGCGCCATCAGGCGCAAGAAAACAATTTCCCCCTGAGGAAGAAGTACCAGATACGCTCTTCCCTCTGAGGCGCACGTAACGGTACAACAAATGACTAGTGCGCTTTTCCGGAATTGCTCGCTTACTTCCTGACAAAATAATACCCCGAAGGAGTTCCGATGCAGGTTTTACGCGAGTTACAGCAGGATGCCCGACACACTTTCCGGCTGTGGGCCAAGCGCCGATGGCAAACTGGGTTCGCCATCCTCGCACTCGCCATCGGGATTGGAGCAAACACCGGAGTTTTCAGCGTTGTCAACGCGCTGCTCTTGCGCTCGCTGCCCTTCCGGGATGCAAACCGTTTGGCGTTGCTCCATACATATCTTGTGCCTCATGACAGCACGAAACAATTTCATGACTGGCGCCAAGAAAGCGCCTATCTGGCGGACGCAGCGGTTTTTGAGCAGTTTGATGTCAATCTTGGGAGCGAACAGGATTTAATGAGGGCGCATGTTGCCCAAGCGTCCTGGAATTTTTTCTCACTCCTCGGTACACAGCCTGTGCTCGGGCGAGGATTCAGTTCGGGAGAGGATACACGCGGGCGTAACGCAGTCGCGGTGATCGGGTATGGCCTGTGGCAGCAGCTTTTCGGAGGCGACAAGAGAGTTCTCGGGTCCACGATTCGCGTCAATGGAATGCCTCTCACTGTCATTGGAGTAGCGCCGCCAGGATTCAGCTATCCCGCAAATACAGTTCTCTGGAATGCTGCGGATTTCACTCCGGGCAACAATGGCTGGGAAACTGTCGCTCGCCTGAAACCGGGGATCACCTGGCCGCAAGCGCGCGCCGCATTTGCCGCCGAGGTCAGCCGCCTTTGGCCTCCTGGCTCGAAACTCCGGAATCTGGAGAAGGCGAGGATTACTTCACTTCGGGATGAACTCGCCGGTCCAGTGAAGAACGCGTCCCTCCTGCTGATGGCGGGCGTGGCGCTGATCCTGCTACTTGCATGCACGAACATTGCGAACCTGTTGCTCGCACGCAATGCAGATCGCACTGCAGAATTCTCGATCAGATCGGCTTTAGGAGCAAGTAGCGCGCGACTCTTACAGCAGTTACTGACCGAGTGCCTGCTGCTGTCGGCGGTGGCCGGAATGGCCGGATTAGTCGTCGCGTTCTGGACAACTTCTATCGCGGCGAGGGTTCAACCGGCGCCGCTGGCCACGCAATCGTATTCGATTCTCGACGGTCGCGTCCTGGGCTTCGCTCTGGCTGTATCGACGATAAGCGGTCTGCTCTTCGGCATTCTACCTTCACTCGATGCGGGCCGTGTCCACGCGTTTGGAGTCCGGGGCTCTGGGGGTATACGGAGCTCGCGGCTAATTCGTGAAAGCCTGGTAGCGGCGCAAGTCATGCTTACTCTGGTTCTTCTCACGGCGTCCGTTTCGGTCGGGCGAGCGTTCCTCAATCTGATGCGAATCGATAGAGGCTTTGACGTGAAGGGGCTAGTAACAGTGAACGTGTCGCTGGAGGGCACGACTTATCAGAGCCCAGAGCAACAGATCGCGTATTTCGAGGAAGCTCTCGCCCGCATTCGCCGCCTTCCCGGTGTTCGGAGCGCCAGCGAGACCGAGTTCCTTCCGCTGTACGCGACGGGTTTCATCGGAGCTCCGTGGGGAATTGATGGCCGTCCAGCCAGACAGAGTTCGATGATGGTTCCCGTGTTTCCTGATTACTTCAAGACGATGCGCGGCCGTATTCTCTACGGGCGTGAATTTACGGAGGCTGAGGTGCGTTCCGACGCGCCCATCGCGGTTGTCAACGACCGATTTGCAAGAGAATTTGGCGCACCGGCGGATGCTCTGGGACATCAACTGACTCTGGGAAACACACCTTCGCGTAAGATCATCGGCGTTGTGAAAGCCATGGACTACATGACAGAAGGCGCGAACCCAACGCAGATGTTCCTGCCGGCAAACTCACCCGGCAGCTTCTTCTCGACCTTCGTAGTTCGGGTGAACGGCCGTGCCGAAGACCACGTGGCTATGATCCGCGATGCCATCCGATCGGTGGACATGCGAGTTCCCGTATTCGGGGCTAAAACGATGGAACAGCGGCTGGATGATGCCCTCTCGCGTCCGAAGTTTTATCGCACGGCACTGCTGTTCTTTGCGGGATTTGCTCTGTTGCTGGTTGTGATCGGTATATGCGGCGTCGTTTCTTATGCGATTTCACGGAGGACTCACGAAATGGGTGTACGCCTGGCGCTTGGGACAACGCCGATACGGCTTCGGAAGGAACTGCTGGGCCAGGGATTACTAGCTGTTGCCACAGGAGCGATTTTGGGAATCGCCGGAGCGGCGCTCACCGGGCGCTTTCTCGAAAATCTGGTTAACGGTGCGAAACCACTCAGTTTGACGATGTTCACGATGTCGATCCTATTTATTTTTGCGATCGCGTCAACGAGTATCTGGGCCGCTACCCGGCGTATCGCGACGCTGGACATTATGGAAATTTTGCGAATCGACTAGGTATCGCGGCCAATTTTGGCCGTGAGGGCTGCTCGATCCACTTTACATTTCGAATGGAAGGAACGGCTTGGGGAGTCTTTCGCGAACGACGACAAACGCCTCGGCACGCGGAAGATGCGCCTGTGATCCCCGTTCGCGTTCCATCTCCTCGTGGTACGGATAGAAGCGATCAGGGTTCTGGCAAACATGCGCGTAGACGGCAGAGCGCTTCTGCGGTGATGTCGATGAGACATCGATAAAGCAGTTCGGTTCGAAGTGATGAGTTTGAACGCCGGTCATCACCTCGTAATACACGAGTGCGAACGATTCCCCTAATGCTTGCCAAGCCTCGTAGGTGAGTTGAGCGGTGTTTCGGTGGTCCCGGTGAGTATCGAGAGGCCAGTGTGTGAAAGCGATATCAGGATCGAGCGATTCGAGCAACGCTGTAAATTGCTGCACGCGTTCCCTCTCCGTGCTGGTTTGCCCGTCGATCTGGTTCGCGAATACCGCGGTGGCGCCGAGCAGTTCGCAAGCCCGCAGCGCTTCCGCGGTTCTCAATCGCGAGGCGGTTTCGCTTCCGGCGGTCCGCAGGCCCGCTTCCCCCCGGGTCAGGTACACGATGGTGACGTTATGTCCTTCAGCGATGAACTTTGCCAGAGTGCCGCCGCAGCCTGTTTCCGGATCGTCGGGATGAGCCCCAACGCAGATGACGTTCAGCGAGCGGTTGGTGCTGGCGCCTGCGAATGTCTGTCCAATACCGGGTGATACCGGTCGGGGTTCGAACGTGGGAAGTCTCAATGCGCTAGCCACAATCGGTCCCCTCTAAGCGGCTCGAGAACATTGTCCTATTCTCTATCGGAATACTGGAGCTTGTCAAGCTATTGGGTAAAGTCTTAAAAATAAAGAGGATTACCGCGCCGCCCCTCCCTGCCGGTACTCCTCTACAGCTTTGTCGTGCTCGGCCAGCGTTTGGGAAAAGTGGTGAGAGCCTGAACCGTCCGGCTTGGCGACAAAGTACAGATACTGCTCGCTGCTGGGATGCAGCGCCGCTTTCAATGCACTAAGGCCAGGATTGGCGATCGGCCCGGGCGGGAGGCCTGTATGCGTGTAGGTGTTATATGGGTTACCGCTCGAGAGATCGGATTTGTGGAGGACACCACGGTAGCGGTTCTCGAGCAGCGCTGCATATACGGTCGTCGGGTCGCACTGCAATGGCATCTTCAAGCGCAGACGATTCAGAAACACTGAAGCGATCATGGGCCGCTCGGCCGGAATCGCGCTTTCTTTCTCTACCAGAGACGCGAGCGTGACAAGCTCGTGCAGTTCGGGTCCGCTAATCGGGTTGCTAATCGAACTCCAGCTCTTCCGGAACTCATTCGTCATGGTGACGCAGAGAGCCCGGGCCGTCGTGCGGCGCGTCATCCGGTAGGTGGAAGGGAACAGGTAACCTTCGAGATCGGGAGCCAGCGGGTCGAGATCCCGAATTGTCTCCGGGTCGGAGGCAGCCTTGAGGAAGTCGTGACCTTTCACCATGTCCAACTGATCGAGGATCGCAGCGATATCGAATACGTTGCTTCCTTCGGGCACCGTTACCTCCTCATAGAAGATTTCTCCGCGGCGGATCTCGTCGAACACCTGCCAGGGAGTCTGGGCCGTCGCGAATCGGTATTCACCAGCCTGCAGCGGGGCCCGAAAGTGGACCGCCCGGACGATAAGGAACGCCCATTCAGAGCGAACCACCCCCTGGTGCGCCAGCGTGCGTGCGATCTGGCGCGATGACATGCCCCGATCGACATCTACAAACGTCTGCGTCTCGAAGCCTCGATAAGGACCGAGGTACCAATAATTCGCGAGCGCTCCGCCGACGATAGCGCAAACTACGCACGCGAAGAGTAGCGCGAGAAAAGCCCGATTCAAAAAGCCGCCCCCTTTAGCCAAGCGATTCTTCCCGATGCGGAGTCTTCTGGTGCTGGAGGTAACCAAGATAGCTCTCGAGCAGCAGGACAGCCGCGAGGCGATCGACTGAGTTTTTCTTTTCCGCGAAAGAAGCTCCTGAGTCGCGTAGCAGCCGTTCGGCTTCCGCCGACGTCAGACGTTCGTCCCAGTAGACAACCGGTATGCCGGTGTAGTTGCACAACCGTTCGGCGAACTCCTGTGTATATTTGGTCTGGCTGCTTTCATCACCGCTCATGTGAAGCGGACGGCCGATGAGAAACGTGGCGACCGACCGATCCGTCGCAAGCTGCCGTAGCGCCCCCAGATCCTCGCGAACGCGAGTGCGATGCAGAGTTTCCAGTCCTTGAGCCGTGAACCCTAGCTCATCGCTGATAGCAAGGCCGATTCGCTTCTTGCCGACGTCCAGAGCGAGCACGCGGCCGAAGGGCATTTGATCTGGCGGGTTGGACAAATCAGGATTATAGAGGGTCGTCTACATGTTAGAGTAGCGAGTACCGGGGCAGTTTTTCGCTTTGGCTTTGCTCAGCCCTCCGCAGCCGTACCAGCGATCGCTTCGTCTTGGAATATCCGTCCTGGCCATTGCAGCGACGGTGGCGCTGCTCTATTACGGACGCGATTTCTTCATCACGCTCATCATCTCGGCTGTATTCGCGTTCATTCTCGATCCGGCCGTGATCCTGGTAATGAAGCTTCGCGTGCCGCGAGGCGTGGCTACGGCGATTGTCATCGCGGTGTCGTTTGCGATCCTGTACGCGCTGGCGGCGGCCGCGTGGACGCAACTCGCGAACATGGCTGAAGACATTCCCACCTACAGCTCGCGAGTGAGCGAGATTGTGCAGAAGGCGAACGACAAGCTCGATGAGCTGGAGAATAAGATGCTCGATACGGTGGTACCCAAGAACTTGCGTGAACAGCAACAGCAGATCGAGCAGAAGCCGCAGGAAGCAATGAAGGCGCGGAGGCGCCGGGCGGGGTTGCCGGAAGCTCCCGCTCCGCCCGCGATTCAGCAGGTTCGGGTCGTAACCGGTCCCAAGCCTGTCCTCACCGCACTCTACACCTACGTTTCCGGTTACTTTCATGTGTTGGTGATGGCATCCTTCGTTCCTTTCCTGGTCTACTTCATGCTGAGCTGGCGCGATCACATCGGCAAGTCGTTTCTGCTGCTGTTTTCCGGCGAGGACCGGTTCATAATCGGAAGGAGCTGGTTGGGAATCGGCGAATCCACGCGCGCTTACATGCTCGGCAATTTCTTTCTGTGGATGTTCCTCGCCAGCGCTCTTGGGATCGCTTTCTTTCTTCTAGGCGTGCCGTATTGGATTCTGGTCGGTCCTATCAGTGCGTTCTTCGCTCTGCTGCCGTATGTTGGTCTGCCGCTCTCTCTTGTGCTGCCCGCCCTGGCGACTCTGGCCATACCGAACAAATTCAAAGTCGTGATCACGGTCATCTTGCTGACGGCGGTCCTTGACCTAATCACGATGAACGTTCTTTACGCAAAGATTATCGGGCGGAGGGTGCGGTTGAACCCGTTGATCGTCACCATTGCGCTGATGTTCTGGGGCCTGCTGTGGGGCGGAGTCGGGCTGGTTCTGGCGGTTCCGATCACGGCCGCAATCAAAGCCGTCTGCGATAACTTCGAAGGGCTTGAACCGTACGGAAAGATTCTCGGCGACGGCTAGCGCAGGAATGCCTTAACAGGCGGTTCGCTGCGGGCGACGATCATTTCCGGTTTGTCGTGCAGCGCTTGAACCCGAACATAGGCCATTCCCATCACTTCGCCGAGCGCTGGTGAAAATACCGCAGAAGCAATTTCAGCCGCAGGCTGGCCGTTCGCAGTCAGCTTGACACCCGGCTCCGGGGCCGTTGCCGATTCGATCCGGATCGGGGCAAGCAGACGATGAACCTGGCCGCGCGATCGCACGCGTTCGACAATTTCCTGGCCCAGATAGCAGCCCTTATTCGAATGAACCGCGTGCATGGCCTGGGTTTCCTGCACGAGGTAGCGCTCAGTAATTTCTTCGCCATAGCGAGGCAGAGCATTCTCGATGCGCACGATGCGGGCCTCTTCGGGAGTCGCGTGGAGAACGCCGGCGCTCTCGAGTCGATTTAACAAATCGCCCCGGTTCTCGGCAGGAACAAATACCCGGATGCCTTGCTTGAAGGTGCTGGCGACGTGGGCGGCGAAGCCGCTGCCCCAAGAGCGCGTCCCATAAGGAACATCGGGAACGGAGATACCTAAATTGGTTGCCGTGGTGAGGCTTTCGGGTCCTTCGATACCGATACAGGCCCAGCGATCCGTTTCATCCTCCAGGTACGCATCATCGGCGATGATGTAGCGGTCAAGATGATCACGAAGCTTTAGCCCAGTTTCGGGCTCTGTGTCGAGAAAAAAGCTTTCATCCAGGTTGTAGATGTACGCGTCAGCGAGGATCCGGCCCTTGTCGTTCAGGAAAAACGCGTAAACACCGTTGCCGGGCGCCAGATCTTTCACGTTGTTGGTCGACATGGCGTGGAGCAGCCGCGCCCGGTCTTCACCGGTGACGCGAATCTTCCCGCGAGACGACAAGTCGATCCAGCCCGCGAATTGCCGTAGCGCTTCATACCCAGTCATTTCTCTTCCGATATTTAGATGCCGCTCACAGACCGCGCAGCGTCAGGCTTCGCAAATACGCAGAGATGCCGACGACAATTAGTCCGGAGATCGTGATGCTGAGTAAACGATGCTTCCGCTTGCTGCCGAATTCGGTATCGCCGTATGCCGAAACCGCCCAGAGGATCGCCGAGGCCAAAATATGAGCGACAAATAGTATCTTGATTCCGAACCAGATCTGGTAAGTCCGGCCGTGCTTCGGCCCTTCGAAGAAATTGTACAGGCCCGAAAGAACGATTAACGCAAGCAGCACGTATAGTGTGGCGCGCCAGCGCGTATGGGTTGAGGCCGCAGTCTGCCTTCGGAAATCGTCCGGGAGCGCATTCAACGTGGGAAGCAATACCTGCCTCGCATACGCGATTCCCCCGAGGAAAAGAACAACCGACCCAATATGTACGAAACGGGAGAGCCAATGAACAAACAGGTCCGGGTTCACGAATCCAGAGTATAGGAGGTCGGAATTTATGAAATGTCCCGAGTCAGTTGAGCAGCTCTTTGACGACCGGTTCCAGGCCTGGAACACAGCCGTAGGCGTTGTGGCCGTAGATGGTATCTTCCCCCTGAAAACTTCGGAATAAGCCGCCGGCTTCTTCGATAATGATCTTCAGCGGCGCGAGATCCCAGGCCGAGGCATTCGGTTCGATCCAAACGTCCGCCTGGCCCTGCGCGAGCAGCAGGGCATCCACGGATCCGCCCAGGCTGCGAACCGCCCAGAAGCGGCTTATCCATGACATCAGGCGGTCGGAAAACGCACGGACTCCGGCCTTATTGAAGCCGTTGAAAGCGAGCACGGCCTCCTTGAGGTCGGAGCGGTCGGACACGCGGATCTGCGTGCCGTTGGCCCACGCACCCTGGCCTTTGCCCGCCCACACCAGCAGATTTTGCCGAGGCACATGGGCCGCGCCGGCGAGGATTTCGCCATCCTCCTCAAAGCCGATCAGAACAGCCCAAAGGGGGATGCCGCGGATGAAATCTTTGGTGCCGTCGATGGGGTCGATGATCCAGCGGCGCCGGTTGCGGGCTTCGCGGTTGGCTCCTTCTTCGCCAAGAACACCGTCTTCGGGGAACTCGCGCGAAATGCCCTCGAATATTAGCTTCTCGCAGGCGCGGTCGGCTGCTGTAACGGGAGACTCGTCGGATTTGAGCTCGGGTGTAATCCCGCGGCGCTGATAATCCAGCGCCAAGGCGCCCGCTTCCTGAGCCAGAAGCTTCGCCAGTTCCACCTCGCGGTCAAAGGGCATCGTCTGATTATCGCCAGTGCCGTGTTTAGAACGCCGGGGCCAAGTGACCGGCTCTGAGAGTTAATATGGAACCTAAGTACTATTAATAGGATTGACAGCTATTATTGGTCGGGGTAGCCTGAAATTTCGTTAATACGACCGATCCTGGGTAGGGATGGATTGTGTCAGGGGGGGCACATCCAACAGCGCCCTAAAAGGAGCTGAATGAGTCAAGGGTATTTCGTTTTAGAGTTCGCCCATTCTGTTCACGGGCGAGTCAAGCGGATTCAGCTAAGTTACAGATCACTGCTTTATATTTTCGGTTCTTTCCTTCTTCTGGCATTTGTGCTGGTTTTCTTGTTCTCCAGCTATGTCAGCATGAGCTGGAAGGCGCACCATTACAACGAGCTGAGTGCGAACTTTGAACGTTTGCGGACGCGTTACCAGGAATTGCAGCGCCAGTCCTTGCAGCACAGCCAGCAGATGGCGTCACTCGAGACGCTGGCCAGCGAGGTTTCGGCGGCCTACGGAATCAGCCCACCGGAACTGGACCACAAGCTGGTGGACTGGGATTCGCTTAATGTGAAGGAATCGATTGAGGAATACAACTTCCTTAAAGCGGCGACATATTCCAATATCGAGGGGCACCACTACGTACATGCTGCGTGGCGGACGTACTCCCAGCCCAGCCTCTGGCCCGTTATCGGCGCCCTAAGTAGTTCGTTTGGAGGACGTTGGGATCCGTTTTCCGGCGAAGGAGCCTTCCACACCGGCGTCGATTTGCAAGCGCCGAGAGGCACTCCTGTTCACGTGACAGCAGACGGGGTTGTTGAGAACGCCGGTTGGAGCGGGAGTTACGGGAAGCTGGTCGTGGTGGATCATGGGGGTGGACTCGAGACGTATTACGCCCACCTGTCGCAATTGCTGGTTGTCCCCGGTGAGGATTTGCGGCGCGGACAGATACTCGGGCTTTCCGGAGGGACGGGCCGAGCTACCGGCCCGCACGTTCACTACGAAGTGCGGATGGGCGGGACACCAGTGAATCCGTACAAATTTATGTCAAAGCCACAGGTTCTGGCAAAGAACAAGCCCGCTCATAACGATTTCGGGCTGTGATGCAACAGTCGAATTTCGGTTCGCGTCTTTCTCATTAGTGAGGCAGGGCATCACGCGGCGTGCGATGCTGGCGATGTTGCCAGGCGGCCTCGCCGCCGCCGCTTCCAAACCAGTTCAAAGAACGAGACAGCTTCCCTCGGTAGGGGAATTTGTACGGTTTGCTGATCCAGTAACCGAGACGCCGGTTGTGCGGCTCACAAATCCGGTAAGCGCGAGTGTGCTTCCAGCGGCAACGAACCGCTTCGTCTCGGTGAAGGACCGGTTTCTGGTGTTTTCATCGAACCGAACCGGCCGCTTTGCTCCATTCCGAGTAAATCTGAGGACTGGCGTTCTCACTCAGCTTGCAAGCCCGCAAGCGCTCGACCCACGTTCGCTGTGCTTGGACCGCGCGGAGAAGCTGCTCTATTTCCTGGACGGCGGCTCACTGCGGCGAGTGAGCTTGGTCGGCAAGAAGGAAGAACCGCCAGTCACGTCAAAAATCAGTGCATTCAGCATGGGCGCTTCGGCAACGGAGTTTCTGGTCTTGCGCGAGGGGACGTTGGAGTATCTAAACGGCGATGCCGTTCAACTGATTGCGGAAAACGTTTCGGGGGAATGCCTCATCCAGCCGGGCGGAAAAGGATGCATATTCGCTCGCGGCGCAAGCGAGAGCCGCGACTACGAGAACCGCGAGTATTGGTATGCGCCGCTGAAAACCCCGAGGCCGGTGCTTACACAGTTGGCGGGCGGACGTGTCTCGGATGCTGTGTGGTCGGCAGACGGACGCTCGATTCTGTTCTTGCGAGAGATAGCGAAGGGGGACATTGTCATATCCGAGATATGGGAAGCTACGTTAGAGACGGCCACTGCGAGGTGTATCGCTCCCACGAGCCAGTTTGCCGTGTTCTCACCAAATGCGGACGATTCCGTTTTTGTAGGCGCGAGCCGGAGCAGAGCACAGCGCAATATCATTCTGCTGCTGCGCTCCGTGCGCCGCGAGTTTACCCTATGCGAGCACCGGTCCAAAGATGCGGGCTTCGCCTCGCCCGTGTTTTCACCCGATAGCAAGCGGGTGTACTTTGATAGCGACCGGGACGGAAAACCAGCGATTTACTCGGTAAATGTAGAGCTCCTCGTGGAGCCGACGCCGGACACAGGCCAATAATTCGTGAGCCAAATTTTAGATCGGGCGTCTATTTTTTGGAGTAAGCTTTAATCGGGAAGCGGCCGTGGCCAGCTCGACGGCAGAACGCCGAGCCGCAACCCTGGCCGTGGCGCATTCCGCTATGAGGCGATCCCAGTTCGCAACGAGTCTAGACGGGGAAGGAGTTGGCCATGTCCAGAGAGGGATTAGAAGTTCGAGTCTCTATAGAAAGGCTTCTGCTCGCGCTGATTCTCGTAATCGTGCCCTTGAGCATCCTGGGCCTGATCTTTGCTGAGACAAGTTATCGCGCGCTCGACCGGGCGGTAGGAGCAGATTTCAAGACGATCGCGCAACTTTATAGCCAGCAGGTCTCGCAATCGATACGAGAGCGGCTGAATGATGTGACTACGATCGCGAGCGACCCGACGGTTCTGCATGCGGTTACAGGAGGCGGGACTTCCTCCGGGCATAACGCTGAAAATTCGGAAACTGCGGGGCTTCCGTCCGGCGTGCTCAATAGCAACGCTTCGCAGTTTCTCAAACAGAGGCGCGCTTCCGAACCGCAATACCTATCGATCGTGGTGACGAATACAAACGGCCAGGTAGTGGCGGCATCACAACCAGGGGTCAAACCCTCGTACTCGCAGGATGCCGCCTGGCAAGCCGCTTACAACAACGGACAAGGGGCGACGCAAATCAGTAACGTCATTGACGACGAGTTCACGAAATCGTATTACGTAAACGTAAACGAACCAGTGAGAGACCCCAATTCGGGCGCGACCGTAGGCGTGGTCAGTGCCGCAGTCAGCATTTCCGACGTGCTGACCCGTTTTCGCGAGACCCAAGTAGGGAACGGTGCCACTCTGGAGCTGGTGAATGACGACGGAACGGTGATCAGTTCTCGAAATGTGGATGTGTTTTCCAATGTGAAGTCACGCGGGTTCGATGCCGTTCATGACGCGCTACTCGGTCTGCACTCTGGTCAATCAGGCTGGGTGAGAGCAGGTCTACCAAACGGACCCTGGATCATCGGGTTTGCCGCGACGACCCTCAAGCAGCGCTTCCCGAACCTGGGCTGGATCGTCATGGTCAGCCAGGATGAGCGGCTGGCGGCGGCGCCCGTACTCGGGCTCATACGCTTTGCGCTGATTATGGTGGTGCTCGCCGGTTTCATGCTGACTCTGCTTTGCGTTTACTACTTCCTGCACCGCTCGCAGCGGTTTTCGCATATTGAAGAGGAAGAGGGAGCACGGCCGGATCGATACCGTTCCGCCACGGCTTAAGATTTCTTCGCGCGAAAGGGGCGAGCCGCACCACAGTATTGTAGGTGCGTTCCGCGTTTCGTGTCATATGGAGATGCTTGCCACTGGCATTTGCGGCGGCGTTACTGCCCGTGTACGTTTGCTATCTGATCCAGCCGGCATGGGGCTACTTTCATGACGACGGCGTATACATCGTAAACGCGCTTTCGCTCGTCTCGGGATCGGGGTACCGGACGGTCAGCCTTCCGAGCCCTCTCTTCCAGACGAAGTATCCGATCCTATATCCCGCGCTATTGAGCCTGGTTTGGAAAGTCTTTCCCGCTTTCCCGGAAAACGTCCTCGCCTTCAAATCGCTGTCGATGACGGCAGGTTTCCTGTGGGCCGTCGCGGCATTCCGGGCGATTCGCCGCGAGCCCGCAAGTGCCGCGGTTTCCTTCTGGAGTGTTCTGTGCACGTTTGCCGCACCCTGGACGATTTTCCTGGGCACCAGCGTTCTGCCGGATACCTTGTTTGCTCTGCTCTCGGTCTGCTCGATTCTGATTCTGGAGGATGAGCCGGAGAGCTATCGCAAAATTGCGACGGCCGCGGCTGTTGCGGGTTGCACATTTCTCCTGCGTTCGGCCGGCGTAGCACTGATCGTTTCGGCGTGCCTGTTCCTGGTGGCGAAGCGGCGTGTTCGGTGTGCGGCTCTGTTTCTGGCGATCTCAGGCGCGGTGGTTTCGCCCTGGTTGATTTGGCAAGCTACGCATTCGGCGAGTCTGGATCGTGTGGAGAGCTATTACACGAAGTTCAGCTACGCCGGCGGACACATCTTTCATTACCCGGTTGCAGAGGCGTTGCGTGTGGTGAGTTTCAATGTGCCCGTTTTGTTAGGAACGCTGTGTCCGGTAGCGGGCTCGCCCGCAACACGGGTCCACGCCGTTGTAAATCTGTTGGCGGGCATTGCGGCCGTGCTTGGGCTGATCCGCTTCAGAAGCTGGAGTCTGCCCATTGTCTGGACGGTCGTATATTGCGCTATGCTACTGTGCTGGACTTGGCCTCCACCTCGCTATTTGACTGCGATTCTTCCGTTCGCATTCATGTGTCTGTTTAATGCGATCGAGAAGACTCTGTTGAAAGCCCGGCCGCCTTGGATATCCATTGTGCTCTGGACCGGAGTAGTGATGGCTGGTCTGCTGTATGTCATCACAAACGCCTTGAGCCTAAGCCGGTTGACGCGCTTAACGCTCGAAAGCAAGACGCCCGTGTACACCCAGACCGAACCCGACGACTGGAGCAAAACTCTCGAAGTAGCCGATTGGATACGAAGCCACACGCCCGCTAATGCGATCGTTGCCGCGAACTGTGATCCCGTCTTTTATCTTTTGACACAGCGGAAATCGATCCGGCTATTTAGCGCGGACCAGTTTGAATTATTTTACGATCCTGATCCTGCCAAACAGCCGTTGGGCGGTCCCGATGACCTGCGCCGCCATTTGAAACTGCATCAGGTTCAATATCTGGTGATGACGCCCATGAAGTGGTATTCGGAACGGGCTCCGTTCGAAGAGCAACTTCACTCGTTGCTCCTCGCGAAGCCGCAGGCTTTCACAGTGCAGGCCCGAACATCGGACCCGAACTATTACGTTCTAAAAGTGGACCCGCTCAACTTATAAGTTAGGCCCGTCCTACTGAACAAGAAGCGGAGTCGGCTGCGACGGGATTGCATTACTGCCGCTCGCCACTTGGAAGGAGGCGGACGAATTTCCGCTGAACGAGACTGTATCGGCGATCAGTATGGTGTTGGTGGTCGCTGCGTTTCCGATAAATGAAACAGCGTCTTTTGAGAGGTACACCGTTCCATTGAGCGTGGTATTCGCGCCCCCGTTGATTTTGTCGGATCCTGCGCTGCTAGTCCGGTCTTCGAAGAACAGAATTCCCGCGAGAGGGCCGGTGGTGGGAGCCGACAAATTCTCGGTACTGTTTGCGTTGAAATCGATGGTGGCAGCAGACGATCCGTTGCAGGGCGAAGACGAGCAGGTCATGTAAAACGTAACACCAGTTCCGCTCAGGGTGCAGTTTCCGTGGCAGGTCATCCCGCCGCCGAGCACGTAATACACGCCGGGAAGAAAACTCGCTGTACCGCTTATACCGCCGCAGATATTGCCCGGAGAATAGGTCGGCACGCCGTTAACAGATGTCGGACTCTGGCAACCGCCCGACGGCTGTGTAGGGGTCCCCAGGCCGTAAAGGGGATCCGCGAAAGAGGGTACGCCGGTAGTTGGCTGCGTGCAAGAACCACCTACAGACGAAGCGCCTCCGTGTACCTGGACGGAAACAGCCGTGACACAGCCGTTCCCGTTGGTGCTAAACGCGGTGGTCGAGCTCGAATCCACCCCCATACTACAATTGGTGAGCGTTATGTTGCGGGCGTTTCCCCCAGCAGTTATGGCCCCGCTTGCCGACGGATCAAGCGCTGCGACACAAAAATTCGGCACGGTATCTACGATTGCGGCTGTCGCCCGGACCCCGACATTGACACTGCTTCCGCCCAGTACGGCCAGGAAAGTCAGCGGATTTTGTTGGACAATGCTGACGGACGCGTAGTAGAGTGCTTGGACTCCTGACGCATAGGACGTTGGATTGCCGACGTTGGCTTCGACGGTTACCGTCTGCTTACCCGAATTGGAGAAACCGTTTGCCGTCGCGTATTGGCAGGCGGCCTCGAGATTGGTAGCGGTTTCGGGGCACCCCGTAGCCCCCTGGCACCCGAGTGAGCTGCAGGAATAAGATGCGCTGGGGTTGGCGTTGACAAAAACCATCGCAGAGCGCACTGCCGCCAGCGCACCTGCTTCCGCCGCCGCGCGGGCCGCGTTTCTGGTGTAGTAATACCAGCCGACATCAGCCACCAAGCCTGTAAGGGCAAACGTTGGGATCAACATCAGCATCACGAGAACCGATATAACGCCCCGCTGATTTCTCTTAGATTTCTCCATTTACCGTCTCCCCTAGAAGAGAATTGTTTGTTGGCTCGAGGCCATAAGATTTCTCGACTGGACAGTCCGCGAACCTGTGTAGGGCAGAAACAGAACCATTAACCCGCTCTGTTCGGGATATGTGCCGCTAATCGTGATCTGGGACGATCCGTCGATATTGGCGCCGCTTGGCGGCCAGGCGGTGCCGTTCGAGGAGCAAGTGTTTAACGGGTTGCAGGTGATACTGCCGGAGGAGGAAGTTAGGGTCACGTTCATCTTGCCGGCGTCCAGACCTACGGCTGAGGATGCGATCTGGTTCGCAATGTTCGCTACAGTGATTCCGCAACTGTTGCTGCCCACTGAGCATTGCTGACCGTGCACGGCCGCATACCGCGCTCCTTCGGCTACGGCAAACTTCAACGTGTTGTAGGTCCACATGGAGAGCGACATTCCGACGGCTGATACCAGCGCGAAGATGACACCAATCCCGCCGATCGCGAACTCGATGATCGCGCTGCCCTTTTCGCTGTTGCACATTCTCATGCTCGTCAGCTTCGGTCCGACATTTCCACCACGCGCGTAATGCTCAGGTTGCCGGGAAGGCCGGGAATCGGGATCAGTTGGATCGTTTGGTACGTGACCGTTACTTTGGACGCCGGATTGCCATCCGGCCCACTCGCGATAGCAGTCGCCGTGACTTGCAGAGGGCTCGCGTTGCAGGAGGAGGGTAATTGCCCATGGTTCGGTAACTCAGCCAGCTCCTTTAAAATGTCCGCACAGGCGATTGAGGAGCTTCCCGCGGTTCCCGAAGAAGCGGAAGTATCCAGGGCTGCAATTCGCGCCGCGTTCTCGACGGTCATCAAGGCGTTAATGAGATAGCCGATATCGAACGTGCCGATTATAAGGAAGAAGAGCATGGGGAACAGCAGAGCGAATTCAACAAACGTCGAACCGCGTTCTCTCGCTCTCTTCGATCGAACTTCTCGCCTCATCGCTATACCACAGATCGGCAGGCAGTCCGAAACGTTTAACGAATCCTGGCAGTCAGTCCATAAAGTAGAAGCAGCTTACTTCTTTGGGAAAGGGTGGCTCAGTGGATATTGACGATTTCAAACGGAGTCTGATCTTGCGCGAACAAGACCTTACTGAACAGATTTCGCGGCTGAATGGTGAAGCTCGGGAGAGCAACTCCGCGGAAGTGGAAGATCCGGCGGATGAGGCTGCATCGGATGAAGGTAAGGCGACGGCACTCGAAGAGAGTACGAGGCTATCGGCAACGCTGAAGCAAGTGCAGGACGCGCTGACGCGAATAGAGGACGGAAGCTATGGCCGTTGTATCGACTGCGGCCGCGAGATTGAAGCTGCCCGGCTAAGTGCAGTTCCTTGGACACCCTATTGCCTTGCCGATCAGGAGCAGCATGATCGCCGGGACGCACAGGCTATGGGTTCTACGTTGTAAGAATTTTCGTCGACTACCTGATCGAAGCCCTAGTATGCTTTGGCGATCACGACGCGCTTGGGAACGTGCTCGCCGGTAATGATGCAGGTTCCGGCGCCGTCCTGCTCGTCGGCCAAAGGAATGCACCGCACCGTAGCCTTGAACTCTTTGAGCCTGGCCTCACATGCCGGATCGTCCTTGAGGTGAGTAAAGACGAATTTCCCGCCGCCCCGTTCCGCGGTCACGTCGCGCAGAATCTTCTCCACCTCAGCGAGCGAGTTTGCCTGCACAGAGTTCTCGTTCAAGCGCTTCTTCGCAGTGGAATACAGATCGCGTTGGATCTGGTCGAGCATCTTCTCGAATTCGTGGCGCGCCTCAGCCAGAGAAACCGTATGTTTCGTTCCCGTATCGCGCCTCTTCAACACGACGTTCCCGGCAGCAACATCGCGCGGTCCAAGCTCGATCACGACCGGCACGCCTCTTCGTTCCCAGTGGAAGAATTTTGAACCCGGCGTCTGGCCCTCGCGATCATCAATCTTGATGCCCAAGTCCTGTGCGAGCTTGCGTGCCGTTTCCATTACCGCCGTCCGCTCCTCGTCCTTGCGATAGATAGGAACCAGAACGCCTTTCATCGGAGCTACTTTCGGAGGCAGAACGAGCCCCTTGTCGTCGGAATGGGTCATAATCAATCCGCCGATAAGCCGCGTGCTGACGCCCCAGCTTGTTTGCCAGACGTAATCGAGTTTCCCTTCCTTGGTTTGGAATTGGACCTCGAAGGCGCGGCCGAAATTCTGGCCGAGATCGTGGCTGGTGCCGGCTTGCAGCGCCAGACCGTTTTGCATCATTGCCTCGATAGCGTAACTGCGCAGAGCGCCGGCGAACTTTTCCGAGAGCGTCTTCGCCCCTTTGATCACCGGCATGGCCATGACATCCTCCGCCACTTCGGCATAGATGTCGAGGATGCGGAGAGCCTCATCGAGCGCTTCTTCATGTGAAGAGTGTGCCGTGTGCCCCTCCTGCCAAAGGAACTCTGTCGTTCGCAGGAACATGCGGGTGCGAAGCTCCCAGCGGATTATGTTTGCCCACTGGTTCAGCATTAGGGGCAGATCGCGCCAGCTTTGAATCCAGCGCGAAAAGAAGTGGCCGATGATCGTCTCCGAAGTTGGACGAATTACATAAGGTTCTTCCAGTTCTTTGCCGCCGGCAATGGTCACGACGGCCAATTCCGGAGAGAAGCCCTCTACATGTTCCGCTTCCTTCTTCAAGAAGCTCTGCGGAATCAGGAGAGGGAAATAAACGTTCTGATGTCCGGTTGCCTTAAAACGGTCGTCAAATTCGCGTTGCAGAGCCTCCCAAACGGCATAGCCGTTCGCTTTGATGACCATGCATCCCTTGACAATTTCCGCGGGCTCCGCCATGTCACCTTGCATGACGACGTCCTGATACCAAGCCGCGAAATCTTGCGCTCGCGGTGTGATCTTCGATTCAGCCATTCCCTTGATTGTCGCTTGCGTGAAAATGGTACTTACCCCATTCATGCGTCTCGCTTGCGGCAAGCTCCTCTCGTGGCTTGAGAAGGGGGCGGCCATTATTACACCCACGCCGCTTCTGGCCCGTATTGCGGGCTATCAGTTCTCGCTCGAACAGCTTCGGCAGGCACGAGAGAGCTGGGAGCGCCCTGTGATTCAGACGATCGGCGCATGGCTAACGGCACGCTGGCAAGAAGCACGCTTTAGCGGCTCCGATGTCCCGATTTTGCTCTCGCCCTCGCAGGAGCATTTGGTGTGGCGGCAAATTATCGAGGAGAATCATCCCGAGCTTTTCGATATCGGCGCGACCGCTTCGCTCGCCCGCCGCGCCGCCAGCATAGTTCGCGAATGGCGAGTTCCGATGGAAGGGGAAGAGTGGGGCGATCACGAAGACGAACGCCAGTTTCAGCGCTGGCACGCCATTTTTCGGCGGCGATGTTCCGAGCAAGGCTGGATGACTCGCGCGGACGTGTGGATTCGCCTTCCCGAGTGGCTCTCACATGGACATTGCTCTCGCGAGCGAACTCTTTTTACGGCGTTTCCAGCCGTTTCACCGGCTATGAAGGGCTTGCTAGCTGCCCTCGACGGCTCGGGAGTGCTGATGCCGATCGAAGCGGGGCAAACGGTGCGGGCCAACGCTCAGAGTTTTTCTGATTTCGATTGCGAAATCGACTATGCTGCTCGCCGCGCGCGGAGAATGTTTGAACAGGGCGAATCGCAATCGATCGCGATATTCGTTCCGGATCTCGCAACTCATCGCCGAACGGTTGAATATCGTTTCCGGCAAGTCTTCTATCCGCGTGCTTCCGTCAGCGGTTCGTACGAGACCAGGCGGGAAGCGTTTCAGGTGCACTCAACTCCGGCGCTTTCTGAACGCCCGCTGATTGCCTCGGCTTTGCTGTTGCTGAGGCTTGTGCGCCAAACTTTAACCATCCAGGACGCGAGTCTAATTCTCCGTTGCCCATTTGTGAAGGGCGCAGAAGCGGAAGGAAGTGTGCGGGCCAGTGCGGAATTGAAGCTCTGCAGAAGACGCCGGACGGAAGCGACTTTCCAAGATCTCAGATATGTTTCGGCTGATTGCCCCAAATTGACGGCTGTGTGGCGGCGCCTCGAACGAGTTCTGGCAAAAGGAGGAGCGAATCGAACGTTCGCCGAGTGGGCAAGCTTTTTCGGCGACCTGCTCGAAGCGGTTGGCTGGCCCGGAGAAACGGCAGAGCTGAGCCTGGAAGAACAGCAACTACTGGAGGCGTGGGATGACAATCTTTCGGCGCTTGCCTCACTGGAACTCGTATCGGAGTCTATTTCATTCGAGGCCGCGCTCATTCAGCTTCGGCGCGGATTGGCAATTGAGTTCGGTACACCGGAACTGGCCGCGCCGGTTCAGATTCTGGATGCGAGCGCGGCTCCGGGCCTGCGATTTGATGCGACGCTGACAATTGGCTTGTCGGATCAGACATGGCCGCCTCCGAACCGTCTCTCTCCGCTGATTCCTATCAGGCTGCAGCGTGCCTGCGGAGTTCCGGGCAGCGATCTGAGCACCTCCCAACAGCAAGCCGAGTATGCGACGCGCGCTCTATTTGAAAGTGCGCCATCCGTGGTCGCGACCTATTCCGGGCAATTGTCTTCGCTTGTGAAGCGCTTCGTCGATCCGCAGGGAGTCGCGCCTGCGGTCTGGCAAGGAAAAACACCCTGGCAGTCGTTTCCCAGGCCACACCTAGAGGGCCTCGAGGATGTGCAGGGTCCGCCGTTCTTTTCGAGCGAGCCGGCCCACGGCGGTACCAACGTTCTCAAATCGCAATCGCTGTGCGCGTTTCGCGCGTTTGCAGAGTACCGGCTTCACGCCATATCTCCTGAGGACCCCTGTTTCGGCCTCGATCCGCGTGAACGAGGTGGGTTCCTGCATAAAGCTCTTCAATTCGTGTGGCGAGAGATTGGAAACTCCGACCGACTCGCCGAGACTTCATCCGACGCACTCGCGCAAATAGTAGAAGCGGGTGTGAATTCCGCAGTGAGCGAATCCAGCCACGATTCTTTCCATCAACTGATCTCAGTGGCCGAGCGCGAGCGCCTCAAGAAGTTGATTCTTGAGTGGCTGGACGTGGAGCGCGGTAGAAACCAGCCGTTTGCAGTGGAAATTCTGGAAGAGGAACGCGAGTTTTCGATTCCCGGCCTGCGGTTGGCGTTGCGAGTCGATCGCATCGACCGGCTGGCGAATGGAAACGTTCTGCTGATCGATTACAAGAGCTCGTCGATGTCTCGAAACAGGCTGGCCTGTCCCAATCCAGCGGAGCCGCAGCTCTTGATCTACGCGGCTGCGGTCGGGGAGAGTGTTGACGGCTTGCTCTTCGCCGAACTGCGGCCCGGCAGCACGCGCCCGGTTGGATTCACGCGGGAGCGCCACTTCGAAAGCAAAACGGTCGACGTCGTCAGGAATTGGCGTCGGTTTCTTGCAGACAACAAGAACGAAGTGCTGCGTCTCTCGGAGGATTTCATCCGAGGATACGCGGCGGTTGATCCGAAATCGGGCGCTTGCAAGTATTGCCAGGTGAGTTCCATCTGCCGTGTGGGCGAAGTCCATCCGCAAAAAGGGGAAGCGGATTGATTTCCGATCTGAAGGAGCGCGAACGGGCGCTCGACCAGTCGCAGTCTTTCATCGTTCAGGCGCCGGCCGGTTCCGGCAAGACCGGATTGCTCATGCAGCGGTATTTGCGGCTGCTGAGTATCGTGGAGCGGCCGGAATCGATTGTGGCGATGACCTTCACTCGCAAAGCGGCCGGAGAAATGCGCGAACGAGTACAGCGCGCGTTGCTGGAAGCGGCCGAGAACGTGGCGGTTAAGGACGAGTATCAAGAGCGTACGCGGAGGCTCGCGCTCGCAGCTCTGGCGCGAGACACAGGGAAGGGATGGAAGCTTGCCGCCGATCCATCCCGTTTGCAGATTCAGACCATCGATTCGCTCTGCGCAACCCTGACACGGCAATCACCTGTAAGCTCCGGTTTTGGCGGCGCTGGCCAGATTCTTGAGAATGCGCGCGAACTCTACGCTGAAGCCGCCCGGCGCGCGTTACGGTCCCTTGTGGATGGAGGAGACGACGACCGGCAGCTTCTGACACGTATCAGTCTGCACTTCGACAGCAACCTTTCTTTGGCGGAGCGTGAGATTGCGGCCATGCTGGAGCGGCGCGATCAATGGTTTCATTCAGCCAATATAAACGGGGAGCCCCTCGTCGCCGATCTATGGACGTTGCTGCAGCGCTCATACCAGTCGCTCCAGGACGTTTTCCGCGAAGTCGGCGCGATCGACTTTATCGAGCTCACGCGGGCCGCAATCAAAGCGCTCGGTACACCGGAGCGCCCAAGCGATCTCCTGTACTCGCTGGATTACCGCATCGAGCACCTGCTCCTGGATGAGTTTCAGGACACCTCGTACCATCAGTACGATTTCATTGACCGGCTGATCGGCCAATGGTCCGCTGGCGATGGCCGAACGGTGTTCCTGGTTGGCGATCCGCTGCAAAGCATCTATCGTTTCCGTGGCGCGGAAGTGCAACTCTTCCTCAACACCTGGGAACGAGGAATCCTCGGTTCCGTCCAGCTCGAGAGACTTACGCTGAAAACGAATTTTCGCTCCACGCCTGAGATTCTTTCGTGGGTGCAGGAAATCTTCGAGCCGATCATGACCGGCGAAGGCGCCGGTGCGATCCAATTCTGCCGGTCTAGTGCAGCGCGGGCAGCGGGTAATACGTCGCCTGCGCTGATCACGCTGTTGGATGATACCGCCTGGGAAGAAGAAGCCGCCGGGCTCGTGCAGATTGTCACGAACGCTCGGGCCAAGGGAAGTGTTGCCATCCTCGTGCGCAACCGGTCTCATCTGGCAAAGATTCTGCCTTCGCTGCGGGCCGCGGGCATTCCCTACGAAGCGGTGGAGATCGATGAGCTGCAAAACGAGCAGCATGTGATCGATTTGCTGTCGCTCACGCGGGCGATCTCGCACGTTGGAAATCGGACTGCCTGGCTCGCCTGTCTGCGCGCCCCGTGGTGCGGGTTGACGTTACGGAATCTTGCTGCGCTGACCGAGAGCGAACCTGATACGCCGGTTTTGGATCTTCTTTCCGAGCCCGGGAAAATCTCTCAGCTTGAGCCCAGTGCACGGCAACGAGCAGTTCGTTTCCAGAAAGTCGCAGCGGAAGCGGTCGCGCGCTACGGACGCACGAGCCTCAGCAAGTTGGTAGAGCAGACATGGATTTCGCTTGGCGGCCCGGCCGTGCTGGACCAAGATCATCAGGCGGAAGATGCGAGAACATTCTTTGCGCTTCTCGCCGAATTGGAAGAGGGCGGGTTCATTCGCGATTTCGGCTCACTCAGCCGGCGCTTGGAATGGCTCTATGCGAAACCGGCAACGGGCGAAAACTACGTCCAGGTGATGACGATTCACAGGGCCAAAGGCCTCGAGTTCCGGACGGTGATTCTTCCGCAATTGAGCGGTATAGGTGGCGGATATGATCGCGATCTGCTGGTGGGTGCTGAGACTGCCGACAGCGACGGGTCGATTGAAATTACGGTTCACGCCAGGCCGAAAAAGGGCGCCGAAGACGCGAACTACGCCGAAGTCGCACGAGAAGGTGACGAGAAGCAACTTCAGGAACTTAAGCGACTGTTTTATGTCGCTTGCACCAGGGCGATCGACGAATTATACCTGTTCGGAAATGCCAACCGCAAACTGCGCGGCGGAGGCTTGAAAAAAGTCAATGCAAGGTCTTTTCTCGGTCTGATCTGGAACTCCGTTCAGGGCGAGTTCGAGGCCGCGGCACGGCGAACGCTACCGAACACCGGCTCAACAAATGGGAACGAGAAGCACGGGACCATGCTGCGACGGCTGCCAGAAGGCTGGCGATTGCCGGCATTTGAGCGTTCGGTTGACTGGCGGCCGGAATATCAGCGGACTGTTGCCTCTTCTCGCAGGACCGCCTACGAATGGGCCGGCGATACCAGCCGTCATGTGGGAACGGTGGTGCATGACCTCCTCAAGCGCGTAGCGCGAGAGGGTGCGCCGGCATGGAGTGAAGCGCGTTTGGAAAAGCTGCTGCCGGTTGTGCAATCGGAACTGCTGCGCCTGGGAGTTCCTCATTCTGCAGAGGCGAAAGCATCGGCTCAGGTCTTTCGCGCCGTACGAAACACACTCGGGAGTGAACGGGGCGAGTGGATCCTCACCGCTCATTCCGATTCGCATTCCGAATGGCCGGTGTCGGGGCGCATTGGAGACCAGTTAATCAGCGGGACAGTGGATCGGGTATTTCGGGACGAGAGCGGCTGCGTCTGGATCATCGATTACAAGACCAGCGAGCACCTGGGCGGAAAGCTGGAGGCATTTCTCAACGAAGAGCAGCGCCGATACAGCACGCAACTGGAGAACTATGCGGTGTTGTTGTCGCGCCTCTTGAAGGGCCAGTTTCGGCTAGGTCTGTACTTTCCCTTGCTAGATGCCTGGCGCGAATGGGAATTCGGTGCGCGAGTCAGGACCGCTGAACAACTGCTTCTCTACACTGAGGAGTAGTGCCAGCCAAGCTTACAGCAAACGTAAAGGCAGGCGGTTGCGCCTCAAAGCTCAGTCCAAAGATTTTGGATCGTGCATTGAAGGCTGTGCCGCCAGTGACCAACGAGAACGTGCTGGTCGGCTACGAAACAGCGGACGATGCGGGCGTCTACGATCTGACGCAGGCGAGCGGAAGGCCCGTGGCCATGGTTCAAACTGTCGATTTTTTTACGCCCATTGTCGATGACCCCTATGCGTTTGGTGGGATCGCGGCGGCGAACGCGCTCAGTGATATTTATGCGATGGGCGGGCGGCCGGTAACTGCTCTTTCTCTGGTGGTCTTTCCTGGAAAGGGAGATATTCAAGATCTCGAAGCCATTCTCAAAGGAGGAGCGGAGAAGATTCGGGAAGCGGATTGCGTGATCCTAGGTGGGCACAGCATCAGCGAGGAAGAAGTGAAGTTCGGATATGCGGTCACCGGGCTGATAGATCCCCGCCGGATTCTCACGAATGCCGGCGCACGGCCCGGTGACGTGCTCGTGTTCACGAAGAAGATCGGCACTGGTGTAATCTCGACGGCGCTCAAGAAAGGCACAGCAAAAGAGGAGCACGTGGCTGCTTCCATTCGCCAGATGTTGACGCTGAATCGATCGATCTCGGAAACGATGCTTACACTTGACGTCCACGGTTGCACTGACGTGACCGGCTTTGGCCTCCTCGGGCACGCGCGGGAAATGGCACTTGCCAGTAATGTGACGCTTGAAATGCGTGCGAGTGCGATCCGATTTCTGCCGGGAGCGATCGAGTATTCGCAAGCAGGCGCTCACTCGGGCGGGCTGCACAACAATCGCGAATTTGTAGAGAGCTGCGTGCTGATGCCCGATGGCATTCCTCCCGAGATTGAGGCCTTGCTGTACGATCCGCAGACTTCCGGTGGACTGCTGATTTCTCTTCCTGAAGGAGAAGCGCACAAGCTGCTCGAACGTAAGCCTGAGGCCTATGTTGTGGGCCGGACGAAGGAGCGGAGAAGCAAGCCGATCGAAGTGATTGACTAGGATCGGCGCAAGGCGTCAGCGAGCGCCCCACGCCGAGAAAACATTCGCTTAGTTCTTGAGAAGGTTCAGCATCGCCTGCCCGTTCGGTGAGCCCAAACCGGTACAGGGATCCCAACCAATGCCGGCCCGATACGCGCCGTTGCTGCCCGATGTGATGTCCCGTAATGCGTTCTTTGGAGCGAGCGTGTTGTAGAGCTTGGGATGAATCCAGCCCAAATTTCTTCCCAACTCCTGATTTAGCAGCGCGATCAGGGCCGCCCAAAGTGGGGCTACGGCGCTGGTCCCGCCCACGACTCCCTCCTGGCCATCGACGATGACGGCAAAACCGGTGTTCGGATCGGCAACTCCGGCTACGTCCGGTACGCCGCGGCCGTTGGGATTCGCGGTGCCCCACGGCTTCGGAACATGGATGTTGCCCTGGTACGCCGGTTTTGAGAAATGGGAGCTCACACCGCCGCCCGTTGCGCCGCCATCCGCGCCGTCGTTCCACACGCTTTCGGATTGGATTGTGCCGTTTGCCCCGACAAGCTTGGTGCCGCCGCAAGCTAGCACCCAGGGGCTCGAGGCAGGGAAGTCCACGTGGGTTCTTCCGTCTGTATCGCCGTCTGACGATCCGTTGTCTCCGGCTGCCGCGCAGACTGAGATGCCTAAAAGCGCGGCATCGTGGAAGGCGGCGTTGAACGCGTTCATCGCCTGCGGCGTCCAATCACTCTCTGGAGCGCCCCAACTGATGGAGATCACCGAAGGCGTTCGCACTGAATCGTGGATTGCCGCATTTATGGCGTCGAGGAAACCCTGATCCGTATTCGGAGCAAAGTAAACCGCAATTCGCGCCCCGGTTGCTACTCCACCGGCTACTTCAATGTCGAGAGCCACCTCGCCATCGGCGCTGTTCGGATCGCCTGTTGGGCTATTCTGCGCGCCATCGACTGAAACAGAGGAAACGGGGACGTTTTTTGCGCCAAGCGCCGACCAGTAGCTGTAAAGATCAGAATTGTTATACCCGCCGCCAAGCTCGATCATCGCGATCGTCTGGCCGGCGCCGTTGTTGTTTGGGAAATCGTACAATTTTGCGACTTGCAGAGGCGTGAAGTACACGGCCTGCGCCGCACGGGGGCGGAAACTGCGATCTGTGGCGGAGGCGGGCCGCTGGTCGAAACCAAGTACGGCAACAACGCAATCTTCGAGCGTGACCGGAACGTGCAGGTGACCCTGGCGCGTTCGCATGACTTTGCCGTTCCAGCGCCTTAGCTCGATATCCGCGCCAAAAGCAGCAGCCATGGCGGCAAGCGGTCCTGAGAGCACAACGGTTCGCCCACCCGCATTGACACTTGCGAAGGAAAATCCGTGTTCGGCGGCAAAATCCTCAAGCGCCCGGATGTCTGCCGGTTCCGCGCCGTAGGCTCCGGCGAATTCAGCGTGCGACAGGTGCACACCCAGGCAGCCGTCATCCGAGATGGGAGTGCGCCGCCTCAGAACGACAGTAATTTGAGTTGGTTGGTCAGGCGCAGGTTGGCCGACCGGCACTGACCCGGCGGGGTGCTCACGATGGCTATCGCGTAAGATCACATGGGAAGACATGGAATTCTCCTGCCGAGAGGCTACAGCATGCGACAGCGTGACCAACCAAGGCGAGTGTGGATCGTTGGGGCGTAAGTTGTTCTAATCGCAAGGGAATGGTGGCCTCTAAGGTTTTCGGCGAGCCTTTGTGAATCGAAACGGGCCCCTGCCAGTATGTAACCCAACTTAGAAGCCACTAATCTGGTCAGATAATGATGATTCTTTCCCGATCGGTAGCCTTCATCTCACTATTTGCGCTGATAACGCCGGCGCTGCTCTCTCAGTCTCTGAGCAGTGTTCTTTCATCTGAAAAATCGAGCACGCAAGCCCCAGCGGCTAATGCGGACTGGCTGAAACGAACTACGCCGCGGAGTTCGATGTATAGCTTCCTCGAGGCCTGCCATGAAGGAAACTTTGCGCTGGCTTCCCAATATCTGGACCTTCGGCAAATTCGTCCCGATCGGCGCGCGATCGAAGGGCCCGAGCTTGCCAGGGATGTGGGAGAACTCCTCGACCGCAATCCTCATTTCGAAGTGTGGCGGCTTAGTGATGCGCCTGAGGGCAACGCTGCTGATGGGCTGGCTCCCGGGACAGATAATCTCGCAGCGTTTGCCAATCGTGGGGAGCAGGTTACGTTAACGATCGAGCGCGTGAACCAGGGAGGGATACAAGTCTGGCTTGTCTCGGCGCAGAGCGTTGCTCGAATTGCCGGGCTGGCGGACCTGACGAGGGAATCGAGTTTCGAACAGAGATTGCCGGCACCGCTAGTGAAGATTCGGTTTATAGGGACGCCTGTATGGATCTGGATGGCTCTAGTTTTGATTGCTCTCGCGCTTTCGCTACTGTCTCGGTTATTAAGCCACGTTGTGATTGCGGCATTGACTCCATTGGCGAAGCGGTATGCAGAATCGATTCATACGTACCGGCTGGCGGCGTTCACTGGACCGCTCCGGTTGCTTATTTCGGTGGTCGTGTTCCGACCGTGCATGGAACTGGTACCGCCTTCGGCACTAGCGCGGGATTACATCCTAAAGGCATTGATCCTGCTGTTCGTGCTCGGCGCCGCGGCGCTCAGCATGCGCGTCGTGGATACCGTTTCCGACCGGATCATCTCCCGGCTCGATCCGCGGGAACGCGCTCTCAGTTACTCCATGTTTCCATTGATCGGCCGCTTCATCAAGATATGCATCTTTTGTGTCGCCGTGATCTGGACGCTTTCGGCCTGGGGCTACAACACGACCACGATTCTGGCCGGCCTGGGAGTTGGCGGCTTAGCGGTGGCGCTCGCAGCGCAGAAGACTATCGAGAACCTGTTTGGCGGCATTTCGCTCATCAGCGATCGTCCTGTTCTAGTAGGCGATTTCTGCCAGTTCGGGGGGCAAACGGGCACAGTGGAAGACATCGGCCTTCGTTCGACCCGCATCCGCACGTTAGATCGCACCATGGTGACGATTCCCAACTCGCAATTCTCGACGATGACGCTGGAGAATTTTTCAAAGCGCGACCGCATCTGGTTTCACCCGACCTTGCGCTTACGGCGCACTACCACGCCGGATCAGATTCGAGACATGATGGCCGCTGTTGAGAACATTCTGCAGGAGCATTCTCAAATCGATGCCTCGGGCGTGCCCGTCCGGTTTTCAAAGATCACGGAACAGACCCTGGATCTCGAGATATTCGCTTATGTTTTGACGGCGGACTACAACCAGTACTTGCGAGTTCAATCGGAGCTGCTATTGAAGTTTCTGGAAAAGGCTGCCGAGCTGAATATTGAGTTTGCCGTACCGTTCAGCGAATCCTTAGCGGTTCCGTTCGAAGCGCATCGTCCTTCACGGGATGGCCAGCCAGCAAAACCGAAGGCAACAGCCATTTCAGACACCGAACGCACGACCGTTTAGCTCAGCGACGGCGTGCTCTGCTATTCTGACGTGGACCTCAGATGAACATCTCTCTTGAGGGGAAGTCGGCGCTCGTCACCGGAGCGGGACGTGGAATCGGTCTCGCGATCGTGCAAAAGCTGGCGACTGCCGGAGCCTCGGTGTTGCTGGTGGACGTGGATGCAGGGGCGCTCGAGGAAGCCGAGAAATCGCTTCGAGGCGCGCGCGTTTCCACGCTTGCAGGGGACCTCACCAGAAGCGATTTTCCGCAAGCCGCGATTGACAATCTAATCCGCGATTTTGGATCGGTAGACATCATCGTCAATAATGCCGGCTATACCTGGGACAGCGTCATCCAAAAGACAACGGACGAGCAGTTTCAAGCGATGCTGGACATCCATGCCGTTGTTCCGTTTCGGATTCTTCGCGCTGCTTCGAGCTGGATTCGTGAAACAGCAAAGAAAGAAAACGAGGCCAAGCAGCGCGTCATGAGAAAGGTCGTGAATATCACTTCGATATCCGGCCTGGATGGCAATGCGGGGCAAGCCGGCTATTCATCCGGCAAGGCGGCGATTGTCGGGCTGACAAAAACGGTGGCGAAAGAATGGGGCCGCTACAATGTCACGGTGAACGCGGTCGGCTTTGGACTGATTGACACGCGGCTGATTAAGCCGATGGAAGATGCAGAAACGAATATCGAGGTCGGTGGACGCCAGGTCCACGTCGGGATGCAAGCGGCTGTGCGAGAGCAAGCAGCGCGAATGATCCCTCTGGGACGGATCGGAACTCCGGAGGATGCGGCGAACGCCGTGTTCTTCTTCTGCTGTCCGCTTTCGGATTACGTAACGGGCGAAGTCCTAGTCTGTGGAGGCGGAGTTCACTTCTAGAGCTTTCGACTCCGGTTTGGATTTGCGGCTCTTTAGAATTTGCAAAGCGGCCGGCACAAGGGAAACGGCAATGATGAGCAGAACTACCTTTTCGAAGTTCTGCCGGATAATCGTGATGTTGCCCAGAAGATAACCCGCCGTTATCATGCTGGCTACCCAACCTGCGGCACCAAAAACGTTGAAGGCTAGAAAACGCCTGTAGCTCATCTTTCCTACACCGGCAACGAACGCGGCAAAGGTGCGAATGATGGGAACAAACTTGGCGTAGATAATCGTTTTGCCGCCATGGCGCTCGTAGAACTCGTGCGTCCGTTCGAGGTATTCACGACGAAAGATTGCTGAGTTCGGACGTTTGAAAAGGGAGTAGCCCAGAGTGCCACCAAGTAGAAAGCCGATACCATCTCCTAGGATTGATGCGCATGTGAGGAGCGCGATCATACTGCCCACTTGAAATTTTCCTGCGCCCGCGACAACACCGACGGTGAAGAGCAACGAATCGCCCGGGAGGAAAAAGCCCACCAATAGTCCGCTTTCCGCAAAAACCACGGCAAACAGGACCACGTATCCCGCCCAACCTGTGAGCACGGTGGACAACAGGTGAATGAGAGCGTTTGGGTCCGTCAGGCTCCGGATGAAATGAATGAACTGGAGCACGTGTGGGTTAGCTCTGGTAAGACTCGATCATCTTCGAGAGATTGGCCTGGTTGATTTTGACTTTCCCACGGCGCCTCAAGTCATTGACCACACTGTTCCTAAACAAGGGGCCTTCCAAACCCTGCCGCTGCTGCATCAGGCTTTGTACGGTGGCTTGTTTGTTCTTCGCAAACTCGGCCATGTCCGCGGGGATTTTCTCGGAAACACGGCAGACAAATTGTCCCTCTTGGGCAGCGACCGGTCCCACGATATCCCCAACATTATCGTTAAATGCCGCACTCACCAAAGAGGCCGCGCCCAGACCTTCGGCAGCTCCATCGATCGTGAAGGGAGCGGCAGTCTTGACGGTCAATCCATAAGATTTGGCGATTGCGTCCAGGCTCTCGCCCTTGCGTGCGCGGGCGGCCGCAGCTTTGGCAGCATCTTCGGCGAGCTTCTGGGATTGCGCAGTAGTATACTTCTGGGCAACATCATTCTGCACCTCCGCGAACTCGGCGTTATGCGCCGGTGCTATGCCAGCAATGACGGCAAAGGCATCCTTGCCTTGAGCGTCCATGCTGACCACGTCGGTTGTGCCGCCCCTGGGGGCCGCGAAAATGGCATTTGCCAGCTCGGGTTGCGTGTTGATGTCAGGCATGGATGTCGTTGTGGTCATGCCATCCACCTTGTAGAATTTCAGGTTGTATTTTGCCGCGATACTTGCCGCTTGCGCAGGGTTCTTAATAATCTCCAGCCGCGCCGCATCCACAGCCTTCTTGAAATTATCTCCGGCAACCTGCTTTTGGGCCTCGAGAACCAATTGCGGCTTAACCTCGTCGAAGCTCTGCGTGTGAGCCGCCTGCTTATCTTCGACCTGCAGGATGTGGAAGCCGTAGTCGGTCTGAATTACCCCGCTCATCTCGCCAGGTTTGAGCGAAAACGCAGCCTTCTCAAACTGCGGGACAGTCTGGCCGCGGACAATCCAGCCAAGTTCGCCACCCTTAGCTGCTGACCCCGGATCTTCAGAGTCCTTTTTGGCTATGGCCGCGAAATCTCCGCCACGCTGCAGTTGCTTCAGGATGTCCTCCGCCTTCGCCTTCTGCGCCGGGACCTCCGAGGCAGGCTTCCCTTGGGTCTTGATCAGAATGTGACGGACCTTCACGCGTTCAGGAGTGCGATAGGTGTCAAGGTTGTCCTGATATTGCTGCTGGACGTCTTTATCCGAGACTTGGGCCGACTGAATGAAATCAGTCAGATTCCCGACGATAAGATCCGCATTTCGCTTCTCCGGAATACGGAATAATGATCGATTTTTTTCGAAATAGGCCTTTATCGGAGCGGGATTTTTGTCGACCTTCGAGGCGAAGTCTTTATCACTGAATTCAATGTACTGAAGGCCAACTTTCAAATTCTTGCGCTGATATTCAGCCTTCGCTTCCGCATCGGAGACGACTAAGGACTGCATCTCGATATTCTCGAGACGTGCGCCCAGCATACTTTCGCGGCGTTGGTTTTCGTACGCGGTGGGTGTCAATCCCTGTTGCGCCAACACCGACTGATAGACCTGCATATCGAACTTGCCGCCCAGTTCGGGAGCAAATTCAGCTTCAATCGAGTTCCCGAGCTCCTCGTCGGAGACGCGGAGGCCCATCTCTCGCGCTTTGTAGGCCATCGCCTTTCCTTCGATCAACTGGTTCACAATCGACGGAAGGTACATAGCAAGGATGCCCTTCGGCAGATTCGCCTGCCCGCGGGTGATGTTTTGAACGGCTCGCTGCACGTCTTGAGTCGTAATCTTATCGTCTCCGACGGCGGCGATCACATTCTGGCCTGAGACATTCGGTCCACCCGGGCCGCCGGGGATCAAATAGACCAGCATTGAGGCGGCAACTAAAACCAGCAATGCGCCAAGAAGAAAGCGCACACTCTTCTCTCGGCTTCGAAACAGATCAAACATAGCGGTGGGATGGACTCCTGCTGAGAACTTCCTAGACGGCGACCGGCACGTAGGCTACGGGTCAACCTAGAATGCTCTGCACCTTGGTGCCAGTATAGCGGAAGAGATCCTGTATCTAAGAAGCAGCCGCAGTCACGCTCGACGAAAGAGCTTGGCTAATATTATCCCACAGGCCGTTTATGCTCGTTTTCGTCGTTAAGATCAGAGCAAGTGCGCTGATGGCGATGAAGGAGAGCAATAAGGAGTACTCCACGAGGTCTTGCCCGTCATCATTGTGCCAGAATGTCTGCCTGAAATTTGCCGGCTGCATGGGTGCCTGGGAAACAAATCGGCAGAAATCCCGATTTTCCTTAGTTGGCCCATCGTCGAATTTTGGCGCCTATTACCCGATGGCGGTAGAGGCAACCCGTTTCTTCACCGTATCGAGATCCTCGAGAAAGATGAAATAAGAGCTGCCCTCCCATGACACTTTCACCGTGCGATCATTGAAACCCGGACCACCGACGTTCACCTCAGCTCCCTCGGGCAGTTGAGTAATGAGTCCCAGGCGTCGTATGCCGTCTTCTCCTGGCGGCAGAATCTGGATAGCAGAGACTTTCTTACCGAGAGTGTACGAGCTCTCGAAAGGAACTACATTGGCGGGGGCAAAAAGCACCTTTGGTTCCATCCGTTTTACGCCAGTACTGTTTGGGCTTGTAATCTAATGTACTGCATTTCGAAGATTTACCTATAGTGTTAGTGCCTAGCTAGTAATCTCGACAGGAATAATCCCGCCCACACGTAATCTACCACACCTTCATAAGGTATGAGACAGATGGCCAGCATCCGCAAAAAAGGCGAAACACAGCAAGTAAACATCCGAGGCGCTGCTGAGCCTCAAGGTATGTACGATGCCGGATAACCGCATCACAACAAACATTACGAGTTCGCAACGGTGTCCCCGGTGTGGTTCCTCCGAAATCACCCGATCTCACCGGAAAAACGTAGGGGAGCGGTTCTTCTGTCCGCTGCTGTTGCCATGGCGCTGTCGGGATTGCTACGCGCGCTTTTTGCGGCCACGCTGGGCGAAATTGAACAGGTCGGCTCGAAGCGCACCGGGCATTCCGAACCCCGCGATCCCCAGGCGCTAATGTGCGGCCGCTTTGCCGTTAGACGTTCGCGCCCGGACGATACTGAGGACTTTCTCCTCGACTTCCTCGAGCGAAAGGCGAGTGGAATCGATAAGGTGGGCGTCGGGGGCCTGCACCAGAGGCGCTTCCGCTCGTGTCTGGTCGCGAGTATCGCGCACGCGCAGCTCGCCGGCGATCGAACTCATATCGCCAATTGCGCCAGACTGACTGCTTTCCAGTGCACGGCGGCGGGCGCGCTCGGCGGGATCCGCATCCAGAAAGACTTTGATTTGCGCTTGTGGAAACACTACGGAGCCGATATCGCGCCCTTCCATGACGACGCTGTTATTTTTTGCAATCGAACGTTGGACGGAAAGTAGAGCGCGCCTGACACCCGGGACCATCGACACCTGCGAGGCAGCAGCCGAGACCTCGGGGGTTCGGATCGCTTCCGTCACGTCCTCGCCGTTGAGAAACACCCGATCATCTCCGCTAGAAAGCTCGATTTGCGCGGCCTGCGCGAGTTGCTCTAGCTTATGCATGTCTGAAAGAGCAATTTTTGTGCGAAGAGCCCAAAGCGCGACGGCCCGGTACATCGAGCCGGTGTTGACATATACAAAGCCTAGTTTTTCCGCTACCCGCCGGGCGAGCGTGCTCTTGCCCGCGCCGGCAGGACCGTCAATCGCGACGATAATCCGCTTCTCGGCCATGACAAACGTGAGGGGAATCAATCCGAGTATGGCACGCACAGCGTGCACACCGATTACTCCGAATTTATCCGGGTCGATCAGCGCAGCTCGACTTCCCGCAGCCAATCGGGGCGCTTCAGCACTTCACGCGGTTTGCTTCCGTCCGGCGGACCGATGATGCCGTCGCGCTGCATCATATCGAGAATTCGGGCAGCGCGGCCATAACCTAAGCGCAACCGGCGCTGAAGAGTAGAGGTGGATGCCTTGCCCATTTCCAACACGACGCGCACAGCATCTTCGTACATGGGATCCTGTTCGCCGTCGAATGTCTCGGCATCATCGAGGTCTTCTTCGGAGGGCGGGGTCAAGAGAAAACTCTCATCGTACTCGGGCGTGGCTTGCTCTTTCCAGAAATCCACCACGCGATTCGTCTCCGCTTCCGTGACAAAGGCTCCGTGTACTCGCGTCAGGCGCGATGACCCGGGAGGCAGGAACAGCATGTCCCCGCGACCCAACAGGTGCTCGGCGCCCATGCTATCGAGCACCGTCCGGGAATCTACGCGCGTCGCCACTCGGAAGCTGATGCGTGATGGGAAATTTGCTTTGATCAAACCGGTAATTACATCCACGCTCGGCCGCTGAGTAGCCAATACCAGGTGCATTCCCACTGCACGCGCCATTTGGGCGAGCCGCGTAATGCACTCCTCGACGTTCGCACGTTCCAGCATCATGAGATCGGCCAGCTCGTCTATCAGGATCAGCACATACGGCAACGCCTTGAGATTCTCGTCTTCCTCGGGATCGTCAAACAATCCGCGAGGCTCCTTCCGCAATTGCGCCATCTTGCGGTTGTATTGATCGATGTTCCGTACCCCGTGCGAGGCCAGCAGCTTTAAGCGGCGTTCCATCTCTAGAACCGCGTTTCGCAGCGCGTTGGTCGCTTTTCTCGGTTCCGTAATCACTGGCGTGAGCAGGTGCGGAATCCCTTCGTAAATTCCGAGCTCAACGCGCTTGGGGTCCACCATAATCATCCGGACCTCGTCCGGTGTTGCCTTGTACAAGAAGGACATGATCATAGCGTTCAGCATCACGCTTTTGCCCGAACCCGTCGAGCCGGCGATGAGCAGGTGAGGCATGGTTTCAAGCGATGCAACTTTGATTCTCCCGTTGATGTCCTTCCCCAGCGCCATGGTCATTTTGGAAGGTGAATCGTGAAACTCGGTGGATTCCAGAATCGCCCGCAGGCTAATCACTTCCCGGCGCGAATTGGGGACTTCGATCCCAACAGTCGGTTTGCCGGGTAAGCGCTCAATGAGGACAGATTCGGCTTGCAAACCAAGGCAAAGGTCTTCCGTCAGGGTCGTGATCCGGCTGTATTTGACGCCCGCTTCGGGCTTGTACTCGAAAGTTGTAACCACCGGCCCGGGGTTGATCTGCACCACTGAGCCACGAACATTAAATTCTTCGAGCTTCGATTTGATCCGGCTGGCAATTTCCTTTAATTCCTGACTGTCATAGCCGTTTCCGTCCGGTATCTCGTTCAGCAGCCCGGTCGGCGGCAGCTTGTAACCACGCTTGCGCTTGACGGGTCGAGCGTCGTCAAAGACCTCATGAAAGGTCGGGGCGGGGTCGCGTTGTGGTTGGCGAGTTGATGGAAGAGCTTCCAATGTGCGGATCGGAATCTCACCGTGCCCTTCTTCCGCCGTTTCAGGTTCAGGATCGAAAGGAGGGCCGCCGTCGGGTTTCGCTCCAACTGGCGCCGGCGGCTCCGACGCTGTTTCGGACACCGCTATTGGGCGCCCGGAACTTGCTTTGCCTTGCAGCGGCTCTTCTTCGACTCGCGCTCGCCTGCGGGCGGCACGCTCTCCAGCTCTTGCGCGGGCCTGTTCGAGCGCACGCTCGCGCCGCGCTTGCCGCGCCGCACGCCATCCTGCCTTAGTCGAACGGAACCGGGCCATTGGCCCGCTGAACCAGCGCATCAACGTCGATACTTCGAAAGTCGAAGCAAAATACAGGGCCACCACGCCCGAAGCTACTGTGATGAGGGCGGCGCCCGCAAGATCGAATCGGGCGAGCAGGAAATCCGCGATCACCACGCCCACGATGCCGCTGGGGCGAATTGCACCGCCTAACAGCCAATGTGACGGCATAAGCCCGCAGCCGGTGGAGATACAAAACCAGAGCGCAAAACTCCCCAGGACGCGAAACCAGGGGCTCTCGATCGGCGAGGAGCGGACCCATTTCCACGCCAGCAGCCAGATGTGGACCGGCAGCAGAAAAACGCTCACGCCGAAGATCTGAAGGAGAAAGTCCGCCCATTTAGCGCCGGACACGCCTAAGAGATTGTGGGTGCGAAGCGTGGCTGTCGCCGTATCCCACGATGGATCAGCCGACGAATAGGATACCAAACTTAGCGAAACAGCTAAGCCTAGCAAAAGCAACAACATACCCACAGCTTCATTCAGCCGGGTATGCCGAGACGGCGAAAGAAAAGTCATCCGCCAGTGCGGAAGAAAACTGCCAGAGCGATTACTATTATGCCAGAAATTACCCGGTACCAGACGAAGATGTTCAGGTTATGGCGTCGCAGGTACTTCAAAAAAAAGGCAATTACAAGGATGCCGACGACCGCGCTGGTCAGGATTCCCAATGCCCAGGGAAGCTGCATATCCTGAGGCAAACCGCCGTTTTTGCGAAGGTCGAGCGCGTCTTTCGCCGCCGCCCCAGCGATAACGGGCGCCGAGAGCAGAAAGGAAAACCGCGCTGAAGCCTCTCGATCAAGACGCCGGAAGCGAGCAGCGGTAATCGTGATCCCACTGCGGGACACGCCGGGGACGAGCGCCAATGCCTGCGCGATGCCGATGATGATTGCATCCCACCAAGACATCTGGTCGAGACCGTTCTTCTCCTTACCGAAGCGATCCGCGATTCCCATTAGCAAACCAATGACAATCATCGCGATACCGATTACGAAGAAATTCCGCCACGGCCCTTCGGCGTAATGGTTAAACTTAGCGCCGACCACGGCGGCCGGTATCGTGCCGACCACCAGAAACCAGAGAAGCTTTCGGCTGGTTTCGTCAGGCCGCGTGCCGCGATAGGCAAATCCGAGACCGTTCGCGATCACCTGAATCCAATCGCGAAAAAAATAGATAAGGATCGCTGCCAGCGTACCAGCGTGCAACGCAATGTCGAACCCGAGACCGGGATCGTTCCAACCTACAAGTCTCGGGATGACAGTGAGATGAGCCGTGCTGCTCACCGGAAGAAACTCTGTGAGTCCTTGGATGATTCCGAGGATGATCGCTTGGTAAAGCGGCATAATAGGGGTGTACTGATAGTCCTCCGACGCCTGAAGTCCTCGCTATCGTAGCGTACACTTTGTCTCCGATACATGCGCGCAACCAAAATAGTTGCCACACTTGGGCCCTCCACCGATTCGCCCGTTGTTCTGCAGAGGCTATTCGAGGCCGGCGTTGACGTATTCCGGCTGAACGCGTCACACGGCACGCCCGAGCAGCATGCGAACCGGATCGCCGCCGTCCGTAGGCTTGCCGCGGAATGCAACGTTCATGCGGGAATTCTGCTGGACTTGCAGGGCCCGAAGATCCGGCTCGGCACGTTCAGGAACGGCTCCTGTGTCCTCGAGGAAGGTTCGAAGTTTACTATTACGACCGAGCCGGTTGAGGGGACCCGCGAAATCGCTTCCACGAGCTTTCCCGAATTTGCGCAAGACGTGAAGGCCGGCGATCCGGTCTTACTGGCAGATGGCTCGGTGGAGCTTCGGGTACTCGAAGCTGATGGCATCGCGGCAAAGTGCGTTGTGATCAATGGCGGACCGATAAGCGACCGTAAGGGCATCAATTTGCCGGGCGTGAAAATCAGCACCCCATCGCTGTCGAAGAAGGATATTGCCGACGCTCGTTTTGGAGTGGAGCAAGGCGTTGACTTCTTTGCGCTCTCGTTCGTCCGCCAAGCCCGGGACATACTTCGCTTGCGGCACCTGCTGGAAGGTCACGATGCCAGGCAACCGATTATCGCGAAAATCGAGAAGCCGGAGGCCTGGCAGAACCTAGACTCGATTCTGGATGAATGCGAGGGCCTGATGGTGGCGCGCGGTGATCTCGGAGTCGAGATGGCGATTGAGCGCGTCCCCGCGATTCAAAAGGCCATCATTGAAAAGTCCCGTGCTCGCGGCAAGTTCGTCATTACAGCCACCCAGATGTTGGAATCCATGATTGAACACTCGACGCCGACGCGCGCGGAAGTCAGCGACATTGCGAACGCCATTTATGACGGTACGAGCGCCGTGATGCTCTCGGCTGAGACTTCAACCGGCAAGCATCCTGTTGAGGCCGTGAAAGTGATGGCCAGGATTAGCTGCGAGGCCGAGGCGTCGATCAACAAGAAAGGGTTTGGTGACCCGGGCGAGAAGGAGGATCGGACAATTCCAGAGATTATCGCGGATGCGGCGTATCACTCCGCGCGATCGGCGGGCGTTGTTGCTTTGGCAGTAGGCACAACTTCCGGAAGCTCTGCTCGTATGCTGGCGCGTTACAGGCCTCCGGTGCCCATCTATGCGTTTACCTCAGGCGAGATAGTGGCACGCCAACTCTCGGTCATCTACGGCGTGCATCCGGTTATCTTGCCGACCATGCAATCCACGGACGAGATGCTCCATAACATGGAACGGCTTCTGATCGAGACTGGACGGGTAAAAGCGGGCGATCATATCGTGTTTGTTGCCGGCCAACCTGTGGGCTTGCTTGGCTCGACCAACATGCTGAAGCTGCACCGGGTCAGCGAAGTTCGTCCCTAGGCCGAATTCGAAAAATGTACGACGCGATCCTAATCGTCTCCTTCGGCGGCCCCGAACAACTCGCGGAGGTGCTTCCATTTCTCGAGAATGTGACGCGTGGCAGGAGCGTTCCGCGGGAGCGGCTGCTCGAAGTGGCGGAGCATTACTACCACTTTGGCGGGAAGAGTCCGATTAACGATCAATGCCGTGAGCTGATTGCGGCGGTTCGCGCCGAATTGAACCGCGAAGGTATTCCCCTACCGATTTACTGGGGCAATCGCAATTGGCATCCATTTCTCACTGATACCCTTCGGTCGATGCGAGAGGCAGACGTGAAGCATGCGCTGGCGTTTGTAACCTCTGCGTACAGTTCCTATTCGGGTTGCCGGCAATATCGCGAAAATATCGCCGTGGCTCAGGCCGAGGTTGGGTTGGGCGTGCCCAGCGTCGATAAGCTCCGCGTCTTTTATAACCATCCCAGTTTCATCGAAGCAACGACGGACCGTGTCCGGCAAGCTCTGGCGCAGTTTTCAGAAAAGGAGAGAGCTTCACTGCAGCTCGTAGCGACGGCGCACAGCATCCCATGCTCGATGGCCGAAAGCAGCGATTACGAAACGCAACTCCGCGAGACCGCACGGCTGGTGAACGAAGCGGCAGGGTCGGGGAATTGGAGCCTTGTGTACCAAAGCCGAAGCGGACCTCCATCCCAGCCGTGGCTTGGCCCCGATATCCTGGACCATTTGCGACATCTGAACGAAGAAGGTGTTCGAAACGTACTTCTTGCGCCGATTGGGTTCCTGTCGGATCATTTGGAGGTTCTTTACGACCTGGATGTCGAAGCGGCTGCTCTCACGCGGGAGCTGGGCATGAAATTAGTTCGGGCAGAAACGGTGGGGACCCATCCTGCATTCGTGCGAATGATTCGCCAACTCATCGCGGAGCGGATTTTTCTAAACGAACCCAAACTTGCAATGGGCTCGTTTGGTCCTAAGCAAGATTTTTGTGCGCTTGATTGCTGCCCCGCGCCTCAGCCAAGCGGTAAACCTCGCGTTTCGGCAGACCCGATCGTCTTGCAACGGTCTTGATCGCCTCCATACGATCCATTCCTTCTGCTTCGAGTTTGGCCACTTCTGCGGCGGGGTCGTCCACTTGTTCTTTCTCTTCGGCCCGGGCAATCACAAGCGTAATTTCACCTTTGATGGCCCCTCTGCCGGCGAGTTGCTGGCTGATCTCTTTAGCAGTCCCGCGCAGAAACTCCTCGTGAATTTTTGTCAGTTCGCGCGCGAGGACGATTTTGCGTTCGCCGAAGACCGCCTCTATGTCGGTCAGGGTTTCAGCGATCCTGTGCGGGGTTTCATAGAGAACCGCGGTAACCGACAAGGCCGCCAGCTCGAGAAGACGCTTGCGCCGTGCAGCCGGCTTTGAGGGAACGAAGCCAGCGAACCAGAATTCGTCGGCGGGCAGACCCGAGGCCGGGAGCGCGGCGAGGGCAGCCGAACTTCCCGGCACGGGAACAACATTGAAGCCTTCTTGGATTGCGGCATTCACGATGCGGTATCCGGGATCTGAAATGAGCGGCGTGCCGGCATCGCTTACTAAGCCGATGGATTCGCCCGCGCCAAGCCTCCGTAACAGCTCGCTTGACCGCCTGGTTTCGTTATGTTCGTGATAGCTGACCAAGGGCTTGCGTATCGAGTAGTGTTCCAGCAGCTTTTGGGTGTGCCGGGTATCCTCGCAGGCAATAAGGGTAATTTCATCGCGGAGGAGCCGTAATGCGCGAAGCGTAATATCTTCGAGATTTCCAATCGGTGTCGCGATGAGATAGAGCGTGCCGGCCAACAACAGAGAGTGTAACTTTAGATGTGAAACCCTGCTCTGATCCAATGATTTGATCGAATGAACAAGCGTCGCCACGAGAGCACAGTTCCACAAGCGCCGCTCTACATCCGTTGGGCACACTTAGGAGCTGCCTACGCGATCGAACTGAAGCTGGAACTGGTGTCCCTTCTTCTTGGCGAGGTCGCGCGAGCAGAGAAGGCGAGGGTCGAGACCGGCGGAGTTCTGATCGGATGGGTTTCGCACATGCAGCGTCCACCGACCCTGTGCGTCGAGGGCATAGCGTTCGCCCCTCGCAGTGGAGAGACTGGCTCCGTTGCCACACTACGGCCCGGTGATCAGTGGTTGCGCACGATTCGCGAGCGGGCGAGAGCGCAGGGGCACGCAGTAGTCGGTATTTTCCGCACCCAGCTTCGCTCCGAGCCATTGATTCCCATCCCAGCGGATCGCGGCATGGTCACGGGCGAGTTCCCGCAATCCGTCTGCGCTCTTCTCCTAATCCAAGGACTTCAGCCGTACTCAGGAGCGTTTTTCGTCGCGGCAGACGGACGTTTACCGGATGAACCGACGGTTCGTGAATTTCGATTGGACCAAGACGAATTTAATGCTTTACCGGAGGTCTATCGTAATCAAGGGCTGCTTCCGGCCGAAGCGGGTGTTGATCGCAGACTGCAGCCTCGTTATGATCTGCTCGCACTCGCTCTCCTGCTCATCGCGGCATTGTTGGCTGTGGCGCTCTGGCGTGAGCGTTCGGGAGGGTCGAGCTCGTCCACCGCAAATCAGCTCGGCCTTAAATTGAGCAGCTCAGGCGGCCTGCTGAAGATCTCGTGGGACCATACGTCTCGCGCGATCTCGAATGCTCAAGGCGCTACTCTGGTCATTCAAGATGGGCGCGCACGCACTGAGGCGAAGATTGGGTCGGATGAACTACGGGCTGGCTCGGTCGAATATCAATCGGCGACGCCGCACGTAAATGTGACGATGTCGGTGGACCTAGCGGCCTATCGCCCGCAATCGGCTCAATGGACACAGCGCCAGTAGGGCGACGGGTCCGCTTCTACTGCCGCAGAAGAATGGTGAACTCGGTATCTTTTGCATCCAATATGACCAGACTTGCGGGCGGGATCTGGCCTTGAGAGACCAGAGCCGCGACCGGCTGAATGAAGTTTCGCTGCACAGTCCGTTTCAACTCGCGAGCGCCGAATTCGATGCTAGTGCCGGTATCGAGCAGTAACTTACGCCCCGCGCCAGTGCAATGCAGCCGGAATGCTCGAAGCCCGAGGCGGGCCTGAATCAAACGTGAGAAACTTTGCAGAATCTGATCCAGTATGATTTCGCAAGCCTCCCGATCGAGCGGCTTATAGGTAATTACGGAATCGATTCTGTTTACGAATTCGGGGGAAAACTTGTGGCGAACGGCCGACATACCGATGCTTTGAATCTTACCGGCATCGGCAACCGGTTTTGGCGGGAGCATCGCTTCATAGCCAAAATCCGGCTTGTTGGCCCTCTGAATGGATCTCGCTCCCAAATTGCTCGTCAGGAAAATGAGAGTTCGTTCGAAATTCACCGTACTGTTATCGCCTAGCCGCAGAGTGGCCTTGTCGAGAATTCCCAACAGCAGGCGAGTCATGGAAGCGGCAGCTTTTTCGATTTCATCGAACAGAATGAGCGAGATGTCGCATTGCTCGCTAGCGACGCCATTTACTTTCGCTTGACTAAGCATGGGTTGAGTCTCGCGGTGGCCGAGATAGCCGGGCGGCGCGCCAATGAGCTTGGCGACCTCGTGCTCCATCTGAAATTCGCCACAATCGACCTTGAGAAGGTTCTTGCTGCTGCCATGCAAGACCTCTGCCAGCGCTTCGACCGTTCTCGTTTTGCCAGTGCCGGTTGGCCCTAACAGCAGAACGACGCCGACGGGACGGCCTTCCGGCGCCAGCCCTGCACCGTGCATCTGGACGAACGGAACAATTGTTTCAATCGCGTCCGGCTGTCCGACCAGCAACTCGCTCAAGCGCGCCGCGACGCCGGTGGGATCTTCTACGATCACCGGGCGTCTAGTACGACCCGAGGTGTTATGTATTCGCATGCGTCCTCATTCTGGAGTCGTCGATCAAGCATCTTCAGTTTGGGTCTAGGGCTTGGTGGCTCCTTGCGCCGAAACGCTTCTGAGCAGGAGTGTAGCGGGACATGGCGGAGGTCTGTAGTTCAGTGCAGAGCAGGGAACGGGTGATCGAGAACGGAAGCCCCGTGTTTTTAATGAGTTGCGGCGGACTGCGTGAGGGCTGATAAATTTGTGCGGGTGTTGTGATCGAGAAACGGCCTCCGTTACATCATGGCCACCGGAGGCGCGGGCTCGTCGGGGCTTCCGGCGCTCGATAAGGGCGAGCGGATCATAACGACAGCCAGCCCGAACAGGACGAGCAGCCCGATCGCGTAAGAAGGATGCGCGATGACCTGCAAATGCTCTCGCACGTTTGGCGGTGCGAATTGGAGCCCCGCCCAGACGAGTCCCAAAATCGCCTCGCCCGCTATCAAGCCCGAAGCGGTCAGAACGCCTGCATTATCGACCCGGGCTTTCTGCGCTTCGTTGTAGCCGCGGCGATTGGCAGCGAGATCGCCTAACCACCGGATCAAACCGCCAACGAAAATGGCGGCGGTGGTCTCAAAAGGAAGGTACATGCCTACGGCTACCAGCATCGGGCTCTTGACTTTCATCATGATGAAGGCGCAGCCCATGAGCACGCCAACCAGTACAAGCGGCCAAGGCATGTCGCCGCCGACAATGCCCTGAGCCAACAGCGCCATTAAACCGGCTTGCGGAGCTGGAAGCTGTCGGTCGCCGAAACCGGTGCCACCGGCGCGAATATTGCCTTCGTGCAACAGCACGAGCGGGAAATACATGACTAAGCTCGCCACGAAAACGGCGATCAGCTCGGCAATCTGAATATTGCGCGGGGTCCCGCCCAGGATGTAGCCGACCTTGAAATCCTGTAGCAATTCACCGGCGACCGCGGATGAGACGCAGACTACCGCCGCTACGCCCAGCACGGCCGCTACGCCACCCGCGCCGGACACGCCCAACGCGACCATTAAGATCGCGGCAACGATCAGAGTCGACAAGGTCAACCCGGAAACGGGGTTGTTAGAAGAGCCGATCAGGCCGCAGAGACTGCCCGAAACTGTCGCAAAGAAGAATCCCAGAATGAGCATGATCGCCGCCGCAACCAAGCCGCCGACCACCTGGCCGGAGAAATAAATGTAAAGCACGATCATCACGGCGAAAACGGCGGCGATCAGCCCAAACACCACCTTGGAGCTCATGTAACGCTCCGTTCTGATCATGGCGGCACTTTCCTCTGTCGTTTGGCGCAAGTCGCCAACCGCGCGCTTCAGGCCGACAGCCAAGCTGGTGCGCATGCGAAACAGGGTGTAGACGGCTCCGACCAACATTCCGCCTACCGCAATGGGCCGCACGATGTAACGCCAAACAGCGCCGGCCAATTCGCTCCAGGACGCCGCCGGCGTTCCCGGTGGCAGAAAGGCGTGAAGCTGCGGGCCAAGAAAATAAATCAACAGCGGCACCATAAATCCCCAGGCGAGTACGCCTCCTGAAAACTGGAGTGCCGCGAGCGCCGGCCCGATGATGTAGCCGACACCGAGATACGCAGGGCTGACACTGGGAGCGGCAACAGTGCTTACCCCGCCGGTGGAGAGGATATTGGCCGTGTCCGGGCCGCCTAGGCGCACCCGGCTCCTGCCGAAGCTGCCAATGCGCACTGTGAACTCGGCATCTGCGGCAAAAAATCCAAAGCGCCCGAGCAGGAAGATCACCCCGCCGAGGCCGATGTTCCAGAAGAGATATTTGGCCGCTTGCGCTCCCCGTTGGCCTGCCTTGTGAATCTCAGACGCAGCTAGCGATTCCGGGAAAGGCAGCTCGCGGTCCTCGACCATAATGCGGCGGACGAGCGATATGAAGAGCACGCCCAGAACGCTGCCGACCAGAATGAGCACACTCGTTTTCCAATAGGCATCTCGGGGACCGAATGACGGCCATGCTTTGGCGATCAGAAAGGCGGGAATCGTGAAGATTGCCCCTGACGCAACTCCCTCGCCGATAGATCCGCTGGTTCGCGCGATGTTTTCTTCGAGCAGCGAACCGCGCCAGGTCCGCAGGACCGCCATGCTGATGACCGCCGCGGGATAGGTGGCCGCGACAGTCACTCCCGCGCGCAACCCCAAGTAGGCGTTCGCCGCGCCCAAGATCACAGTCATGCAGAGGCCCAGGAGCATGGCGCGGAGCGTCAGCTCGCGCATCTGCATGTGCTCCGGGACGAATGGTTTGAAGGTCTGCGCTTGTGTGCTCATTGAAACAGTGCCGGGTGTTGCTATTGTACGTGCGTTCCCACCGCTTCTTGCGAAGAGTGTGACTATATGGAGTGAGCCGCCAGTTTGAAGGCTTTGCCGAGAGGAGAAATTTCGTGGACCGAACAGCGAAGGCAGAATGGAAAGGCGATCTCAGATCGGGATCTGGAACCATCTCATGCGCCAGCGGAGTTCTTTCGAACACACCTTATTCGTTCAAGACAAGGTTCGAACAAGGCAACGGGACCAATCCTGAGGAATTGCTGGCCGCGGCGCACGCGGGATGCTTCTCCATGGCTCTTTCACTAATGCTCCAGAACGAGGGCCTTAAGGCGGACAGCATTCAAACAACCTGCACGGTCTCGCTGGAGAAAGAAGGGGACGGCTTCGCCATCAAACGGAGCCATCTTGCGCTTCAGGCCCGCATTCCAGGCGCTTCGCAGGAGGTGTTCGAGCGCGCCACGAACGCGGCGAAGGAAGGCTGCCCGGTGTCGAAACTCTTCGACACCGAGATCACGCCGGACGCTCGCCTCGAAAGCTGATTCGCGCGCTGCACGCAAACTCGTTATCCAGCGGGTTAGCAAATTAACCTCTCAGCGGGGCCAAACCGGATACCCGGTTCACGGCCACGGTGCTGTTGCCTTCTCATCGTGCTGTGTGTGAAGCACTTGCGTTCGACCTCGCGTTGTCTTCGCGATCCTGGAGCTTTGGCCAGAGGCGTGCCTCGCGTTTGGGCGACTGCTCATTTCATGCAATCTCCGAGCCAAAAACGCCGGACAAGAAAATTCCTGACCATTTTCGGTTTTGCCCCGCGCGAAACTCTGATAAGATTCTCTGTCGTAATCCACCAATCGGCGTATGAGCAGGACGGTGGACCGTCTGCTCACGAGGAATAGAGATCCACTATGGCTAAAGAAAGCATTCAAAAGAAGCTCACGCGCGTGCGTCCACCGCGTGTTCAAATATCCTACGACGTACAAGTGGGGGACGCGATTGAGAAGAAGGAGTTGCCGTTCGTTCTTGGCGTTATGGGCAACTTCATGGGGCAACCGGCAGGTGACATTGCACCTTTTAAGGAGCGCCGTTTTGTTGACGTAAATCCTGACAACTTCGACGAAGTGCTGGCAAGCATGAAGCCGCACCTTGCGTTCAACGTCGAAAACAAACTCAGCGATGACCCGAACGCGGGGCAGTTGAAGGTCGATTTGAATTTTCGCAGCTTGGAAGACTTCGAACCCGAGCAGGTAGCCCGGCAGGTGAGGCCTCTCCGGGAGCTGCTCGAGCTACGGACGAAACTGAACGATCTGCGCGGCACCTTGCAGACCAACGAAAAGCTGGACGAAGTGCTTATGGAAGCCGTGTCGAACACCGAGAAGTTGGATAAGCTGCGCACCGAAATGGGCATGAAAGGCGAAGGAGAATCGAAGTGAGCGACACACAACAAGCCGGCGCCTCTTCGAGCACAACTACAGTTGCGGAACCAAGTCTGCTCGATCAGATTGTCGAGCAGGGCCGGTTTGGCCAGGAGCCCGCTTCGCGCGAACGCGGTAAGGACCTGATCAAGGAGTTCCTCGCCCAGGTATTACAGGGTGAAGTAACTACCGGCCGCGACACCGAACAGATGATCAACCAGCGCATTGCGCAAATCGATCACCTGGTATCGCTGCAGTTAAATGAGGTGATGCATCATCCGGAATTCCAGAAGCTGGAGGGCAGTTGGCGCGGGTTGAAGTACCTGCTCGACAACAGCGAGACCTCCACAATGCTGAAGCTCCGGGTGATTCCGGCGACCAAGAAGGAACTTTTACGCGATCTGCAGAAAGCGGCGGAATTTGATCAGAGCGCGATGTTCAAGAAGGTATACGAAGAGGAGTATGGCGTCTTTGGCGGCGATCCGTTCGGCGCGCTCATCGGCGACTACGAATTCACAAAACATCCCGAAGACATCGAACTTCTAGAGAAAATTTCGCACGTAGCCGCGGCTGCGCATGCGCCTTTCTTTGCTGCCGCGGGCCCTGGGCTCATGAACCTCGACAGCTTCGCGAATCTTGGACAGCCTCGAGACATCAGCAAGATTTTCGAGAGCACCGAATTCGCTAAGTGGAAGAGCTTCCGCGAGAGCGAAGACTCACGGTATGTTGGACTGTGCATGCCGCGTATTCTCATGCGGCTCCCGTATGGCCCTGATACAAAACCGGTGGAAGGCTTCGACTACCACGAAAACGTAGACGGCACCGATCACAGCAAATATCTATGGGCCAACGCCGCGTACGCCATGGGAGTTCGCCTGACTACGGCATTTGCGCAATACGGCTGGTGCACGACGATTCGCGGGGTCGAAGGCGGTGGCGTAGTGGAGGGCTTGCCGGCGCACACCTTCAGGACCGACGAGGGAGACATTGCACTGAAGTGTCCCACCGAGGTCGCCATCACGGACCGCCGCGAGAAGGAACTAGCGGACAACGGTTTCATTCCGCTGGTGCACTGTAAAGGCAGAGATTACGCAGCGTTTTTCAGCGTGCAGTCCGCGCAAAAACCAAAGGTGTACGACAAGGACGATGCCACGGCGAACGCCCGGCTCTCGGCCCAGCTTCCATACATCATGGCGGTTTCCCGCTTCGCTCACTATCTAAAGGCGATGATGCGCGATCGCATCGGCAGCTTTACTTCGCGCGTCGAATGCGAGAACGACCTGAACCGCTGGATTAACCAGTACGTAGTCGGAATTGACGACGCTTCGCAGGCAATTAAGGCGAAGAACCCGCTTCGCGAAGCTCGGATCGAAGTTGTCGAAGTGCCAGGCAAGCCCGGCGCTTATCGCGCCATCGCTTTCCTGCGGCCGCATTTCCAATTAGACGAAATCGGCGTTTCTCTGCGTCTGGTAGCGGATCTTCCCGCTGCTAAAGGGTAAGTAGTTAGCCAGACTCGTATCAACAAATAACCGGACCGTGAGGCCCGTGCAGTACTCGTGTGTTTACAAAGGAGAATACTAATGGCAGTTGAAATTTTTTTGAAGCTGGACGGCATTGATGGGGAGTCGGAGAAGCAAGGGGCAGAGAAGCTGATCGAAATCTTCAGCTTTAGCAACGGCGCTTCGAACCCATCCAGCGTCGCGTTCGGTACAGGAAGCGGGGCGGGCAAAGTAGATATCAGCAGCCTGAGCCTGCAGAAGCAGCTCGACAAAGCATCGCCGAAGCTGTTCCTGTCCTGTTGCAAAGGAACTCACATTAAGACCGGCAATATGTTTGTCCGCGAAGCCACAGGCGATAAGACAACGCAGATCTATTATCAGTACGACATGACGGAAGTGTTTGTGGACAGCATCAGTTGGGGCGGAGCGGCCGGGGGCGGTAAGCCATCCGAATCGCTATCGCTCTCTTGCAAGTCTCTGACGATCACCTATTGGCCGCAGGACTCGACCGGCAAGCTGGGGACCAAGATCCCGGCAGGTTGGGACGTTTCGAAGAACACGGAAGCGACTTCGTAATTCGCTCCGATGACCGCACAGGACTTGTTTAAGGCCGGTAAGCTTACCGAAGCTATATCGGCCTTGACCTCTCAATTGAGAGATAATCCTGCCGATCAGCGCAGCCGGACATTTCTGTTCGAGCTGCTCTGTTTTGCTGGAGACTATGACCGCGCTGACAAGCAACTCAACATTCTCGAACAGGAAGGAAACAAGGATTCCTTTCTAGGCACGCTTCTGTATAAGTCTGCTTTGAACGCCGAGCGAACTCGCCAGCAGATGTTCGAAACGAAAAGTTTCCCTAAGCCCATAGTTAACGGGGCATCGGCCCCCGTCACGGGTAAGCTCAATGGCAAGCCGTTCAAAAGCTTGTCAGACGCGGATACGAGGATTGGCGATAAACTGGAGATCTTCGCGGCCGGCGATTACATGTGGATTTCATTGAGAGATATCGCTGCGATCCGGATGGAACCTCCCCAACGGCTGCGAGATCTGTTGTGGGTTCCGGCTAAGCTGATCACCGGGCCGACCTTCCGCTCCAGAGATCTCGGCGAGATTTTTGTTCCTGCCATTTCACCACTGTCTTGGCAGCACCCGGACGATGAAGTGAGGTTGGGCAGGGTGACAGAGTGGTGCGAGGATGAGAACGGTGAAATCGCTCCTTTTGGGCTGAAGAATTTGTTGGTGGATCAGCAGGAGTTCCCGGTGCTGGAAATCCGGGAATTGCAGATCGATACACCGGCAGTCTCGCAAGCTCCTGCGTAACGCTCCGCGATCGGTTTCATGCCCGATATCGACATTGAGAAATTCTTACAGCCGATTCCGGGGGACAACCCGAGCGGGACCGATTTGCGCTACGTCCTCTACGACGAGCTCGAAGAGACGCGGCGCCGCGAAGATCCGGCCGTGGTCGCCAAACTCGACTATGGCCGGGAGGCGAAAGCAACCGACTACAACAAGGTCATTAAACTCTGCGAAGATGCCCTGATCAACCGGAGCAAGGACCTTCAAATAGCTGCCTGGCTGACGGAATCGTGGCTCTATCGATACCAAATTGCCGGGTTGCAATCAGGCCTGCAACTCCTTACCGCTTTGGTGGGCCGCTTTTGGGACTCCCTTTATCCCGAGATTGAAGACGGCGATGCCGACTTGCGAGGGCGCCCTCTCAACTGGCTTGGCTCCTCCTTTGACCCGAGCTTTGCCCTTCGCAGCATTCCTTTGGTGGAGAAGCGAAAGTTCAACTGGTTCGCTTATCAGGAAGCCAAGACCTTTGGTTATGAGAGCGAAGCTAGCGCCGACCCGAAGCGGCGAGCCTTGCGCGATGAAGCGATAAAGGAAAAGAAGCCTACCCTGGAGGACTTCGATAAGGACTTCAACGATACTCCGAAGCCCTTTTACAAGAAGCTCGACGCCGATTGCAAAGCGGCATTGGACGCTCTGCAGGCACTTGATAGTCTCTGCAACTCGAAGTTCACCGACGACCCGCCTTCCTTCGGGCCGCTCCGTACCGCACTCAGCGAGGTCTCCCGGGATGTCCGGGCGCTTCTCAAGAAGAAGCTCGAGAAAGATCCGGATCCCATCGAAATCACCACGGAGCCAGGGCAGGAAGCCGGCACGGAAACTGCGGTCGGGGAGCATGTGGCCGAACCGGCCGACGGCTTGGCAAGAGGCATCGATCTGTCACAGTTCGCGGGCGGTGAGATTAAGAACCCGGAGCAGGCCGTACTACACGCGTTGGCCGCTGCACAGTTCTTGCGGCGGAAGATTCCTGCCAGTCCGGTTCCTTATCTCCTGCTACGTGCGCTCCGCTGGGGCGAGGTGCGCGCCTCGGGCGACATTATGTCTACCGAGCTGCCGGCACCTTCCTCGGAAGTAAGAATGAAATTGAGGACATCGGCTGCCGGCAAGAACTGGAATGGCGTATTGGAGACCGCCGAGACCGCCATGGGCAGCACGGTCGGGCGCGGTTGGCTTGATCTGCAGCGGTACTCGATCAAAGCCTGTGAGGAGCTTGGGTATACGGGCGCTGCTAAGGCGTTGCGATCCGAATTGAAAGCGTTTCTGCTGGATTTTCCGGAGCTCCCGGCCGCCACGCTCAATGATGATACGGGAACCGCCAATCCGGAGACACTTGCATGGCTTCGGCAGGAAGGTTTCATCAGTTAGGATAGGATTCTCACTTATGCAGCGGAGCCGTGGTGATGCCCCGATTGGGCTCTCTGTTTTGGATCGTCTGATCGATCCTGAACTGAAAATTCCCGGTCCGCCCCTTAGCCGGTCGAGATCGCTCCAGAAGCTGCGGGATGCTGTGCGACGTGATCTGGAGTGGCTGCTGAATACCCGCCAGCCGATCGAAGTCGCAGCAGAAGGCTCCCAGTTGCAGCATTCGCTGTACATGTACGGACTACCGGACATCACTTCTCGCAGCGCAAAGGATAACCGGGACCGGCAGTTTCTAACACAATCGATCGAAACTGCTATCGCGCAATTCGAACCGAGATTGATGAACGTCCGAGTCACATTGATCGATAACGAAACGGAAAAAATGCCGCTGCTCCGGTTTGCAATCGATGGCTTATTGCGGGTTGATCCGAATCCCGAGCACGTGAGCTTCGACACGCTGTTGCAACTTTCGAGCGGCGAGTGTACAGTCCGGGGGCAAGCCGGTGCGCGATGAACTAAGCCGGTATTACGAGAACGAGCTTCTGTACATCCGCCAGGTGGCTGCCGAGTTCGCTCAAAAGCACTCGAGCGTCGCCTCTCATCTGCTTCTGGGCCCGAATGGATCCGACGATCCTCACGTGGAGCGGCTCATCGAAGCTTTCTCGTTCCTGGCGGCGCGCATTCACCTGAAGATCGACGATGATTTCCCGGAGATTGCCGAGTCGCTTCTGAACGTTCTCTATCCGCATTACCTCCGGCCCACGCCATCGCTCTCGGTGGTGGAATTCAAAGTCGATCCCAAACTGGACAAACTGGCGACTAGCGTTCCTATCCCTCGCGAAACTCTTCTGCATTCACGTGTCCGTGTGGACGGAGTGACTCAGTGTAGCTTTCGGACTTGCTATGAGACGGTCGTTTCGCCGTTGAGAGTCTCCCACGCGAAGTGGACAGCGCCGGAACTGCTGAAACCGGCTGTGCGAGTGCCGGGCGCGGAAGCGGTGTGCAGCCTGGAGTTGTCTTGTTTTCCAGACGTCCGGTTCAAGATGCTTGGCTTGGATTCACTGCGCTTGTATCTGAACGGGGAGCGGGGATTGATTCTTACGCTCTACGAGCTGCTGTTTAACAAGTGCATTCGCATCCTGCTGCGCAATCCGAACGAACCGGATCAGCAACCGTTGGAGCTGCCGCCCAATTCTCTTCGCGCCATGGGATTTCGTGACGATGAAGCGATCCTTCCGTTCCCGCGCCGATCCTTTACCGGCTACCGCATTCTTCAGGAATACTTTGCTTTTCCTGAAAAGTTCTTTTTCGCCGAAATCAACAATCTGCAGCCGGTTGGAAGCGGTGGTTTTACTGACCGCGCAGAAATCGTCTTCGTGCTGTCGCGATTTGATAGGAAAGAGCGGCAGCAATCGCTTGAATTGGGTGTTTCTGAAAACACATTCAGGCTGGGTTGCACCCCGGTTGTAAATCTGTTCAAACGGCAGGCGGAACCGATTCTCCTGGAGCAGACCAAGTTCGAATATCCGGTGATACCGAGATTTCGGTGGCCAAGTTCGTACGAGATTTTCTCGATTGACGAGGTACGATCATCCAGCCCGAACCGGCGGGACGTGACGGAGTATGAGCCCTTTTATTCCAGTCACCAGGGCCGCACACGCGGCAACCAGACGTTCTGGTACGCTACGCGCCGCCCTTCGAATATGGCTGACGATCCCGGCACCGAAATGTATATTTCGCTGGTAGACACTTCGGGTAAAGCGGCGAGTACCGGCGAAGACACTCTCACTGTGCAATGCACCTGCACGAATCGCGATCTTCCCGCGCGGCTTCAGTTGAACGCCGATGCGGGAGATTTCGAATTACAAGAGACGTCGCCGGTGAAGCGCATTGTAGCGCTGCAAAAGCCGACGGGTAGTCTGCGGCCTCCGCTCGGACAAGGTTTAGCGTGGCGGCTGATTTCGCACTTGTCCCTGAACTACATGTCGCTGGTCGAAGAGGGCCGGGGCGCTTTGCAGGAGATTCTCCGGCTTTACAACTTTACCGATTTGAAAGCGATCGATCAGCAAATAGCCAGCATCACCGCCCTAGCGAGCCGGAAGCACTTTGCCCGTGTCGTGTCGGAGCATGGGATCAGCTTCGCGCGTGGGGTTCAAGTTGATCTCGAATTCGATGAGGAGACGTTCGCCGGGAGTGTTTTCCTGTTTGCCTCGATACTCGAATACTTTTTGGGCTTGTACGTTTCTTTGAACAGCTTCAGCCAACTTGTGGTTCGGACAAGGCAGCGAAAGGAGGTCCTTCGCCAATGGCAGCCGCGAGCGGGGCAGCGAATCCTTCTTTAAGACGAGGTGGACTGGAGGACCGGCTCTTTGCAGAGCCGTACTCGTTCGAATTCTTTCAAGCGGTACGCCTGCTGCGCCGGTTCTATCCAAACCGCAGCAGTGTGGGTCATTTCCAGACGCCTCGTTCGGAGATCGTTCGTTTCGGCGTCCATCCTTCTTTAGCCTTTCCGGCGAGCCAGATTCAGGAACTGGAGCAGCGCCAGGACGGACCGCCGCTGATGCGCGTCAACTTCATGGGCGCGGTGGGACCTCTGGGCGTTCTGCCCTTGTACTACACCGAACTGGTCGCGGATCGCATGATAGCGCGCGATCCCGCTCTCCGGGACTTTCTCGATATTTTCCATCACCGCCTCATTTCGCTTTTTTATCGCGCGTGGCAAAAATATCACTTTCCAGTGGCCTTCGAGCAGGGCGAGGGCGACAAGTTTTCGCATTATCTTTTGGACATTGTCGGGCTGGGGACGCCTGGACTCCAGGACCGGCAACGGTTCCCTGATCAGGCTCTCGTTTTCTACGGTGGGCTATTGGCACAACAGCCTCGCAGCGCCGAGGGACTCCAGTTACTGTTAACTGATTATTTCGGAGTAAAGGTTCAGATTGAGCAGTTCCTGGGCGCCTGGTACCGGCTGGACATGGATGCGCAGTGCGCCTTGGACGATGAACCTTCGGCTGCATCGCAGCTTGGCTTCGGGGCTACGGTCGGCGATGAAGTCTGGGATCAGCAATCGCGAGTCCGCGTTGTCCTTGGTCCCCTCCGGCTGAACCATTATCTGTCATTCCTGCCAACAGGGGAATCGTATTCGCGCTTGCGACAAATCGTGCGATTCTTTGCAGGCGATGAACTGGATTTCGAAGTGCAGCTCATTCTTGCCAGTGAAGATGTGCCGGAGTTGGAGCTCGGCGGTTCCGGGGAAGCGAAGCCTCAATTGGGATGGGTGAGCTGGTCCAAGACGCGGAAGTTGGAATACAATCCTTCGGAGACAATTCTGCAGTTGTAAACATACCTTTACCCTCCAATCTGCACGCGGAGCGCGGAAGGGAAGACGAGGAGCTCATGAACGTAAATCTAAAAGCGGTTATCGGGAAGATGAACGACACGACCCGTAGCGCGACGGAAGCTGCCGCGGGTCTGTGTTTGTCGCGCACGCACTACGACATCGAAATCGAGCATCTGGTGTTGAAGCTGCTTGATCAGCAAGACAACGACTTGAGTCACATTGTGAAGCATTTCGGGATCGACAAGTCCCGGCTCACGGCTCAGCTCAACAGAGCACTCGATAAATTCAAGACCGGCAACGCGCGAACGCCGTCCTTCAGTCCTTACCTAGTTAAGCTCTTCTCGACCGCGTGGAGCATCGGTTCGCTCGATTACAGGGCGGGGCAGATTCGTTCGGGTTTTGCGGTGCTCGCTTTGGTATCGGATGAGGAGCTGTCGCGCATTGCACGGGATTCGTGCCGGGAGTTGGAGGCGATTCAGCCGGAAGTGTTGCGCCGCGATTTTGTTTCCATTGTGGATGGATCGCCGGAAGATGCCGCTCCCGCTCAGGCGGCTCCTGCTTCAGAAGCTGCCGCGGGCGCACCGCAAACAGGGGGAGGAAAGACACCGAACCTGGATCAGTTCACCGTCAACCTAACCGAAAACGCCAAGCGCGGAAAGATCGATACGGTGCTGGGGCGTGATGCGGAAATCCGGCAGATCATCGACATTCTCATGCGACGGCGGCAGAACAACCCGATTCTGACCGGGGAAGCCGGTGTTGGTAAGACAGCCGTCGTGGAAGGCTTCGCACTCCGCGTTGCCCAGGGCGACGTTCCTCCTCCGCTTCGAAATGTCGTCGTCCGGACCCTCGACTTAGCCCTCCTGCAAGCTGGCGCGGGTATCAAAGGTGAATTTGAAAACCGCCTGAAGGGCCTTATCGAAGAGGTCAAGAAATCGCCCGTCCCAATCATTCTCTTCATCGACGAAGCTCATACCATGATCGGGGCAGGCGGGCAAGCTGGGCAAAATGACGCCGCGAATCTGCTGAAGCCCGCGCTCGCGAGAGGCGAGTTGCGCACCATCGCGGCCACGACCTGGTCTGAATACAAGAAGTACTTCGAAAAGGACCCGGCGCTGGCCCGGCGTTTCCAAGTTGTGAAGGTGGAAGAGCCGTCGGAAGTGCAATGCATGGTGATGATGCGCGGCATTGTCGGCGCGCTCGAAAAACATCATCAAGTGCGGATTCTCGATGAAGGCGTTGCTGCCGCGGTGAAACTCTCGCATCGCTATCTAGCGGGGCGGCAGCTTCCGGACAAGGCCGTCAGTGTGCTGGATACAGCCTGCGCCCGGCTCGCTCTTGGTCAGAATGCGATGCCTTCGGTGATCGAAGATTTGAAACGGCAACTTGATGATCTGGAAGTGCAGGAGCGCATCTTGCGCCGTGAAGCGGCTACAGGCGCCGATCACGGCGAACGCCTCGAACAACTCCTGGCCCAGCGCGCCTCGCTTACACAAATGTTGGAGCAGTTACAAAGCAAATGGGACAAAACTAAAGGGCTTGTCGAACAGATCCGAGATGTTCGCGCGCAGTTAGAATCTCATGCCGAGAGCTCGCATGGTGCCGGAACGGCTTCGAACGGTGGCTCGCGCGCCGCAGCGGGTACCCGCCCTGAAGAAACGCATGCGGCTACTGCAAGGACGACGGAGCCGGTTACGGCCGGAGTCGCCACCGCAGAAGCGAATGGAACTGCCGCGGCGCTGCGGCAGAAGCTGGTACAGCTCAACGAGGAATTGCAACAGGTGCAGGGGGAAACCGCTTTGACACAGGTCTGCGTTGACGAGCAGATCGTCGGACAAGTTATCTCTGCCTGGACCGGTATACCGCTGGGCAAGATGATCAAGGATGAGGTCGCTACAGTTCTAGAACTCGACAAGCATCTGTCGCGCCGCGTTATCGGTCAAGATCATTCGCTCTCGCTAATCGGCCAGAGAATCCAGACGGGACGCGCGAGTCTGGATGATCCCGGCAAACCGCTCGGCGTGTTCATGCTAGTCGGACCAAGCGGCGTCGGAAAAACGGAAACGGCTTTGGCGTTGTCTGACCTTTTGTATGGCGGCGAGCACAACCTGATCACGATTAACATGTCTGAATTCCAGGAGGCGCACACGGTCTCGACGCTGAAGGGCTCGCCTCCAGGATACGTAGGATATGGCGAAGGCGGAGTGCTGACAGAGGCTGTGCGGCGACGCCCCTACTCGGTGGTGCTGCTCGATGAAGTTGAGAAGGCCCACCCGGATGTGCTTGAACTCTTCTATCAGGTTTTCGATAAGGGCCGAATGGAGGATGGCGAAGGGCGTGAGATCGATTTCAAGAACACGATTATCATTCTCACCACGAACGCTTGCACCGATCAATTAGCGAAGCTCACGGCCGATCCGGAGACAATGCCCAGCCCGGAAGGCATTCTAAAAGCGATCAAGCCAGAGCTGAACAAGATCTTCAGGCCGGCGTTTCTGGGCCGCATGGTGATTGTGCCTTATTATCCAGTGCGGGACGAGAATCTGAAGAAGATCGTTGAGCTTAAACTCGCCAAAATCAAGCGCCGCATCTTCGAGAACCATAAGATTCAGCTCGAATATGACCGAAACGTTGTGGATGAGGTTGCAAAGCGATGCACGGAAGTCGAAAGCGGCGCGCGCAACGTGGACAACATTCTCACGAATACGCTCCTTCCCGATATCTCCCGCCGGGTGCTGACCAGCATGGCTGAAGGCGAGAAGATGAGCAGGGTTAACGTCACGATTGGGGCGGACGGAGCTTTCCAATACACCTGACGCATATTTGTGCGTTTCGCGTTGAAAGATCGGTTCGAGACGAACCGTTTCACAATCTTAGGGGCGCCGTACAGGTGGCGCTTGTTCGAATTCGTCAGAGGACGCATGGCCGACATTACTCAAGACAACAGGCTACTTGCAATGACCACACCCGCTGGAAAAGACGTGCTCTTGTTGGAGCGCCTCTCGGGAGAGGAAGGCGTGTCGCGGCCTTTTCGATTTGTGCTCGACCTGGTGGCCGACGTACAGAGCGACAATCCAGCAAAGATAAAGCCCCATAATCTCGTCGGCAAGCCCTTCACTATTCGTATTGCCCTTGAAGAGGGCAAGTCGAAATACATCAATGGCATTTGCGAGAGTTTCAGTAAAGGCGCGGTGGATGATGAGTTCGCTCATTACTCTGCCGCGGTAGTGCCGTGGTTTTCTCTCCTCAATCTATCGTCGAACTGCTCCATCTTTTCGGATAAGGCCGTTCCTGACATCATCCAAGAGGTGGTTTCCAAGTCAGGATTCAGCTCGCAATTCCAATCGAAGCTTACAAAGAGCTATACGACCTGGGATTACTGTGTTCAATACCGCGAAACGGACTTCTCATTTTTGAGCCGGATCATGGAGGCCGAGGGCATCTACTATTACTTCGCGCACGAAGACGGCAACCACACCATGATTGTTGGCGATGCTCCGAGCTGCTATGAGAGCCTGCCGAATCAGTCGACTTTCGCGTATTCGCCCGTTACTGGAGTGCAGAATCTGGAAGATACTATCCGCGAGTGGTCGGTGGAAGAAAGAATCCACACGGGAAAATGGACCACTCGCGACTATCACCATGAAATGCCCTCCAATGATCTGCAGGTCTCGGAAGTTTCCAACGTAGTATGCGAGGCAGGGAAGAGTTACGAAGTCTATGATTATCCCGGTGACCACGCTAAAAAGTTCAACAAGCCTGAATCGAGGATTGGGGATGTAAAGCCCGAGGGCGAGAAGCTTGCGACTTTGCGCATAGAGGAACAGGAAGCGAACCGTGTTCTGGTAAGCGGACGATCACTATGCCGGGCATTCACTTCGGGTTACAAGATTATGGTGACCGGCGGTGATGCCGCGGGTAGCTATTTCCTTACCGGAACAAGTCACCAGGCGCTCCAATATCCGGACTACCGGAACCGCGATGTGATCCAGCCCGCGTATGAGAATTCGTTCACGTGCATTGACGCCTCGGTGCCTTTCAAGCAACGGGAGCGTACGCCGAAACCTGTTGTGCTTGGCTTGCAGACAGCGCTGGTAATCGATGAGAGCTCTGCCGGCAATTCGGAAGAGATCTGGCCCGACAAGTACGGCCGCGTTCGCGTAAGGTTCCCATGGGATCGGGATGCGAACTACGCTTGCTGGTTGCGCGTAATTCAGCCGTGGGGCGGCAAATCGTGGGGACAGCAGTGGCTTCCCCGTACTGGCGATGAGGTCGCGGTAGCCTTTCTCGAGGGAGATCCGGATTGCCCTGTGGTGGTCGGCAGTGTCTATAACTCGCAGAACCTGCCGATTTTTACGCTACCTGACAACAAGACCCAGAGTGGTATTCAAACGCACAGCAGTCCCGGTGGTGGCACTTCGAATTACAACATGTTTCGTTTCGAAGACAAGATCGGGAACGAGGAAATCTACATCCAGGCGGAGAAGGATTGGAATTCTCTCATCAAGAATGATGAGACCCGCACGGTCAAGAACAATCGTACAACCAAAATTCATGTCAACGATTCGCGTACCGTCGAGACCGGGGATGATTCGATTGATGTGCAGCAGGGCAAACGCACGATCTCGATCATGGGCAATCTGACCGAGACTGTGAAGCAGGGAAACATCTCGCAAACGGCCGACCAGGGAAACATCTCCACAACTGCGAGCATGGGAAACATTTCCACCACGGCCAATATGGGCAATATTTCTACTCAAGCCGATATGGGAAACATTTCGACCCAAGCCGATCTTGGAAATATCACGATTCAAGCCTCGGTAGGCAGCATCACTATAAGCGGCTTAAGCGGCGTAACGATTTCGTGCGGCGCGAGCACCATCGAGATGACGCCGGCATCGATTTCCATTTCCGCTCCGATAGTTATGATCAATTCGTAACAGCAGTACAGCATTTGGGAGACTGTATGCTTACAGTCATCCAGTGAGATCATGCGCCGACTTCAACCAGTAGTCTGGGCGAAAGGCACCTTCCTCTCGCCGCAACATTTGCAGTCGCAGGACGTCTTCCATGAGGACCTCCTGCAGTTCCGCGTCGACGGACTGAACTTCTCGCCCTGGGGCTTCCGAACGCTTACGATCGATCGCGAAGCGCTTGCGGCCGGGCATCTTGCGATCGACACTGCTTCCGGCCTTTTCCCCGACGGACTGATCTTTGACATACCCGAAAACGATACTGCTCCGGCCCCAAAGCCTCTCGCCTCATATTTCGATCCCACACGCGAGACTGTCGATGTCTACTTGGCCGTGCCGGCGTGGAGATATGGCCATATGAATGTTGCGACATCGGCAATGGAGGAGGCGGATACGCGCTATTCGGCGGAGGTCGCCTACTTGCGGGATGAAAATGCGTCGCAAATAGAGCGCCCGGTGCAGATTGCCCGCAAGAACTTCCGGCTGTTGGTGGATCGCGAGGCGCGAGAGGGCATTCCCGCCATGAAGATCGCACGTGTGATGCGCACGGACAGCGGCATTTTGCAGCTCGATCCCAATTTTGTTCCCCCCGTGCTAGACATCAAAGCCAGCGAATACCTCATGTCCATCGCGCGCCGCCTGCTTGAGATTTTGACGGCGAAGAGCGCGGCTCTGTCTGGCATGCGGCGGCAGAAGAGCCAGGGTTTGGCCGAATTTACTGCTTCCGATATCGCGAGCTTCTGGCTTCTGTATACGGTGAACTCCTTTCTTCCGCCTCTTCGGCACCTGTTCGAAGTACGGCGGGGCCATCCGGAACTGCTGTTCAATTTGATGAATGCGCTGGGCGGAGCGCTCACCACATTTTCGACCAAGATTCTTCCACGCGATTTGCCGCTGTATGATCACCGGGAATTGGGTCCGCGCATTAGCGACCTCGATGATAAAGTGCGATTCCTTCTCGAAACCGTCATCCCAAGTAATTTCGTTTCGCTTCCGTTGCGCAACACAAGCCCGTCAATCTACGCGACGCCGATCGACGATGACAAATACTTGCAAAACACGAAGCTATACCTGGCGATCAACGCCGAGATGACCGAGGCAGACCTGATTGCCAAGGGACCGCGCCTAATCAAGGCGTGTTCGGCAAACCACCTGGAACATCTGGTCCGTAACGCGCTGCCGGGAGTACCGATGCGGCACTTGCCCATACCGCCGAACGCGATCGCGGTGAAGTTAAATTATCAGTATTTCAGTCTGAACCAAGACGGACCGGCTTGGGAAGCCATTAAGCGCTCACGCAACTTCGCGGCGTGGATTCCCGCGGATTTCCCGAACCCACAGGTTGAGTTGATCGTCGTGATGCCTTAATGTTGGAGCTATTCTTCGTCTTGCTGGGCTGATAATCGTGAAACTACGGTGAGATCTTCGAGCGTCGTTACATCGCCGGTGACTGCGTGTGTGGTGACGATTTCGCGCAGCAGACGCCGCATAATCTTTCCGCTACGCGTCTTCGGCAGGGCGTCAGTAAAGCGAATCTCGTCCGGCCGGGCGAACGGTCCAATCTGATGCGCTATCCACTGGCGCAGCTCGACGCCGAGGGCTTGATGGTCCCAATTGCCTTTCTTTAACGTGACAAAGGCGCAGACTGCTTGGCCGGTGATCTCATGAGGTTTGCCCACCACTGCCGCTTCAGCTACGGCACGATGGTGAACGAGCGCGGACTCTATCTCCATGGTGCTGAGCCGGTGTCCGCTGACATTCATCACATCGTCTACGCGGCCCAGGACCCAGTAATAACCGTCATCGTCTCGCCGCGCTGCATCCCCTGTGAAGTACGCGCCCGGTACGCGTGACCAGTACTGTTCCTCGAATCGCTTAGGATCGCCCCAGATGGTTCGCACCATGCTCGGCCACGGTTGGCGGATGACCAGATATCCCTCGCGATTATTGCCCATGGCGTGACCGCGAGTGTCCACAATATCGGGCACAATCCCCGGTAGAGGTAGCGTTGCGGATCCAGGCTTCAAGGGCACAGCGCCGGGCAAGGGTGCGATCATGATCGAACCCGTTTCGGTTTGCCACCATGTATCTACAATCGGACAGCGTTCTTTGCCGATCACTCGGTAATACCACTCCCAGGCGGCTGGGTTGATCGGTTCTCCGACTGAGCCGAGCAGGCGCAGGCTAGATAAATCGTGCGCGTTGGGCCATTGCTCGCCCTGGCGGATCAGAGCGCGGATCGCGGTCGGTGACGTGTAGAAAATAGTGACTCTGTGCTTTTCGACGATTTGCCATAAGCGATCGAATGCGGGATAGTCCGGCGCGCCTTCATACATCAGCGCGCTCGCTCCCGCGGTAAGGGGGCCATACACAATGTAGCTGTGTCCCGTCACCCAGCCGATATCGGCCGTGCACCAGTAGACATCGTTCTCTTGGAGATCGAACACCCATTTCATCGTCATTGCGGTCTGCAATAGATATCCGGCTGTGGTGTGCAGGATCCCCTTGGGTTGGCCCGTGGTTCCCGACGTATACAGGACGTAAAGGGGATGTTCCGAATCCAGGTCTTGCGCTTCACAGGTCGCGGCTTTATGTTCGAGTGGCGGGGCGTCGTCGAGTTGCTCATCCTGTTCATGCCACCAGGTATCGCGTTCAGGCTTCATCACGATTGCGGAGCCGGTACGCCGGTAAACGATTACGGTGCGAACGTCGGGGCACTCAGTGAGAGCTTCATCGAGGGTATCTTTCAGCCTGACTTCCTTCCCGCGCCGCCATCCGCCATCCGCCGTGATCACAAGGAATGAGTTCAGGTCCTGAATCCGGGCCTTCAAGGCCTCCGCCGAAAATCC